>JALYQS010000022.1 GCA_030855725.1 bacterium | reverse complement strand
ACTGGAAGAGTGTCGAACGTTATGTTGCTAACCAAGGAAAGACGGAAGATTCACCATATCAGTTACGATTACTGTAGGCTCATGCTTCCGATCATACCCTGTGGGCTTGCCCCAGGGTGGTTGATTGTTAGTGAAAAGTTAGAAAAACTCAAAGGTCTCATAAAACCACTGAGTTTTTCTAACTCAACACTTATTCTAAGCGGAACTATATCACGCGAATACGCTTAAGTCAAGCCTTTTACTAAAAGTTTAAACGAAGATTTTTTGCCTTTGATTTCAATAGGAATCTCAAATTCACCGAGTTCTTTGATAGGCTTTTCGAGGATTATGAAGTCCTCGTTGATCTCAGCTCTATGTTCTTTCATCATTGCTTCTAGGATTTCTTTCTTGTGAATTGCTGAGAACAGGCTTCCCTTTTCGTTTGCCTTGCCTGTGATAGTGATGACTTTGCCTTTGATCTCATCTAAATTCTTTTGAAGAAGTTCGTCTTGGATTTCTCTTTGTACTTTAACTTCTTTTTGACGCAACTCAAGGCTTGCTACCGCTTTATCGGTAGCCTTTTCAGCAAGTCCTCGAGGCAACAAAAAGTTTGAAGCGTAGCCATCATTGACCTCCTTTATCTCATGCCTCTTCCCTACTCTAGGTACGTCTTTTAAAAATATTACTTTCATGGTGTTTTCTGATTTATTATTTTAATAATATTTCTACTGCCTTATCCATTTGTGGATCCTTCTTTGCCACCACGTCCTCGTGAGTCATTTCAACTTTGTGGTCAGGAGTCAGACCCTTTTCTGAGATTGAAGTTCCCTTTGGAGTTAGCCATTTTGCCACCGTAACCTTGAGGATTGTGTTCGAAGTTACCTCCACTACTTCCTGCACTGAACCTTTGCCGTAACTTTGTTCTCCGACTAGAATGGCTTTGCCATAGTCTTGCATCGCCCCAGCAACGATTTCTGACGCCGAAGCGGAACCACCATCAATCAATATTACAAATTTTAATTTGTCGTTGAAGATGTCATAGCCTGCACTTCGGAAAATTTGTTGTTTCTTGCCGTTGCCGGAGTCTTCGATTACTACAGGTTTGCCGTTTGCAAGGAACCAAGAAGACATGTCCACAGCAGAATCCAAGTATCCACCAGGATTACCCCGAAGGTCTAGGATCAATTTGTCGCTTTTTGATTTGTAGAATTTCTTTATAGCGTTCCGGAATAGGTCGGCAGAATTTTCAGAGAAACTGTAAAGCTTTATTACAAATATTCCATCAGGACGAACTTCTGTTTCAAGGGTAGGTATGTTTATGGTATCTCTAACTATTTTGAATTCCATTGGTTCCTCCACCCCTTCACGATATATTGTGAGGGTAACAGAAGTTCCCTTCTCCCCCCGGATCAGCTTGATAGCTCTGTCGATAGTTAGGTCTGAGGTTATGGTTTCATCGATTTTGAGTATTTTGTCGCCTGACTTTATTCCAGCCTTATATGCAGGTGTGTCTTTGAGTGGGGCGATAACTGTCAGTACCTTATCTTTTATATCAACTTCCATGCCCACTCCTGTGAAGTTTCCAGAAATGTCGTCTTCAAATGATTTGGTCTCTTCGGGGTCGAAAAAGACACTGTACGGGTCTTCAAGCGAGTCCACAAGTCCGGCAATAGCCCCCAGGACTCTTTTCTCTGCATCTACTTTACTCGCGTCGGGATATTTTTCGTCAATTGCGTTCCAGACTTTCCAAAATGGTTCTAAATTAGCTTCTTTTGAAGGAGAGGCGTTAGTAAGAATATTTACACTTTCAACTTTTTTTATATGATAAAAGCCAACATAAGAACCTAAAATAAAAAACATTAGGGCTACTAGTATTGTTACTTTGTTTTGTTTGTTGTTTAAAAATTCCTTTATATTCATAAATTTATGAGGTCGCTGATTGCTGGGCTTATTGCTCAGGATTATTTTCGGAGTAAGTGTCAAAAGTTCTCACCTCTTTTTTCCTTAATCTGACAGCTTGTTTGTAGAAAATAAGACTAAAGTATATTAGGATAAATCCAGTTATCACAAATAAAATATTCTTAATAACTACGGGGAAACCAAGATATGGTAAAACTGCTACCCAAATTCCTAGTATTAAAACTGCTCTTGCTGTTTGCATACGGAACATTATACTCCGGGGGATAATTTTAAGCAATTTGAATTTTCGTTGAATTATAGTATAAATAATGTATGCCAATACAAACTAAAAACCCGTTTACTGAAAAGGTTGAGAGAACTTTTTCTGCACTTAATCGCTCAAAGATAAATTTGCAAGTTAAAAAGGGAGAAAAAGCATATGAGCTTTGGAGCAACGTTCCGCTAAGCAAAAGAGTGACTTACATAAAAAACTTAGCTAAGCTCCTCCGAAAAAACAAAGAAGAATACGCTAAAGTGGTAGTCAGAGAAGTTGGCAAACCTCTAGCACAGGCGATTTCAGAAATTGAAAAGTCGGCTTGGAACGCAGAGTACATAGCAGAGCATGGACCAGTATTTTTGAAAGATGAACATATTCAAACGGAGGCTAAAGAAAGCTTCGTGAGGTACGAACCCTTGGGTATCGTACTTGCAATAATGCCTTGGAACTTCCCTATGTGGCAGGTTTTTCGATTCGCTTCATTGGCCTTACTTGCAGGTAATGTATGCATTCTTAAACATGCGTCCAATGTGCCTCAGACGGCGATGCTGATAGAGAAAATACTTCGAGATGCGGGTATCCCTAAGGATGTGTTTCAAAGCTTGTTTATTGAGTCTAAAGACATCGAGGAAGTTATCAAGCATGACAGTGTCCAGATGGTAATCCTTACTGGTAGTGAAAAAGCTGGTAGTGAAGTCGGAGCTCTTGCTGGAAAATACATTACCAAGAGTGTTCTCGAGCTTGGTGGTGCAGACCCTTACATCATTCTAAATGACGCAGATTTAGAAAAAGCAGTTAGAGAAGGAACAAGAGCCCGCATGAACAACGCAGGACAAGTCTGCAACTCCCCAAAAAGATTTATTATAGAAGCAAAAGTTTATGATAAAGTTCGCGACCTTTTTATCCGAGAGCTAGATATGGTAAAAGTTGGCGATCCTATGGACACTACTACCACTCTTGGCCCGATTGCCCGTGAAGACATCCGCGAAGAACTAGACGACCAAATAAAGCGTGCAGTTAAGAAAGGTGCGAAAGTAATTCGGGGTGGAAGAAAAATTCCCGGCACCGGCTATTTCTATGAACCTACTCTCTTGGACAATGTCACTAAAAACAACCCAGCATTTACAGAAGAAATCTTCGGACCAGTTATATCATTGATTAAAGCAAAGGACTGGAAAGAAGCTCTACAGCTCGCCAACGATCACGTCTACGGCCTCGGTGGGGCAGTTTGGACAAAGAATATGAAGATTGCCAAGCAAATTAGCGACAAGCTCGTAGTGGGCACTGTTGCCGTAAATTCGACTGTTGCTTCCGACCCGCGACTCCCCTTTGGTGGATCAAAACGCTCCGGCTACGGGCGAGAAATGAGCTCACATGGAATCAGAGAGTTTACGAATATAAAAACTATAATAGTTAAATAAAAAATGAAGTCATAACGGGGTTGACAAAGTATATAAAACAGAGTACAATATTTTAAATTCAAAACAAGTTTCAGTATACTCTACTGTACTTTTTTGTTTTAGAAACAAAGTTCTTCACAACAAAACCCAACTTAATATGTCTTTGATCATAAGATCTCTCAATGAACTTGATCCTTATGGGGCTCAGGTCGAACAGTTTTTTGCTAGCGAACTACCTGCAAATATTGGGGATTTGGGGTCTGTTGTTGACTCTGTTGCAGCAGCGTTTATTTCTACAAATAAGATCCGTTATGGATCAGCACCAACTCCTGAAAGTATCGTAGTGATGAGAAGTGCCATTCGGTACTGCGTTGAGCAAAAAATCCCCATCCGCATACTCTGTCCTTGGGGAAGCAAAAAACCTTTAAATTGCAAAAGTATAGATATCGCTGAAGTGATGGGACTCAAGGCTTTAGCTTGTCTCAATGCGAGAATTCGTAAATTTTATGAACCCGGCATTCAGGTGAACTTGCGGATCGAAGATACTAGTGGGTATCATCTTTTTGCCGGTCAAGATGGTGTGAGGAAAGCCAGTGAAAAATATGTGCAAGATTTCCTGTCCCTCATCAACATTCTCGGATACAAAGATTTTATCAACCCTTTACCAGAAAGTTCTTTAGTAAACGAAACCGATTTCTTTGTGTTTGCAGAAAAAGTAAAACTGGTATTTTTGGATTACATTGAGGAAACTGATTTGAATGGCTTCGGAAACATTGACTCACTCTCTTCATGGAATACTCTCAAAGGAGAGTATGGATGGAGCGGGATAATCCCTGCTGAAATGCGCGATTTCTTTCGCGGACAGTATGGAAAGATGTATCAAAATGTTCCCGAAGAACACAAAACCGAGTTATTATGCAGATATTTTGCAGGTTCGCTGGCCCGCTACAAATTAAAGGCTACAGGCAAATTGGAAAGTTGGGGCCAAAATTTCATCCAGCTTAACTTTGCCCAGGAAGCTCCTGGAACACCAGCCGCGATTTCCGGGAAAAGGATCATATGCAGAACGATACCAGCAAACTTTTGCGAAACGCATCTTCCGCCATGGAGAGCTTTCGGATTTTTGGAAATCAGGGACAGTGTTAAGCCCAAGATTACCAGTTGGTTTAATCCGGAGAATATAAACCTGTGTCCTGGAAATTTAATTTTTTCCGATGGAACAAATTTTGTGAATGTAAATGCTTGTTATAAATCAATTTAAAATAACCTGTCGAGTCAGGATAAAACTCAAAAATAGGCAAACCTTCTGGTTTGCCTATTTTTTAATTCTTCAATATTTTTTTAATTCCTAAATATACAATAAGACTGAGGATGTACGAAATAAGAGTACCCGCAATAGGTCCAAAGAGTGGAAAAAAATACACCACAGCAATTATGTATACAAAGATCAAAAGTGAACCAATGGGAAGTTTCTGTAGCAAACCTGAAAGATGGTCTGGGGAATATTGCCAATGAAATATCATAAGCAGTGAACCAACTCCTGCTGGAAATACAGCAAAAATACTTCCCCAAAACGGACTAACGAATTTAGATAGTGTTGCCATTAAAACTATGATAAAACCAATAAAAGAAGCCCGTGCCATCATCTGTTTAGTTGTGTAGTTGATTGGCGGAGTTGTTTTATTTTTTTCTTTTTTTAGAATTATGTGCGCAATCAACGTCAAAATAAAATAACCTCCGATCCCCCATGTAACGTTAGAAAAACTATTATCTGCTATAGGTATGCTTATCAATAACCAAAATATCGTACTAATTATAAAACTGCCAGCAACTTCTAGGGTTTTAGTAGTATTTAGTTTAGCTAACCAACGCCCAGTATTTATGTAAATAATTGGAAATAGTAATCCGACTCCTAATGGTATGAGTGCTGTTGGTGCAACTCTAACTACTGTATCGATAGACTCAGTGCAAGCTAAGAATAAAAAAGTTATAACAATCGTTGAAGGAAATGAAAGAATAATTCCTGCTACTTTATTGCTTGATTTTTCCGCAATAAAACTAAGAGCGGCAATTGCTCCTCCTCCGATAAAAAATAAGGTAACAAGTTTTAGTAAAAATGAAGCATCCATTACTGAAATTAGATTAACATAAAAATATCTGATATTGAAATATTGTATACTACTTCCTAATTCCGAAAGCTTCTATTACCCCATCTTTTTCTGTCCCGGCAACCAGGACCATGTCTCCTACTTGAAGAGTACTTAGTAATTCCAAGTCCCCACTATCTTCTGGTATTGCCACAATAATAGGATTTGTGCCCCCTGCTCTGCTGTCTTCTAGTAGGAAGCCGTTACTAGAGATAGTTAAGATTTTGCAATAACAAACTCCACTACCTACACTAAGTTGTTTACTGGCTTGGTCGTAAAACTTCCCAATTGGATCAGGCAGGTGTTCCCTGCTTTCTAAAACCTTGTCGTTAAAAGATGTCATGCGGTCCAAAAGAGATCCAAATATTACTGTGATTCCAAGCAATGCAGAAATTACATACAATACCGGAAATCTATAACCGAATCTAAATTTGCGAACAAAGTGTTCCAGAAGAAAAATAAGGACGATATCTATAAGGAGCAACAACCAAGGAAAGAAGTAAATGAATGAAATAATTCCACGTGGTCCGAATGCAAGAAGTGAGGCGTGGTGGTTGATGCGAGTGATAAAAGAAATAAAATTTAACAAGAAAATAGAAACAATCAGGATTAAGAAGGTGGTGATGATAAGCAAGAAAATTTGCAATGTAAATTGAAACTTTGGTCGCATTTCCACCCCACCCGAGTTGATTTCATTTAGGACATTGTATTTAATGTCTCTGATTGGAAGTATTATGTTTTGTTCTTTTTCTTGTGTCATAATTTTTCTATATTTTTTCCTTATCAATTTTGTTTTTCAACATTTCTTTGGCTCTCTTTATTCGGATACCTACCGTGCCTATGGGGACTTTTAGGATTTCAGCGATATCCTTGTACGGTAGTTCTTCCAAGTAGTGAAGTATCAGTACTGATCTGTATTTAATAGGTATATGGTCTAGTTCTTGGTCTATTAACACACGCATTTCTTTTTGTTCGCGCTCTCTTACATCGGGGTCGTCATAAACTGGGTGTGATAGCAGAGTGTCGAAATCTATGCTTAAAAAGCTAGTTTTATTTTTCCTTAATGCGTTTACAAAAGTGTTGTGCGCAATGCGATAGATCCAGGAACTCCATTTCTGGTCGATGTCAAAGCTTTTAATATTTTGATATGCGCTAATAAAAACATTTTGAACCATATCTTCTATGTCTTCTTTTCGAGATAAAAACTTTCTACCGTAACGTAAAAGTTTGTTTTGATAACGATCAACTAAAATGCCGAAAGCATTACTGTCTCCTTTCTGTGCCTCTGCAACTATGCTTTCGTCAGTTGTGTTTAAATCGTGATGGTTCACCTATTAATAATACACTTTTGAGAGGCATTTTGTTTCAAATTCTAGATAAAACAGAACAAAACCCCATTTTTAAAGGGGTTTTGTGTTTAACAAATGAATTTTTTAGAATTAACTAATAATGCGTCGTAGGCCTTCGACTAAGAGTGAAACCTCATAACTTCCACTCCTATCTATTAGTACACAGGTCTCATTTATTTTGTTTCAAATATTTTCGTATTAAGCATTACAACCCGCAATATACCCGCTTGTCCAGCAGATTTGCAAGGAGTATCCGCCACTTGGTCTATTTATATGGAGTAAATCACCAGTAATATAAAGGTTCTCAATCTTTTTGGATTGCATGGTTTTCATGTCTATTTCTGACAAGTCTACTCCACCATCCGCAACTACAGCTTTGTCAAAGCCCATAAGTCCCGTGACTGTTACGGACAAGTTTTTGAATAGCGTTATTAAAGACTTTCTATTTTCTTTAGTTACACTGTGGACTTTAGTATCCTGCTCTAAATTCGGTACAAGCGAAAGCAAGGACTCGATAGCGCCGGTAGGAATTATTTGACTTAACGCATTTTTCAAGTTTTTGTTTTTATTTTCTTCAAAAGTCTGCAAAAGTTTTGCTTCCAGTTGTGCCTCGTCTAGGCTTGGGAACATATCAATTTTCGCAGTGACGGCTCCTTCATACAGCAAGTCGTTTACTTGGCCAGCAGAATTTAAAATAAGAGGTCCCGAGAGTCCAAAATGAGTGCATAGGATATTACCTTTTTTAAAAAACTTTTTTATTCCATCAAGGGAAAAAGTGATCTTTATATCTGGGAAGACTGTGCCAGGAATGGATTTGACCCAAGACTCTTTGACCTTAATGGGTACAATTGTCGGTGTCGGGGTTTTAACGTTATGACCGAGCACACGGAGCCAATCAAAGCCGTCTCCAGTAGAACCCGTCTCAGGATGAGACATTCCACCTGTGGCCAATATGTATGATTTTGCTGAGTATATTTTATCTTGAACTTTAACCCCAGTAATCTTGTCACCGTCTTTTATTATCTGGGTTACTGGGGAATTCGTTTTAATACTTACACCACCTTCTCTTAAATATTTTTCCATTACTTTGAATACATCAAAGGCCTTTTCCGTATGTGGAAATGCCCTTTGACCAGCTTGAACCACAAGCGACAGATTTCTTTTATCAAAAAATTGAAAAGTCTCCTTACCTGCGAATTTAGAAAACGGTGAATACAAAAAGTCTTCCGCAATTCCGTAATTTTTTAGAAATGTGGAAACGTTGCTCTCAGCATTCGTGACATTGCATCTACCTCCTCCTGTTATTTTAAGTTTTTCACCAAGTTGCGTGTTCTTTTCAAGCAGTAACACTTTTTTACCGAGTTCCGCTGCTCTCCCCGCTGACATCATGCCGGACGCTCCGCCACCGATGACTATAATATCAAAATTTTTTTCCGCGGTGTTCTGATCTTTCTTATGTTTGCTTGGCATAATTAGTTTATTTCAATATCCACGTAGGCTACCTGAGGGAACTTTTCTTTAATATTTTTTTCTATTTCATCAATACGGTTGCCCACGAGCCTTGGTATACGGTCAGTAGTACGGAACATTAGCTTAGTGAATTCTTTAAAGTCATCTTTCACATTTTCAAACTCTTCTTTCAGGTCGCCCGCTTCATAAATTTCTCCATAAAGTGGGGACCCATTCCACTCTACGGTAACGAATATTCGGTACTTACCCACATCAACTGCCACAGATTTAAACTCTACTATTTGTTCGATGCAGGGATCGTTGTTTAAGAGTTTTAATATTTCTTCCCGAACATCGGCATGGATGGGCTTGCCTATTATGTATTGATGATTCTTTATTATTAATACCACAGCCAAGAACCCCAAGACAAGGCCGACGAGCATTCCACCAATTGCATCGTAGAGGATGTCTCCAGTCAGATATGTCGCTGTCTGGGCTAAAAGAGCAATAATGACACCGAGTACTGCCGCCCCGTCTTCGTAAACTATAGCAAGGAGAACTGGATCGGCGTTTTCAAAAAGTTTCTTTGAGAACTTCCTGTCTTTTTTCAACTCCTTTATTGCGATCCATAGAGTGATTCCCTCGATTATCAAGGCCAAAACAAGCACTATCACACTTAGAATATTAAACTCGTAAGTCTCGCTACCGCGGTGCAACAGAGATTCAATGGAGTGATAAATAGTAATACCAGCACCAATAAAAAGTATTCCACATGCGGATATTAGTGACCAGAAAAATCGCTCAATACCGTAGCCATAGCCCCGAATTTCATCTGCAGGTTTTTTAGATCGGTTAAGTCCTATAAGCAGTAGCGACTGATTTAAAGTGTCAGCAAAACTGTGCACCGACTCTGCAAACATACTAGCAGAGCCAGTGATGAAAAAAACTATTCCTTTGAGTACAGTTACAATTGAATTTCCTACAAGCGCTGCAATGACAGACTTTTTTCCGTGATTTTCTTGGGACATAGCAGGATTATATCACACTAATCCCATTAATTATTTCTGCTTCTATTAGCGTCCTCTGCTCCCTTTCTATTTTTTTCTTCATCTTCTTCATGTGCACGTTTCATTCGTTCATCGTATTCTTTTTGTTCTTCTTCGTATGTTGCCATAAAATTGATATCAATTAAATTTTTTAAAATTCATCACGCCTTTATTTAAATGTATCGCAGTCCCCTACTGAACCTGTATTATATCCGCGGGTAAACCAGGCAACTCGATCAGCTGAGGATCCGTGGGTCCAGCTTTCAGGGTTTACTCTACCATTGATGGACTGTTGGATTCGGTCATCTCCTACAGCACTCGCGGCGTCAATTGCTTCCCTGATTTCGTTTGGCTCAAAGACTCCCTTGTCTTTTATAGAATAAGCCCATAAACCTGCAAAACAATCCGCTTGAAGTTCTGTCTTGATGGACCCAGAATTGTCAGTTGCTTGGTTAAGAGTTCCTAGGAGATTTTGCACATGATGAGCCACTTCATGACTGATAACATAGGCTTCGGCTACATCACCTCCTTGTGCCTTAAAGCGCTTTTGCAATTCATCAAAGAATGTTTCATCCAAGTAAATGGTCTGGTCTTCAGGGCAGTAGTGTGGGCCTACCTCTGATGTTGATAATCCGCACCCTGATTGAGTAGCTCCACGGAACAGCACAAGTGCAGGAGGAATATATGTTGCACCGTTTTCTTTAAATACTGATGTCCAAACATCAGAAGTTGAGCCTAAAATTGTCGATGCAAAAACTTCATAATCATCCGCTCCTTCAAACTTCGAAACATCGATATTTTGATTTTGCACCTGTGTATTTTGGAGTTGACTAAGTACTGTCCCCACATCAATATTGCCCCCGCTTAATAAGTTAAAAAGCACATATATTGCTATGCCGGCTATGCCAAGTCCACCGCCACCAATGGCCATTCTCTGACCTCTTCGGTCGTCTATTTTGCCTCGGCTTGAAATTTTGTCCCAAAGTGCCATAAAATTTTAGTTAAAGTTAAATTTTCTGTATAGTGGTAGCTTCATAAGCTCCTTTTTCTATAACAGCTATATCCTCAAGTGTAGGGGGCGTAATTTTAGCAAATGTAGTTAGTTCCTTTTGCTTTCTAAGTTCTTCCTCAAGTTTTTTGTAAGCCTTTTTAAGACTTCGGTATTTAAAGTAGGAAGTGATACTTTCTGGTAACAAAATAAGCAAAGTAATTAAGACTCCAGAAAAAATAGCTACTGAAAGTATTAATGCTAAAGAACCCGTAAGTTGCCAAGAGAAAAAGGACACTGTAATAATCTCCACATTTTGCAAAGCGAAAAACACAGCCACTACCCCTAACAAGATTCCTAATGTAAAAAGTATTATCATATATTAATTATATCAGATTTATACCAAAAAGCTTCTAAACATTTTAGAAGCTTTTTGTATAAAAAGAATTTACGGAGTTGAAGGGTTAGTACCTCCTGACGAACCAGAACCTGTAGGTAGATTCACATCAACATTTATGCCTGGATTATTTGGAGCTGGAGCTCTGTTGCCATTTCTATACCACCAAGCACCACCTGCTACTAGTAACCCTATCACTAAAATAATCAACACAGTGTTTACTCCGGAAGAGCTATCTCCGGACCCCGGAGTAATAATTGTATGGTCTGCCATAAAATTTATGTTATTAAATATTAATAAAACGACCTCCATTATATAAGCCGTTTAACAAAGCAAAATATTACGGCTAGTCTTTAGGGCACTGTGCGCCTGTTAGACGGCTGTAAGCAGTGTAGATATTGCAACCGGTGAAGTCGGTTTTGTCGTCAACTCCAATGTGACATATTCTCGGCAAAGATTTATAAGTAGACTCAAATATTTGCTGTTTTGTTATCTCTGGAGAATAGACTACATCATAAATCCTCTTTGCAGTAAAACCTCCTTGACGGGCTTGTTCGCACTTTCTTTCTCCGACGGCCAAATCACGTGAAGGAATAAACTGAGTGGGTGGCGGACTCTTCCAATCATAAACTTCTACGTCGCTAATTTTTGGCACTCTTCCGTCCTTTACTCCATAAATTTCAAATATCGCGACTTTGTCTTTGGTATAACCTTTAATGGTTAGGTCATAAACAGTGTCATTGATAAATTTTAAATCAGGGCCAGCGCTTGAAATTGTGGCATCGAGTCCTGGTTTGTAATATGGCACAGTGAAAGTGTGGTTATGTCTTTCTGTAATAGGAAGACCGGCTTGTAAAACACTTTGAAAGAGAGTTGTAGACACATGGCATAGGCCACCACCTAAACCGAGAACAACCTCACCGTTATAAAAGGACTTTGCTTCTTTAAATCCGTCGGTTTCAAGTACCGGGCCTAAGGTTTTCAAAAATGAAAATTCTGCTCCAGGTGGGATTACTGTGCCGTTAATACGAGCAATCCCAAGTTCAATATTATTGTTCCTATTTATAACTCCTCCTGCAAAACTAACTTCTGCCCTACCAAGTAAAACAGGATCTCTGGGCGGTAATGAGCTGTTTTCCTTTTTTTCTGTTACCAAACTCAAAGCACTTTGAGGTATATCAGAAATAGAAAAATAATGCTTAAAACCATAAACAGAGGCTATCCCTGCAAGCAAAAACACTGACAATATTAGAATCAACTTGTTTCTCTTTCGCATTACCGTACTAGTATTATATAAACTCAAAAATTACACAAGTTTCAGCTGTTCTTTCTTTTAAGTTTATCTGCTTCTTTTTATCCCCTATTGATTACCTTTCTCCTATCTGCTGACGCCACATTGCATGATACAGGCCTTTTTGTTCTAGTAATTTTACATGTGTACCACTCTCGCTAACTCGCCCTTTTTCTAAGACATATATTTTATCTGCATGCATGATTGTGGAGAGTCGGTGTGCGATAAGTATGGTCAGGTGTGCTTTTTCTTTTGAAAGTTTTTTTACTGTATCTGTAATTTCTTCTTCTGTGAGGGAGTCTAGTGAAGAAGTTGCCTCATCGAATACTAGTATGGCTGGTTTGCGTAGAAGTGCTCGCGCGACGGAGAGTCTTTGTTTTTCTCCACCAGAAATCTTAACTCCACCTTCACCAATGACTGTGTCTAGTCCTTTGTCTGCTCGAGCCAAAAGACCCTCACAAGCACTCTTGTTAAGAACTTCAATCATTTCTTTGTCGCTAGCAAGCGGATTTACGAAAAGTAAATTCTCACGAATGGTGCCAGCAAAAAGCTGGGTGTCTTGAGTTACAAATCCTATTTGGGAGCGAAGTTCATCTAGATTTATCTTTCTGCTGGAGACATTATTGTAGGTTACCTCCCCTTTTACGGGCTGATAAAGCCCTACTAAAAGTTTCACTAAACTTGTTTTTCCGGAACCAGATGGCCCGACAAAAGCGATGGTTTCGCCTTTTTGCAAATTAAAAGAAATGTTATCAAGCGCTTCATTATTGGCATTTTTGTATTTAAACGAAACATCTTTGAAAGATAAGTTATCTACTCTGCCTAAATTTGTGGCATTATGAGGAACGACTTCGGTTGGTATCTCCATGATCTCTTTGAATTTTGCCATAGAAACTTGTGCTTCACGGTAGGCGGTGATTACTGTGCCGATTTCTTGCAAAGGTCCAAAAACGTAGAATGAGTAGAAGTATAAAGAAAAGAATTGTCCGAAAGATATTGTCTGTTTAAACAGTAAGTACATCAAAAATAGTAAAATAGCGTTACGCAGAAGATTGATCATTGTGCCCTGTACAAAGCTGATACTTCTGACGTAGCGCAATTTCTTTAATTCAAGTTGAAGGATTTTACTTGTGGTATTGTTTAGTCTCTCGATTTCTTGTTCTGCAAGCCCGAGACTTTTGACAAGTTCAATATTGCGAAGTGATTCTGTGGTGGATCCAGCGAGAGCTGTTGTTTCACTAACTATTTGCTTTTGAACTTTCTTTAGCTTTTGAGTCAAGAAATAGCTGAGTCCCCCGACCACTGGCACTGTCAGAGCGTATGCTAGTGCTACTCCCCAGTATAGAGTCGCTGCGTAAATAGAAACAAAAATAAATCCTATTATAGAAATAAATACAATATTGATCAGGAGATTTAAATATTTTTCTGCATCGAGGCGTGCTTTTTGGAGTACTCCAAGAGTTTCTCCACTTCGCTGATCTTCAAATACTTCGTATGGTAAAAGAAGCGAATGCCTCACACCTGACTGATACATGTCAGCCCCAGATCGTTGGGTGACCATGTTTAAATAATAGTCTTGGAAATTCTTGGCTATTCGAGACACAAAGACAATGCCGATGGCGAGGAGAAGGAGCTTGATTACACCATTAAAAAATTCTGCTGAAGTGTATGCTTCGGGTTTTGTTGCATACTCGTCTATAATTCGCTGAAAGATCAGCGGGTCAATCAAAGAAAATACTTGATTAATAGACGCAAAAAAAAGCACTGCCAGGCATAGCTTCCAGTATTTTTTTAGATAGGAATATAGAGTATTCATAGGTTCTATAGTAGCACTTTTTACCTTTTGTTAAAAATATCTTTTTTGTAATGTTTCAAATAGGCCACAATAATGAAACTTATTATTACCATGAGAAACCAGGAAGATATTTTACTAGTTGAGACCACGTTCCATGTGTGCACTTGGTCCGGATATTTCCAAGCACCGAGGTATGTAGATATATTCTCGGCGATCCAGATAAAAAATGCTATGAGAATGAATGCAAGATTGAGCGGCATAATTCTCGGCTTGTCGGTGACAGTAAATTGAATTTGAACTTTCCAGAATAAAATAAAAACACCTAGAAATCAACCACCCTGGGGCAAGCCCACAGGGTATGATCGGAAGCATGAGCCTACAGTAATCGTAACTGATATGGTGAATCTTCCGTCTTTCCTTGGTTAGCAACATAACGTTCGACACTCTTCCAG
>JALYQS010000012.1 GCA_030855725.1 bacterium | reverse complement strand
TCTGGATTCATATACCCTCCATCGATTAATTTGTTTGCAGGTTCACAATAAGCCCCAAAACGTTTTGATCACAAGCACTAGATTTTCGCCAAAAAGCTTGCTGTTGTGGATAAGCCAACTAGTCTCCAGATAGCATTTTTATTGTTGTAATTTTATGAAGTATAGTAACCTGGATACATGGCAAAGAAACTTTTAGTCACTGGTGGAGCCGGCTTCATCGGCTCAAATTTTGTTCGACACGTATATAAAGAGCGCCCGGACTGGACGATAACCGTTATCGATAAACTTACCTACGCCGGCGATAAAGAAAACATATCTGGTTTAGACGACCGAGTTGAGCTAGTTGTGGGCGATATAACGGATGAAAAGTTGGTTGATGACTTAGTTGCAAACTGTGATATGATTGTGCACTTCGCGGCCGAGTCACATAATGACAATTCATTGAATAACCCAAGGCCGTTCCTGGAATCAAACATTATTGGCACTTACACCTTAATCGAGGCGGCCAGAAAGAATGAAAAGCGGTTCCATCACATCTCAACCGATGAAGTTTATGGAGATCTTGCACTTGATGATCCGGAACGCTTTTCTGAATCAACACCCTACAACCCATCAAGCCCGTATTCCAGCACTAAAGCAGGATCCGACATGTTGGTAAAAGCTTGGGTGCGGTCATTTGGAATAAAAGCCACTATCTCAAACTGCGCCAATAACTACGGTCCGTACCAACACGTTGAAAAGTTCATTCCTAGGCAAATTACCGAAATCATTGATGGAAGAAAACCAAAACTTTACGGCGACGGATTAAATGTTCGTGACTGGATTCACGCCGAAGACCACTCGAGTGCAGTTTTGTTGATTCTTGAAGAAGGCAAAATCGGAGAAACCTACCTAATAGGAGCTGACGTTGAAAAAAACAACAAGGAAGTTGTTGAGCTAATTTTGGAACAAATGGGCAAAGCTAAGGACGATTACGTTCACGTTAAAGATCGGCCGGGACACGACCGTCGTTATGCCAGTGATTCAACCAAGCTTCGAACTGAACTAGGTTGGGCACCAAAATACAAAGATTTCGAAAGCGGAATCAAAGACACGATTGATTGGTATAAAAAGCATGAGGTTTGGTGGAGAGGCCAAAAGCAAGCAACCGAAGAAAATTATAAGAAAGCGGGACAATGATCGAGCCATTGACAGCAGAAAAAACAGACATTGAAGGTCTTTGGACGTGCAAGCTTAAACTTATTGATGATGATCGCGGTTCTGTTATGGAATTCTATAGGCAGAGCGAGTTTGAGGAGGCCAGCCTACCAAGCCTTGGCGATCGCCCGCAGGTAAATGCGCCTCTAAGCAATAAAGGCACACTTCGGGGTGTTCATGCGGAGTATGCCCATAAATTCGTAGCAGTGGCCTCAGGTTCGGTCTACGCCGTAATAGTTGACCTACGGCCTAAGTCAAAAACGGCTGGAAGATGTTTAGGGTTTAAATTAAAGCGAGGCGATGGCCTTTTTGTAAGTAAAGGTTTGGGGAATTCTTTCCAGTCGACCAGCGACATTCCTTCTACTTACCTTTACTATTTTGAGGAAGAATGGACGCCTGGCATGCCTGGAAAATCCTGCAATCCGCTTGATCCAGATCTTGGAATTGACTGGCCGATCAAAGAAGGTTTGGGAATGATAATTTCTGAGAAAGATAAGAACAATCCGTCGCTAAAAGAGGCTTTGGATGAATAAACTAATCATTGGAGCAAAAGGTCAGCTAGGGAAACGCTTGGCTAAAGAATTCCCGGACGCCAAAACAGTTGACGTTAGCGAGCTTGATATTACCAACAAAAAGTCTGTCATAGACTTTGATTGGTCGGATATTGATGTGATAATTAATGCTGCCGCGTATACAAATGTCGATGGTGCAGAAACCAATGAAGGTAGATCTGCGGCCTGGAAAGTTAACGCTGAAGCGGTTAAAAATTTAACTCACGTTTCGTGGCAACACGATTTAACTTTGGTGCATATTTCAACAGACTACGTTTTTGATGGAAGTCAAAAAGAACATATGGAGAATGAAGCCTTTTCCCCACTTTCGACTTACGGTTCAAGCAAGGCTGCGGGCGACCTTCTTGTGAGCCAATTAGATAAGCATTACATCTTACGTACGTCTTGGGTTATTGGTGACGGCGGAAACTTCGTTAAGACCATGCTTGAGCTTGGCAAAAAAGGCGTTAATCCTACGGTTGTATCTGATCAAGTCGGACGTCTCACCTTTACGAGCGAAGTAGTTCGTGCAATTAAGCACTTGCTGGATGAAAAAGCGGAGTTCGGAACCTACAACGTGACGAACTCTGGAGAGCCAGCCAGCTGGGCAGATATTACTCGTGAGATTTTCAAGATCGCAGGGTATGACAACACCGTAACCGACACAACAACAGAAGAATATTCAAAGGGTAAGCAGTATGCAAAACGTCCACTTAATAGTACTCTGGACTTGGACAAAATAACGGCAACCGGTTTTGAACCGAAGGACTGGAAAGAAGACTTGAAGACTTACATAAAAGAAAGCAGATAAATGAAAATACTAGTCACTGGAGGAGCTGGCTATATTGGTTCTCATACGGTTGTCGAACTGGCAAGCAGCGGGCATTCTCCTGTGATCATTGATAATTTCAACAACTCAAAAGAATCTGTAGTTAAAAATATTGAGAAAATAATCGGTAAAAAAGTCCCTTACTACGAACAAAACTTTCAAGATATAAACCTTCTGCAGAAGGTTTTAATCGAGGAAAAAATTGAGGGCGTAATACACTTCGCGGCCGATAAAGCAGTCAGTGAATCACTAAAGGAACCTTTAAAATACTATTTGAATAACGTTGCAGGATTTATAGAATTTCTTGATCAACTTGAGAAATACAGTGATTTACCTGTCGTATTCTCCTCGTCCTGTACTATTTATGGTGAGCCAGACAAACTACCAATTACCGAGGATTCAGAAATTAAATTAGCGTCGTCTCCATATGGTAGTACGAAGCAAATGTGCGAGACTATCCTTAAAGATGTTGTCACTCTAAAAAAGAAGCTAAGAGCGATTTCTCTTCGCTATTTTAATCCTATTGGTGCACACCCGTCAGGGTTAATAGGTGAGCTGCCACTCGGTCAACCCAACAACCTTGTTCCTTTTCTGCTTCAAGCAACTGCTGGATTACGTGAAGAACTTACAGTATACGGCAACGACTATCCAACACCTGATGGTACTTGTATACGTGACTACATACACGTAATCGATTTGGCAAAAGCTCACATTAATGCATTAGAGCACATGGCTAACAAAAAACCTGGTTACTATAATTATTGTAATGTTGGTACCGGAATAGGTAGCAGCGTTCTTGATGTCATAAATACTTTTGAAAGAGGCACCGGTAAAAAGGTCCCCTACAAAATTGGTCTACGGCGACAGGGCGATATAATAAGGATTTATGCAGAAGTCGAAAAATCAAAAACATTACTTGACTGGAAAGCGAATTTGACGCTAAGTGACGCGCTAAAGGATGCCTGGAATTGGCAACAAACAATAAGTTCAAAACAATAATATGAACATGTAGGTTTTCTAAATAGACCAAAAAATTGTATAATCACTAACGATGAAGGGAATCATTTTAGCTGGCGGTTCTGGAACTCGCTTATACCCCATAACAAAAGGCATTAGTAAACAGCTTGTGCCTATCTATGACAAGCCAATGATTTATTATCCATTAGCGACGTTAATGGAAGCCGGCATAAAAGATATACTAATTATTACAACACCCCTTGATCAAGCGCAGTTCAAAAGATTGCTCGGTGATGGTTCTGAGATTGGAATTAAACTCACTTATGCTGAACAGCCTGAGCCAAAAGGACTAGCAGAAGCATTTATCATCGGAGATGAATTTATTGGTGATGACTCTGTTGCCTTAATTTTGGGTGACAACATCTTTTATGGTTACGGCTTTGGCGAAAACCTAGAGAAAGTTGCCAAGTCAGGAGAAAATACCGTTTTTGCATATGAAGTTTCTGATCCTGAGCGTTACGGAGTAGTTGAATTTGACGAAAACATGAAAGCAGTTTCGATTGAAGAAAAACCTGAGAATCCAAAATCAGATTACGCTGTAGTTGGGTTGTATTTTTATGATAATGACGTGGTTGAAATCGCTAAAAACGTTAAACCAAGCGATCGCGGTGAGTTAGAAATCACATCTGTAAATGAAGAATATTTGAAACGAGAAAAACTAAAAGTAGAAGTCATGGGACGCGGAACCGCATGGTTAGACACTGGAACATTCGCAAGCATGAACGACGCCGCCCAATTTGTAGAAGTTATCGAAAAACGAACCGGCCACAAAATCGGCGCCATCGAAGAAGTCGCTTACAATAAAGGGTTTATAAATCGCACTCAACTTGAGTCTCTTGCCGAACCTCTAAAAAAATCCGGCTATGGTAAGTACTTACTGAACATCAAGTGAATCATTTGGTTGCTGGTGTTTTTTGTAAATTCTTTATTGACACATTGAAAAGTTTACTTAGTCTTGGCATTAGTAGCCATGAGACAAATAGCACCAGGAACAAGATGCCACGATCAACTAGTGCGATTGAAAGTATCTCGCTTGTAGAAAACCCAATAACACTTCCTGAAAAAATGAAAATTGCCTCCTTAACGCCCAGGTTTGCTGGTGTAATGTTTACAAAAAGGCTAAGCGAACCTAGAACACTAAATAACAGTAAAGATGGCAAGCTTATAGACAGATGTAATGCTTTTATTTCCAGCCATGAAATAAAAATTGTTACAGATAAATTAAATGTGGATAAAAGAATCAGCTGAAGTAGTAGTTTCTTGTTCTCAACAATACGGTTCCAGCCCTTTAATATTTCCAGAAGTATAAACACTATTTTATTGGGCTTTTTCTTTAATTTTTTATTGATTGTAGCTACAGGAACTTTAACAAGGCTCAATATTAGACAAACTCCAAAAATGCCAGAAAATAAAACAAGCAGTAAGTAATACGCGCCGTTCGGCTTCTCTCTCAATAAGTACAGTGCGACCAGAGCTACGAAAGAGTTTACGAGAAAAACGATAATATAATTTCCGTATAGTGTTGAAATAAAATCACTGTATGTTAAGTTGAACTTCTTTTTCAGATAAACCGCTCTTAAGCCTAGTCCTCCGCCGACAGGAGCAAAAAAGTTCCCTACCGAAGATATCAGTGAGATAAATATACTTTCTAAAATTGGTATAATTTTGTTGTACGGTTTGAGAATAATTTTGATAAATAGACCATTCGATGCAATATTTGTTAAGTTTGCGATCACGATAATGGAAAGTAGCCAAAGATTAACATTAAGTAAAATTTTGAATTGCTCAAAGCTAACAAAAAAGTAAATTGCAAAAATAATTATAAAAATAATGAACACTATTGTACTTAAACGTTTTTTCATTCATTTTCATTCTATACTAATAGTTGATAAAATGAAGCAAATGAACAAACCATGGGTTGAACCACCACGATTTCTATTTCGAAAATATAACCTTTTAAGGGAATTAAAGAAATTGGATGCAAAAAGCTTTTTGGACGTTGGTTGTGGATCAGGTGGTATGACCTGTGCTGTAACAAAACACATGGGATATAGATCATGGGGGATAGATTTTTCAAAAAAAAGCATAACCAATGCAAAGTCATTAAAAATGAAATACGGATTGAGAAAATATCCAATTTTTGAAGTCGCTGATGTTAAAAATAAGAAATTATCTAATAAAGCAGACATTGTTGGGTGCTTTGAAGTTTTAGAACATGTTAGTGATGATAAAACTTTACTAAAAGAACTGGTTGACTTAAGTAACAGATACGTAATTATTTCCGTACCTGCGAAACAAAGACTTTTTAGTGCAAGCGACGAATTGGCGGGTCATTATAGGAGATACGAAAAAAAACAGCTACAAGACTTGCTCAAAAGTAATGGTCTGCAGATCAACAAATTTATTTCTTATGGTTACCCTTACACAAATATTATTCGGCTAGCAAGAGAAGTAGTCTCTAAAAGATTTAAAAAGAATAACAAGCAGAAAAGTATGGAATCACGTACTAAAAAGAGTGGTAATGATTTGCTTAATATAAATAGGTTGTTTAATAATCTTCAGTACTTTATTAAACCACTGTATTATGCGAGCATACCTTTTAATAGGTTCGATTTTTCTGAAGGATATTTAGTAATTTGCGAGAAAAGAACTTGAAAAATAAAGATCTGTACACACTAAGTATTATTTTTCCATTATTAGATGCTAGCGAGGACGTTGAACCTGTTTTTAAATCGGTCGCTAAACAGATAAAAATCAAAAAGAGTTCTATCGAAATAATTGTAATAGACGACGGCTCAAAAGATGACACTGTTAGCGTTGTAGAAAATAGTAAAAAGCTGTTTGATAAATTTGGAAACTTTTCAATAATCATTCACAAAAATAGAAAAGGCCTACCAGCCACACGACTTGATGGAGTAAAGATTGCTAGGGGCAAATACATCACATTTGTAGACAAAAAAGTCCGGCCTGATTCCGATTATCTTTATCAGTTTTTGAACAAAAATAGAAATTTTGTTATCGGAAATGTATATATCAATAAATATCGTAACGCATGGGGAAGAGTGCTTTCACTCGTTAGAAAAAAACTTTACTACCCGTATTTTAATCACGAATTCGAAGACATAGTACTTGATACTGAAGGCTACCGGGCATTCAAAAACAAAGGTGGTGGTGGTGCAATGTTCATACTCAGAGACTATTATCTTGATGTGGCTGAAGGACAAAGCTTGAGCATGCACTCCAATGATGACACGCGCCTAATAATGGACCTTACAAAAAAGGAACCATTATTAAAAACTGCATCGGCAAAATCCGAATATCTAAATCGTGAAGGTTTTTGGGAAAATATTATCCACCTATACAATCGAGGACCAAAATTTATTGATTTTTATATCAAACCCGGCTCACGTTTCTTCCCTTTAATTATGGCACTAGCTTTGGTATTTGTATTAAATTTGGTATTTGCTTTTTTCTATCCACAGTTAATTTTAATAGAGCTTGCTTTTTCAATTATTATTGACATCCTAGTTTCAATTTGGTTATCCGAAGAGTTTTCTGACTTCCAGTATTTATTTATATTATTTCCCATAGCTATCACGATTTTTTCACTTGGTGTGTTTAAAGGTTTGTTTATGAAATTATTTAGACTTTACTAAATTGATTATTGGCTCTAGGCTTTTTGCTCTGTTTTCGACTGAATAAGTTTTTACATACAATTCTCTTGCATTTTTCCCAATTTGAGAAAGCTTATCAGGGTAATCGTACGCCCATATTATTTTCTTGGACAATAAATCGGATCTATCTTGTTCAACAACCAGAGCATCGATCTCATCTGTAAAAACACTACTCTCTAGGTTCTTACCGATTATAGTTGGCTTGCCCATTGCAATGAACTGAAATGTTTTTCCCGTAATCACACGCGTGGCTTGTCCTGTATTTCCAAAAGGCCCTCCCAGGCATAGACTAGCTCTTGAGATGTATTGTGGTAATTTTTTAAAATCCACCCAATCAATATGCTTAGTGGATTGTTGTAGCGTATTATTTTGAATATAATTATCGATTTTTTGAATCATTTTGCTATTTCCTTTACCCCCTACTATTGTAAAATGAATGTTTTTGTTTTGTTTACTAGTAAGTTTGATTGATTCGAGAATTGTATCCAGTCCGTGCAGTGGGAGCATACTTCCGTAAAAAAGAACTTCAAAAACATCATTTTTTGCAGTCTGTTTCTGGGGTGAGAAAATTGTTTCGTCAGTGCCAACCGGAACAACCACCACCTTGCTGTTAGAAATTCCGTATAGTTTTTCTGCCGACTTTTTATGTGAGAGTGTGTCTGTCAGTAATATATCTGACTTGCGTGATACCCATTTCATATATCTATCAACTAATCTAATCCTAAGGGAGTTTTCTTTAAGAATTTTGTGTTCTGATACCAGCCAATCGTGAATGTTTATAAACTCATCAAAAACTACCGCCGACTTTCGTACTAATGGATAAAACAGCCAAAAACTCTCATGCGCCCTAAACCCAAGTACAAAAACATCAGCGTTATTTCTTAGACGAAATTTCACTAATCTAATGAATGTATCTAAATATCTAAGTGTACCTTTGTGTTTATTTCTAATTACAAAGAGCTGTACATTTTCTATCCTAGAAAATGCATCAAGTAATGTTTGGGTACGAATATAGTTCGGGTCTTTGTAAGACAAAACATAGCATACTTTTACCTTGTTATTTTTTGTCTTTAAACGACTCAATATTTTGCCCTTTGATTTTTTCTAAGATCTTCTCTTGGTTTCTCAATACTCTATGTAGCATGTCTGCGACGAGCCCAACCACCCAGATTATTATTCCCAATGAGAACAGGTAAAGGCCCGTGAAACCTAAAAATTTATATGGACTAAAGCTTCCTGTTGTAAGCCAGTAGCCAATAGTAAAGATAGAGAAAACTACGCCAACTAAAGATGGGATTCCTCCGAGCCAGAAAAAGAATTTAAGTGGAGCAAAATCCCTAAAGCCTCTAAGTATATTAATCGCGCTATTGACCATGAATTGCAAAAAGTTTGTTACTACTCGTGATTTTCTGCCTTTGTAATATTTGACATCTGTAGGGATGGCTTTGATATTCATTTTTTTCATGGCCAAAACTTGGAAAGATTCTTGCGTGTATGTGTATTCACTGTTCAAATTAAGGGCAAGCATAGCTTTTTTGCTGTAAGCCCTAAAACCACATGTTACATCACGGAAGCTTTCTCCAGACAGAAGACCTACAATGAATGATCCGATACGGTTTGCATAATATTTGTTTGTTGGCATGTTTTTTGGCTTACGTCTTTTGCCTGTTTCAAGATCTGTAAACCTGTCTGCAGCCACAAAGTCTGCTTCGCCAGAAAGAATTGGCTCAACCATCTTCGGAATATCTTCTGGCATGAACTGTAAATCACCATCAATATTTACCGCGATGTCGGCGCCGTGTGACAGTACATAATCCATTGCCTGCTCAAATCTAAATGCCAACCTTTTCTGGTTCACACCTGCGATCACTTCTGCGCCTTTGGCTTTAGCGATCTTCACAGTGTCATCTTTTGACCCATCTGAAATAACCAAACGCTCTATCTTATCGATGCCCTTAATATTTTTTGGCATTCTGTCAAGTAGCTCGCCAATCGTCTCCGCCTCATCTTTGCAAATTGAAAATATATATAACTTCATTTTATCCTCTCCGATATTAGTATTTTACTGGAGTATTACTATATAATCTAGTGATATGCTCGAAAAGTTAAAATCACTACAAAAAAATACAATGTTAGTTAAAATAAACAATAAATGGACCTTTCCAGCTATCGTTACGTTTATTTTTATTTTATTTATTGCTTTTGGTATAAGCGGTACATCTGTTGGTACATACTACCCGAAATGGTTTGGAAATGAAGCCAAAGATACTGCCCTAATTTTCGGTACACCCAAGCCAATACGCTCTGACGAGTGGTTAATCACATCACAGTATATAATAAATCAGAGCATTAACAATTTCCCGGCCTATAACAATGACGCTTTTAGCGGACTGAGAATTTCATTACAAAATGTTTTACCGTCAAAACACTGGACGACCATTTTCCGCCCGCAAAATGTAGGATATTTATTTCTGCCTTTAGAGAATGGTTTTGCTTTCATGTGGTGGCTGTCGATGCTTGTCCTTATGCTGAGTGCGTACTTTTTTACATTAAGAGTCTTTGCTGGAAAATATTTATTTTCTTCTTTATTTGCGATTTCCATTTCAATCTCCCCATTTCTAATGTGGTGGTTTCAGACAGGTGCATTTTTTGTTCTCGCGTGGGGTTTTATCTCATTCATACTTTTCCAACGCATTCTTTTCAATGAAAAAATTCCTAAAATTAATAGTAAAATACTTCAAGACTTTATTTATGTTTTGTTGTTTGGATATTCGTCTGCCGTTTTTGCTTTAGTTTTCTATCCACCATTTATGATTCCAGTAGTAATTGGGGTAGTATTTTTCATTTTGGGCTCAGTTATAAAGTATGTCAAACACGATGGTGGTAAATTTTCGCAAGTTATTAAAACACTAACGATGTTAGCGATTGGATCATTGTTGGCCTTAGGTGTTCTCGGTGGATTTTATATAGAACATAAAGCCGAATTTGATTTGCTTGGCAATACGGTATATCCGGGAAACCGATACGTAGAGAGTGGAGGATATCAAATTGTAAGCGTGCTAGATGGTTTTACTATGCCACTTTTGCAGTCAAACAACAGAAGTAGTAATTTTATGTCAAACCAAAGCGAATCTAGTAATTTCATTTTACTTGTTCCATATCTAATAATCCCTTCTTGCATCTTACTGTACATAGGCTACAAGAAATTCAGAAAGATAAATTGGATACTCTTAATGACAAACATCGGTCTAGCCTTCATCTTAGCTAGAATGTATTTACCTTTTGGGGATAAGATATATAACTTGGTTTTATTAAACCGTGTGCCGCACAATAGACTCCTTATTGGCTTAGGCTTTTTGGGTTTTATTCAAATCTTATTCTTAATAAAGCATGCGGAAGCCATTAGTAATAGGGTTAAAAAACAAGAAAAATGGAAGTTTGAAGCTCTTGGAATATTCTTAGGTATTTTAAGTTTTCATATTGCGTTTGCAACTGGTATTTATATCAGAGATCACTGGCCAATTTTCTTGAATGAATATTGGATAATAATAATTTTTTCTAGTTTTTTTGGATTTATGACATATTTTGCATCAACAGCGAAGAAGTATGCCTTCGTCATTACTTTTATAGTTTTCACAATCGGAAGCGTTTTTTGGGTTGTTCCCCTATACCGAGGACTAGACGTCGTTAAGGACTCCGACCTCATCAAGGCAATGCAGGAGGTGTCAGAGGTGGATAGTAGATGGATTGCGCTCGGTGAAGATGCACATTTATACGAGCACTTCCCTTTAGTTGCAGGCAGAAAGTCAGCAGGTGGTGTAACTTTTTATCCGAAATTCGATTTTTGGGGGTCGCTATTGGACACAGAAGAAGAGTTTACGGCACTAAATAGACAAGGTCACGTAATATGGAGCGACTCCAAAGATTATCCTGACGATATTAATATAGTACGAACCACTTCAATCATTATCAAATTTCAGTGTTTAGAAGAAATTAAAAGCAAAATAGACTACGCATTGACCGTACACCCCATAAGTGAGCCTTGTCTAGATCAGATTCGAACAGTGAAATACCCCAATATCGAGTTTTATTTATACGAAGTGAAATAGAGTATATGATTAGACCATGAGAAAAACGATTAGTGTAATAGGAATGGGATACGTTGGGCTACCCCTTGCACTACAGGCAGAGGCCAAGGGCTTTAGTGTTATAGGATTAGAAAAGAGTCCTGCAAAGCTGAAAAAATTACAACAGAGAATACCGATAATCGATGATGAAATAGCCAATAAACGACTCAAAACAACAAAGATCACTTTTACCGATGATTTTTCAAAAATAACAAACGCCGACATAGTCATAGTATGCGTCCCCACCCCAGTTGACAAACAGAAAAACCCAGATCTTAGTTTTGTAAAAGCAGCGGCGCTTGAGTCGGCAAAGAATATGAAAGAAGGCTCGCTTTTGGTGGTTGAGTCAACAATCAATCCTGGAGTGTGTGACGAAGTTGTTATTCCCCTAATTGAAGATGAAACAGATCACAAAGTTGGTAAAACCATCTACGTTGCTCACTGCCCAGAACGCATAAACCCAGGCGACCCAAAATGGCACGTCGGAAATATTAATAGGGTTTTGGGAGCAGATTCTGAGACAGGTTTAGAACTAGCCTATGATTTTTACTCAAAGGCCATTGATGCTGAGATTAAGAAAATGGGTAACCTAAAAGAAGCGGAAGCATGCAAAATTGTTGAAAACTCTTTTAGAGACGTCAACATCGCCTTTGTTAACGAGCTAGCAATGTCATTCGAAAAACTTGGAATCGATGTTAAGAACGTAATTGATGGCGCTGCAACCAAGCCTTTTGCCTTTATGGCACACTATCCTGGTATTGGAGTCGGTGGACATTGCATACCAGTTGATCCGTATTATTTGATCGAATACGCACGTGGGAAAGGTTTTGAACATCATTTCTTAAAACTTGCTCGGAACATCAACGAGTCTATGCCAAGCTACTCTGTCGATAGACTTGAGCAAGCATTTATTGAAAAAACAACTGAAAATCTTGAAGGCAAAACGGTTACAGTACTTGGTCTTTCGTACAAAGCCAACGTAGCCGATGACCGCGAAAGCCCAGCATATTCTGTAATAAAAAATCTCAAAACCAAAGGCGCAAAAGTAGTAGTGTATGACCCATACTTCCCTGATAAATCCGATGCCCGTAGTTTAGATGAAGCTTTGAACAGTTCAGATGCTGCTGTTCTTGTCACTAACCATAGTGAGTATTTATCAATTTCAAAGAAGCATCTGAAAACCGTGCAGGTATTCCTTGACGGACGGGACCAATTATCCCCTCAAGTCTTCGAAGCTACTAGTATCAAATACTTAAGCATCTAAACTTCTGGGTGTGTCTCGAGAAGAAATATGTTATACTATAGACGTGAACAAAAAAATAAAAACTTTGATAGTAGTTATAATATTGTTAGTCCTTTCCGCATTTGTGATTGTTTTTTTGGTGAAAAGAAGTAACGATAAGCAAAGTACAGAGCAAGAGATTAGCCCTCCAACAGAGGTTGAAAAAATTGAATCGGATGCTAACAAAGAAAGAATTGTGGAAGATGTACAGTCCGCTAACAAACCAGGTGCAAATTCAGAAGATGAAGAAAATCAAAAAATACAAAGTGGTAATGTGGGCGTAATCTTGTCAAGTTACGGTCAAAACCCAGACGATAAAAGTATTGAAGTTAGCGGTTTTGCCCCAGGAATCATTGAGAACGGTGGTACTTGCATATTAAAAATATCTGGACCTACTTCTGCATCCACAACGAACAATGCATTTGCTGATGCAAAAAACACAAACTGCGGGCTTTTAACTATTCCGGCATCGAAATTAAAGAAAGGAAACTACACAATAAGCGTTTTGTATAACTCAGCTAAATATCAGGGAGCATCTGATATAATTACACTTGAGGTAACTCTATGATTTCTCGATTTTACATTGCAGCTTTTTCAATTCTGATTTCAGTAACACTTTTTATTCTCACGAGCCAGACTGCCTATGCATTAGACGGTTCACAGTTCAATCCTGGAAGAATTATTGATGATTCATTGTTTTTTAACGGCAACACCATGAGTGAATCATCTATTCAGTCATTTTTAGACGCAAAAGTGCCAACATGTGATACAAATGGTGCTCAGCCTTCTGGAAGAAGCGGCTATCCAACACGCGCTGACTGGGGACGTGCAAATGGGTATGCACCACCTTATACTTGCCTAAAAGATTACCGAATGAGTACATCTACACGACCTGCCGAAACTGGATTGTGTAGCACTATAACAGCTAGAAGTAATCGGACAGCCACTCAAATTATCGATGAGGTTTCTAGTTCTTGCGGAATTAGTGAAAAGGTAATACTTGTTCTTCTACAAAAAGAACAAAGTCTGATAACTGACGAATGGCCGTGGACTATACAATACCGTAGTGCAACTGGGTATGGTTGTCCCGATACCGCACCTTGTGATTCTGAATATTATGGTTTTTTTAATCAGGTATACAATGCTGCTAGACAATATAAAAGATATGTACGTGATTCAAATTTATTCAATTATAGAGTCGGGCAAAATGCCAATATATACTTCCATCCCGACTTAAGTAGATGTGGGTCATCTACCGTGAATATTCAAAACAATGCCACAGCCGGCCTATACAACTACACGCCGTATCAACCCAACGTTGCTGCTTTGAGCAACTTATACGGAACAGGTAACAGTTGTAGTGCATATGGCAATAGAAACTTCTGGCGAATATACTCAGACTGGTTTGGTAGCACGACATCAAGTGTACCAATCGTACATTGCGACGAATCTAGTTTTTCCAATCTCGAAGTAGGAGTAAATTTTTCAAAAGCAAAAGGTACCGATAGAGCATCAATGATTAAATACACAAAAACAGGAAGCGACTGTGTAGAGCTACATACATGGAACAATAGTTATGATGGTTGGATTACTAACCAAAAAACTCATACGTATAGCTTCGATCCTACGGTTAGCGAAAAAGAACTAGTCTTTGGAGATATTGATGGCGATGGAACTGACGAACTGCATCTTATCAAGTATAACGGCACCGGTTCGGGAATGATCGAGATTCACACATACGATAGTAGCTTAAGTTCTTGGCGTAGTAACATTGCAACAAATCATCCACAACGGCCTAAAGCCGATGTCAGAGTGGTTTTCGGAGATATAGATAGCGACGGCACAGACGAAGCCCATTTTGTTAAATACGCAAATACCGGGTCAGGACAAATTGAAATACATACTTGGTCAAGTGACTATAAATCTTGGATTTATAATAGATCTACGAATCATTCAGCTCAATAGCCATTGCTCATTAATCTCCTATATGGGATTGATGAATTGATTTTTTTAAATACTATGGCGAAAGCGAACAAGCGAATGGGTAAGTAACATTTCAACAAGTCTTTCAGGTTTTAATCCAAATAATTAATCTGCTTGATTATTATCTAGTCTTTTAATCTTGCACTTGCGATGTCACGCCTAAATTCTTTGTGGTAATAAGGATCATTTTCGATTAGTGGCTTCCAGCGCCTTATCATCATATTTATTTCTTTACTAAATTCTTTGAGATCTCTAACCTTGGAGCCAGGCTGTCCAACTGACACAGACTCGAAATGGAAAAGTTGAACATGCGGTAAATATACGTTTCTTAAACCAAGCGTATAGAGCTTTAAACAAAAATCTACGTCATTAAATGCTATTCTGAAATCTTTATCAAAGCCTTTGACTCGTTCAAATTTTTCTTTTGAAACCATGACACAAGCTGCAGTCACAGCAGTGAAATCTCGTGTTCCACCAACATATAACTGTAACATTGAATCCTGAGGTGGGTTCTCGATGAAGCCCGGAAAAAAGTGGCCGGCAACACCAGGGGTACCATCACGTCCACCAACACCCAAAATAATGCCGGCGTGCTGAAGTTTACCGTCAGGATATAATAATTTGCAACCAACTGCACCTATGTCTTTTTGTTGTGCGTAGCCTAACATATCTTCAATCCATGAATGTGAAATCACTTCCGTGTCATTGTTCAAAAACAGAAAATACTTTCCGGAGGCGAGTTTTGCACCGTAGTCACAAACAGCAGCAAAGTTAAATAGTTCTTCCCATTTTAAGATTTTGAACTTCTCGAATATATTTTGGTATTCATCGTATAGTTTCCAAACACGTTCATCTGTAGATCCAGTATCAACTATAACAACTTCGAAATTAGTGTATTTTGTTTTTTCGTGGATTGATTTAAGACACCTACGAATATAGTTGTATTGATCTTTTGTTGGAATTATTATCGAAACTAATGATTTCTCTACTAGCTTGTAATCTAAACGCCACATCGAAAAAGGGATTTGCCAATTAATTTTTGCGTTCATCCCCCTTTGTTTTACATCATCCAAAAGCGCTTTCTTTTGGTTATCATAAGCGTAGGTTTTTGCACTGGCTTGCTGGGCAGTTGAATTTTCTGATTTCCTCCAGCTATAAAGGATTGTTGGGACATGGTATATCTCGTCAGTTTCTCGGCTAACTCTGAGGAAAAGATCCCAATCTTGCGCTCCTTCGTAGCCTGGCCTAAAACCTCCCAGTTTATTCACAAGTGAACTATCAATTGTTGAGAAGTGAGTGATGTAGTTTATTGATCTTAAAAACTCTGGACTCCAGTCAGGTTTAAAGAATGGGTCGGAATGGATTTTTCCATCTTCACTTATTTTATCTTCGTCACTATAAATGAATTTTGCTTTGGGGTGTCTATTTATTTCTTTGACAACTTCAAAAAGCGCATTCGGCCAAAGCACGTCATCATGGTCAAGCAATGAAACATATTCCCCTTTTGCTAAACTTAGTGCTGTATTAGAGGCTTTACAAATATGCCCATTATTGTTACGAAATTTGAACTTAATTCTGTCATCTTGTTCTGCATATATGGTTATCACATCTCTAACTTGTTCGTCAGTTGATGCATCATCGGCAATGCATAATTCCCAATTGCTATAATTCTGCTGCAAAACAGAATCAATACAAGTTTTAAGCTGTTTAATATTTGTGTTGTAGGTGGGTACAATAACACTAATAAGTGGTTTATTTTTAAGTTTTTGTGCCTGTTCTTTTTGGAGGTTAAGTACATTTTGAGTTGGGTAGTTACGTTTTACCCACTTGCTATATTCTGTCGATCTTTGTTGTTTTGAATTAACTAAAATTAAAAAATTATCAATTTTTTCAAAAATGCTCATTAAAATTGGAATTTTTCTAGAGTATTTGTTGTTTATAGTTGGCTTTCCGAGGAGCTTAAAGTTGTATAGCCAGAATATTTGCCTGGCGAAAGGCCTCAATAATTTAACGGTAAATTGCTTGGTTTTATTTATCAGTTTTTGCATTTGATCTATATTTATTTAGAATTTTTTTTGGTAGATTAGGAATAACTTTTATGTAAGGCATTATGCTTTTCCTTTCTGCTAGCAACTTCACTATTTCAGAATGTTTTTCATCGATAGTCTTTTCAAGTCTCCTTATAGTCGCGATATGCTCTATTGTTTGAGCTTGTATGGCTTGATCGTTTTCTATGTGCTTTCGCTCACTCCAATGCTCAGACATCGCTGCTACCCTTGGTATTTGTACCGGAATTCTCTTGTCAGAACAAATCAAATATAAATAGACAGACTGCTTTACTTTGATCGGAGCAAGCTGTAGGGTGTTAATATCAAATTCGGTTTCCAAGGCCAGCGTTTTTTCGTCAAGTATTGCATTATACAGCCAGGTTCCTTGATAGTATGCTTTTGAATAAGAAAAATACTTATCAGTTAATTTTTGTAATTCTTTCGGGGTAAATTCATGGATGTGAAAATGATTCCCCTCGGGATATTCTAGGTCGTTAGGAGTGGACAGAATTAATACACCGTCAGGTTTAAGAACCCTTTTTATTTCAGACATAAATTTTTCGTAGTCCTTAATGTGTTCTATAGTCTCAAAACTCACAACAACATCAACCGAACCATCTTCGAGTGGAATTTTTATGCCATCTCCAACTACATAACTAACTTTTTTTGATCCGTATTTTTGATTGGAATAATCTACACTATTTTTGTTTATATCAACACCTATAGCTTTTTTGGCAGACATTCCAAGCATTGCCGTTCCATATCCTGAACCACTAGCTATATCTAAAACGATTTTATTTTTGGCTAGTCCAAGTGCAGCTTTATAGCGAATAATGTGCTCTCCGTATACTAGTTTTCCTTCGCTGAATTGAGGGATCATTCGCTCACCAGTGTTTTTCAGGGAGATTTTCGATTCTTGTTTAATCATTTGAAATCTCGTTTATTTTTGTGTACTTTTTTGCAACATCACCACTCTTGCCTATCATGACTTGTTTACCGCTATCTAGAAGCAGGGCTTGGTTGCAGAAGTGTTTTACATATTTCATGTCATGGGTGACCAGAATTATTGTCGTATTTTTATCTTTAAATTTCTCAAAATAGTCGTAGCACTTTTGTTGGAACACCGCATCGCCAACTGCAAGAATCTCATCAAACAGCAAAATGTCGCTTTTTACCATAATCGATATTGAGAACGCCAACCGAACTTGCATACCTGATGAGTAGTTTTTTAATTTCTGATCCATGAACCGCTCTAGCTCCGCAAATTCTACAATTTGGTCGTACATCTTGTTCATTTCTTTTCTATTGAACCCCAACAGTGCACCGTTTAGAAAAACGTTCTCACGGCCTGTAAGATCTGGGTTAAAGCCCACTCCTAGTTCTATAAAAGGTGTTAGCGATCCGTTAACAACTACTGAGCCTGAAGTTGGGGTGTATATTTCTGCAATTATTTTTAGCAGCGTACTCTTGCCAGATCCGTTGCGACCAACTATTCCAAAGAAGTCGCCTTTTTTTATTTCAAACGAAATATCCTCCAAGGCAATTTGATTCTCATAAGTTTTCTTTCGAAATATATTAATAAACGCGCTTTTTACAGAATTGTGTTTTTCATGTGGTAATTTAAACTTTTTTGTAACGCCGCTTATCTTTATTGCTGTATCGCTCATTATAAATTCTCCGCGAAGTTTTTTGACTGGCTTCTGAAATAGAGAACACCTACTACTAATACTAATAGTGTGAGCGCCAGAGGCGCCAGCACAACAATGTTACTAGAGTAAATATCCGAAATACTTATAGACTCTGGGGTTACAAAAGCTTTTCTGGCACCCTGGATAGTTTGAGCTAGTGGATTTAATATCATCAATTTCTGAGCCCAAACCGCCGTAATCAGAGCTACTGGATAAAGAATCGGGGTTAGGTAGAAGCCTGCCTGCAAAAACACCTCCCAAATGTATAAAACATCTCTGTATTTTACGTAAAGAGCAGACAGCAAAAGTGAAACCCCTAGGGCTAGGGCGTAAATTTCCAAAAGATAGAATGGAAGCAATACGCTAGTTGAGAGTAAATCCATCCGGGTAATTAATGCGAACACGATAACTACCGCCAAATTTATGGCAAGGTTGATCAAAGCATTGAAGCTTGTTGAAACCACTATTAACCAGCTAGGGATTTTGATTTTTCTAATAAGGTCACCACGACCTACGATAGATGTTAGGCCTTGCTGTGTTGTTTCTGTGAAAAAATTCCACATGACTATTCCCAGAAGAAGATAAATTGGGAAGTTTGGGACGTTGTCGCCAATTTTAAAAACATAAGCGAAGACAACATACAAGATAACAAACATAAAGAGCGGCCGTAGTAGTGACCAAGCGTAGCCCAGGACAGAGCCTTGGTACCTAAGTTTGAAATCGGTGCGAACCAATTCCGAAAGCAAAGCTCTGTTTTTCTTTGACAAAAGTCTTTTTAACATGTTCTTTTATTATACTACAATGTAAGTATGAAATACTCTGTAAGTGTTGTAATTCCTAACTGGAATGGGGTCGATTTTATCGAGTCGTGTTTGCTATCTTTGAAAAAACAAACTTTTAAACATCATGTGATTGTAGTTGATAATGGATCTAGTGATAACTCCGTAGAAATTATTAAAAAGTTCAAAGAGGTTGAATTAATTGAGCTTAGTAAGAATACCGGTTTTACTGGCGGAGTCAACACAGGCATAGAAAGAGCTTTGGAGAGAGGCGACGAATTTGTAGCGCTGTTAAACAATGATGCAGTTGCAGATAAAAACTGGCTTAAAGAATTAGTCCGTCCAATCGCAAAAGATAAAGGGACCGTAATTTGTACGTCTAAAATCATGCGGTCTGATAAAAAACACCTGGACAGCACTGGAGATTTTTTGACAATCTGGGGTTTACCTTTCCCGCGTGGAAGAAACGAAGCCGATGCGGGCCAATACAACAAACCGGAAGAAGTTTTTGGCGCAAGTGGTGGAGCGTCAATTTATCGTTGTTCATTCCTAAAAGAATATGGCTTGTTCGATCAAAGTTTTTTTGCATACTACGAGGATGTTGATATGAGTTTTAGGGCGCAGTTGGCGGGATACAACGTTAGGTATGAGCCGAAAGCGGTTGTGTATCACGAGATTGGCGCCACTAGTTCGAAGCTAGGCTCTTTCACAAGGTATCATTCGCTTAAGAACTTTGAACTGCTTTATTACAAAAATATGCCGGGCTGGTTGTTTTGGAAATATCTTCCACTTAAATCGATTCAGTATTTACGCATGGCGGCAGGCGCAGTCCGTGATGGGCAAATTTGGGCGCTGGCTAAATCCTGGGTTGTTACAGTTATTTTATTAC
>JALYQS010000023.1 GCA_030855725.1 bacterium | reverse complement strand
AAGAGGATTCCCTGTTGGACCTGTCCAAACAGCAAAAGCATTTATTGACAGACCGGACAATAGGACTAATAAGGAGCTTATAATTATTTTTGTTTTTGTTTTTTGATTCATGGGGTTGTGATTTGTTAAAATTCAATATACTTAGGCCTTTTTGTTGAGAAATTACCATCACTACCACTATTTAAGAAAAGACTGACAGAAACTGGCTGGCCAGAATAAAGTCCTATACAAGTAATTCTATATTCAAAAAGTACTGGCGGTGGAGGTATAGTAGGAACTTTTACATCTGATTCTGAATTTGAACCGTTTTGCGGATTGTCTTTGTTGCCAGACCAACCTCCGTCCCCGCTTGCTACACAAGAATTCTGCTTAATATTAACAGTTTTCCAAGTTAAAGTAGTGGTGTATGCCCCACTACCTGCTGGACTTTCAGTTACGGGAGAATTTTTTAGAGTTAAAAGCTCGGGCAGAGTGCCTCTGTTTACAAAGACGCTTTTAGTGACATTGTTATCTAAAGAATCCTTACAATTAATAGTAAATTTAGTTGGACTAGCTGGTACCGGGACATTCGATAGTTCTCCAGCGGGAGGCATGTCCGCCACAGTAAAATTATCCCATGTAGCCACAGGAGGCACGCTTGAAGTTACGCAACTCTTCAATATACCGTTGGGGGTATTTGGGATAGCATTCCAATATAGTTTAGTAATATAAGAAGGCGGCAACACAACAGCAGGATCTGCGTCTAATTGTATTTGGATGCCTACGTTTACTGTGACACTAGCGGTAGCAGTGTCGCCATTTGAACCCTCACAAGTAATAGTGAATTCGTAGCTACCGGCTTGAAGCGCTGGAGTCAGGAAATCTCCAATAGGAGATGGATGTGGTTCATCCCAGCCTGGCACATCTGGACCTGTATGAGTACCAACACATGTATTCCCTCCTAGAAGATCTGTGCCTTCCCAGTGCAAGTTAGTTTTGCCTTGTACGGGAATAACAACAGGATTAGCCTGTAAAGTAACAAGCGGACCAGTAAGAGGACTGTAGATAACTTTATAATCAGAAATAGCACAGTTATTGGTATTTAAACAGTTGAAAGACACCCAACCTACGAAGTTTGCTCCATGGTCATCCCCTCCCCAGGCAAAACCGGCAAACTCTCTGGTCACTTCATTAAAAGTAACATTATAATTTGAACCTGAAAGATTTACCCACCCGTCCCAGCCACCATTGCTCATATTGGGAATCGTTGCCCCTAAGCAATTTGCAGGATTTGCTGCCGCGGAGCAAAACCGAGCCCAGCCGGAAACAGGTCTAGCTGTCGGGGTGCCTGAATTCAAATCTACAAATGCGTCAGTAGCTACAATGTTTTGTCCTACATATGGAGGAACGTCGTTGGGTCTGCTCGGGTCAATGATTTGCCCAGCGAGCCCACCAAACTTGAGCCATCCGTAGTTTGCCGACCAAGCATATCCTGCAACAACTCCAGTATTTATATCTAAATTTACGCCATAGTTAGAAGTTCCGCAGGTGTTTGGCAGATCAGTTGTACAATTAAAAGAAAGCCACCCCATACCACCAGCTGGATTTGCGATTTCTGCTTGATCTTCCCCTGTATCTTGGATTCCATTGTTATTTAAATCGAGCCATGGATCCTGAATACCGTTACCATTTAAATCATTAAAATTATCTGCCTGCCAGGCGGCACCAGACATAGTATCAAAAACACTACCGAAAACGTTGTTAACGTAAGCCATTGATAGCAGAAAGACAACCGCAACAACGCATACAATACTTAGAAGTTTTTTAGAGGGATAGTGTTTTGTAAAGGAATTCATGAATCTTGATATGCTATTTATCTAACTACAGTTTCTTCGCTTGTTAGGATTTTGCGCATTTCTTCTTCCGTTAATGGGCTTTCAGAGGACGGAGCTACGAATTGTTCTAATTCTTTCTTTTGTTCTGCTTCACTTTTTTGATTTGTGGGGTCGACAACGTAACTCATGAGTTCTTTACGTTGCAGTTCTTCTATCTCTTCTTGAGTTAACGGTCGAGGACCAGAATTCTTTTGGAAGAAATAAAAACCACCAGCTAATAAGAGTGCTAAGACAAGCAAACTCAATAAAATAGTATTTCGTTTAGACATGCAGAAATTATACCTGATATAATTTCTTAAGGGAAGGAAACTTGACCTGTGGATAAAATTCGTGATATACTAACCACCGTACAGTCCTGTGAGAACGGGGCTTTTTTAATTACAATTTAATAACCCACCTCCGCCCAAAAATATTGGGGCTACGGATGGGAAAGCAATAAATATATGTTAGACATCAAAACATTTAAGTCAGCATTGGAGCAGTTAGAAGAAGAAAGAAAAATTCCAAAGGAAAAAATATTGGATGCCATCGAACAGGCAATGGCAGCAGCATACAAGAAGGACTACGGCAAGAAAGGCCAAATAATCCGAGCCAAATTTGACTTAGAGACTGGTAAAACTGATTTTTATCAAGTAAAAATCGTGGTAGACGAGAGTGTTGTTCGTGTTGGTGATGAAGAGAAAGACGAAGAAGAAGAGTACTCTATAAAAGAAGAAGGCGATGAGCGAGTACGTTTTAACTCCGAGCATCACATCATGCTTGAAGATGCGAAAAAGATAAAGAAGGGGGTGGAAGTAAACGACGAAGTTGTTTTTCCCCTGGATTCTAAAGAGGACTACGGGCGCATCGCTGCTCAAACAGCCAAACAAGTTATCATCCAGAGAATTCGCGAAGCAGAACGTACTTCTATCATAGACGAATATGGCACCAAAGAAGGAGAAATAATTTCTGGTATGGTTCAAAAAGTAGAACGTGGGAATATTTATATAGACTTTAACCGAGCCACAGGAATTCTACCAGTAGAAGAACAAATTCCTGGAGAACATTTTGCTCGCGGACAGAGAGTCCGAGCATATTTATATCTAGTAGAAGACAGTCCAAGAGGCATCAACCTCCGACTTTCTCGCACCCATCCTAAATTCATAGAAAAACTTTTTGAAATTGAAGCGCCTGAAATCCAAAATGGGATTGTAGAAATCAAATCCGTTGCTCGTGAAGCTGGCGCTAGGAGTAAGATTGCAGTGCACAGTAACGACGATCACATTGATCCAGTTGGTTCATGTGTCGGACAGAAAGGCACACGTGTGAATACTATCACTCAAGAACTTGGTGGCGAGAAAATAGACATTATTCCTTGGTCAATCGATCCGAAAGTTTTCGTTTCAAATTCTCTATCCCCTGCGAAAGTGCTTTCTATAGATGTAGACGAGAAAGAACATAAGGCCGTAGTAGAAGTTACTGAAGATCAGCTCTCACTCGCAATCGGTAAAGGAGGACAAAACGTTCGCCTCGCCGCGAAACTCACCGGCTGGAGAATCGACATCAAAGGCAACGGTAAAGAAGTTGCTAGTACTGACGGCGATGAAGTAGAAGTTGCTGCCGGGGTGTAAACTATATACTTTTCAAAAAAAAACGTGACCCTAACCAGAGTCACGTTTTTTTATTTAGAAATTTAAAGGCATGTCCTAATTTTGTGTTTTGAGGTGATTAGGTATAAAATTTCAATGTGTTTGAATTCTCAAAAAATTTAATTCAAAAGAACAAAAAAGAATCTCAGACTTCAACCAATACGGCTTTAAGACTAAAAGTCTTCCTTGCTCTTCTTTCCCTGGGTCATACCAGTAATGCTCAAAATTTTAGTCCAGATTCCATTCCTCTTCCTAAAGACAACATTAGATTAGTGCAAGAGATTTTAACAACACCAGAGGGAATTCGAAGACAGCAAGAAGCAAAAGAAAAGGAAGCACCTGTTGTGAATTTTCACTATGTAAGACCAAAGCAAAGCACCACACTTGAACAAATAGATTCAATGGTACAGGAGCACATAAAACTTAGAAAAGAAAATCCAAATTTTGACGTGGGCGAATTAAGAATCCACAGGATAAACATTGATTTCAAATCACCAAAAGGTAATTTCAACGACAACGCTGATTTTTCAAAAGACAAAGCTGAAATTCGTTTTTCAATTGGATACCACATAGTCACACCTGGCGGTGGCAGTAAAAATGTCGACATATCGGGAGAAGATGTAAACGGAGACGGAGTTGTCGATAAATTTAACATGACCGACGAAGAAATAGATCCCGGTGGTGATTTTTTAAGAAAGAAGAAGAATTTTTGGGGGAAGAGAAAGCTTTATTTTGATCAAACAAAACAGCACACCATTTTAAAAACAAACGAAATTAATCCGAGCCGATATAAAGATATTAGTGATCCAGATTTTAGCTTAGACGAAAGTTACTTTTTAACTCGAGAGAAAGTCATGGAAATACTTGGCAAGGAAGAGGGACAAAAGATGTTAAATCAAGTTGATGCTGAATACCATCGAGCTTTAGAGCTTGCTCACGGGCATTTTACCCACCCTGTCCCGGTCGCACCGGCCCCTGAACTTCAATAATACCTCTCGGGCAGGTTGAATCTCAGCAGAAATAAGACTATACTACCCAAATGGCAAACATAAATCACAAACCTTCTCGATACATGCTCAACTTGCAGCACGTATTAAATTCTTATGCAGACGAATCAAAAGGTGTCGTAAATGGTCTCGTCGAGATAAATGCAAATTCTATTAACAAATACGAATTCATCACTGAGTCCGGTACTCTCAAGCTCGATCGTGTCGGATATTCTTCCCTTTCGTATCCTGTAGCCTACGGACTCATCCCGCAGACTTGGGACCAAGATAACGATTTGCTGGATTTCGTTATTGCTAACGTTACCGAACCTCTTGTGCCAGGATCACTCGTAGAAGCTCGGGTTATCGGGATCATGAAGTTTGAGGATGGAGGTGAACGCGACGATAAAATCATTACCGTACTTGCAGATGATAAAAGAATGGATCACATCAAATCATACAGAGACCTCGGCGAACATTGGGCAAAAGAAACAGAACACTATTTTGAATATTACAAACACTTAAAAAAACCTGGTACCTGTAAATCTCTTGGATTTTTCGAGACAGAGGAAGCAATGAAAATAATAGCCCAATGCCAAGAACGCTATAAAACTGACTACTTGCCGAAGTTTGAAGAGTAAAATTAAATAAACCAAAGGTTTCCCCAAAATCACTCAAGTTAATCTTAGGGTGATTTTGATTTAAGGAGTATAATAGATATAGGTCATTATTAGATTAAAAAGGAAGGACTCGTGTCGCACTTTATTTCGACGACTGTGCGACATGTTTTCGCAAAATCACATTATGAAAAAATATTTTAGTTTATTTACAGTTTTGGTTATGGTCTTCACCTTAAACATAGGTCAGGCCGAGGCTGTTACTAGTTTGGATTTAAGCACAGGAGCTACAGTAAACAGTAACGTCGGCGTAGGAGAGAGGAAGACTGAGGCTAACACAAGTCTTCAGTTAAAAACTGAAATGAAAACTGATGCAAAAGCAGAATTGAAAGATGCTGTCGCAGGAATAAAGGCTGAAGCGAAGCTAAAAATTGAAGCCCTGCAAGCAAAGGTAAAGCTACTCAAAGACACCAACATGAAAGCAAAGGAAGAAATGAGATGGAATGGTAGATGGAACGCATTGAACGGATTCGAGCGAGTACTTATGAACGTTGAGAAAACAGAAATGAAAGTGAACGCCTTGATCGCAAGGGTTAAAACTTCTCTCCCTGGAACAAATGTATCTGGAGCAGAAACACTTTCTGCAAGTGCCAAGACCGATATAGCGAGTGCAAAGGCAGAAATAGCAGCAACATATACTTTGATGGCTGGTATCCCTGCAGGTACAGACTTAACAGTTGCTCAAAAGGCAACCTTGAAAGCAAGTGCAGAAAAAGTTCAAATGCTTATAAAGAAAGCGCGCGCATCACTAGGTGAGGCGATGGTAATAGTGAGAGCCGAGATACAGAAAGCAAAGCAAGCAACAGCTACTTCAGTAAACACAAGCACAAGTACAACCACTACAACTAACTAGTCGAATTATTAATTTTAAATAAACAAAATTATGGAACCAACAACTGATAAAAAATCAAATGGTGCACTTATCGGAGCAATAGTAGTAATACTTATCCTTGTGCTTGGAGGATTTTATCTCTGGCAATCTAACTCACTAACTGAGAAGAATTCAGAACCAATTCCTGTAAACGACGAGCAACAATCAATTGGGGAATCAAATCAGGCTGCAGTAATCGCTGCAATGGAAACCGACCTTAATCTGGTGCAATCCGAAAATGAGGGTAGCGTAGCTTCTGATTCAAGTTTAGCGACCGACGTAGCATCAACACAATAAAAATATTGATTTTTAAAATATTTCAAAATAACCCCGTCGCTCTCGAGCGACGGGGTTATTTTGACAAAACCTATTAATCCATATAAACTGGCACCTATGAATACAAAAGTAACTAAATTACCAAAAAGCGAAGTGGAAATCGAAGGCGAGCTCGAAGCAGAGATTTTCGAAGCTTTCTTTAAAAAAGCCTTAGCGAAACTTGGTGAAAACATGGAAGTAGACGGTTTTCGGAAAGGGAAAGTGCCGGAGAATATTCTGGTTTCAAATATCCCAGAGATTAGAATCCTCGAAGAAATGGCTGAGATGGCTCTAGGGGAACACTATCCAGGAATAATTGCAGGAGAGAAACTAGATGTTATCAGTCGTCCGGAAATAGCAATAACCAAGCTAGCACGCGGGAATCCGCTTGGATTTAAAATCAAAACCACAATAATGCCAGAGATAGGCCTTGGCGATTACAAAAACTCAGCAAAGAAAGTAATGTCGGAAGTTAATGATGCAGAAAAAGAACTCGAGATTACAGAGGAAGAGCTTGAAAATACAATCATGGATATCAGGAAGTCTCGTGCAAAGAAACAACATGTAGCGGAAATGGAAAATCATGTGCATGTTGAAGGCGAGGAACATAGTCACGACGAACCTACCGAGCTTCCAGAGCTAAATGACGAATTCGTCCAAGCCATGGGCCCGTTCACCACGGTGGCAGACTTTAGAGAAAAGTTAAAAGATAACTTGAAATTAGAAAAGGGTAACTTAGCAAAAGAGAAGAAAAGATTAAAGATTGTTGAGAAAATAATAGAAGATGCAACCATAGATACACCTGAACTATTGATCGATCTTGAGCTTGATAAGATTCTTTACCGCATGGAGTCCGACATCACCCAAATGGGTATGAAATTCGAGGAATACTTAACTCATTTAAAGAAAACTAGAGAAGACTTAAAAAAGGAGTTCCGTGGTGATGCCGAAAAGAAAGCAAAGCTCGGACTCGTATTAAACAAAATATCTGAACAAGAAAAACTCGTTGCTGATACTGAAGAAGTAGAAAAAGAAGTAAATCATATCTTAGAACACTACAAAGAAGCTGATCCTGAACGTGCTCGTATGCATGCTCAAAATATTCTCACCAACGAAAAAATCTTCCAGTTTTTAGAGAATCAGTAAAAAATTGCCCCTCATGGTGGGGGCAATTTGTTTTCTTCTTTTTCTTCCTCATTTTCAACATAAAGATGAGGGTTATCTTTTTTAAATTGTTCGGGGGATGGAAATGGAAAAATTTCCATTTTGAATTCAAAGTTAAGGTTCTCTTCTTCTGGGGAAGGTGGCCGAGTGGCCCGTACGTCTACTTCGATATAAATATTTTCATTTTCCATGAAAAAGAATTTAGGTGATGAAATTGAAAAGAGTATTCTAAAATCTAATTATACCCCCTCGTGTCTTATATAGCAAAAATAGCTTTTTCTGCTATAATTTATGCATAACCAGCCTGTGGACTGGAAAGCCTTATAAACCTTTAACTTTAAACCACCATGTTAATCCCAACCGTAATAGAAAAATCACAATTTGGAGAGAGAGCTTATGATATTTATTCGCGTTTACTCAGAGAACGTATTATTTTCCTAGCGGGGCCAATAGACGATCATACAGCAAACATCGTCATCGCTCAGCTTTTATTCCTTGAATCTGAAGATGCCAAGAAAGATATCTTCCTATACATAAACTCCCCAGGCGGTTCTGTCACTTCAACCATGGCCATAGTGGACACCATGAATCATGTGCGTCCAGATGTGTCTACTTTCTGTGTTGGCCTCGCAGCTTCCGGTGGGGCGCTTGTGCTTTCAGCCGGCAAAAAGGGCAAGCGTTTCATTCTCCCAAACGCAGAAGTTATGATTCATCAACCGCTCGGTGGAGCAGAAGGTCAGGCTACAGATATCGAAATAAGTGCCCGGCACATACTCAAGACGCGAGACGTACTAAACAAATTGCTCTCCAAAAACACTGGCAAATCCCTTGCCCAGATAGAGAAAGACGTGGAACGCGATTTTTTCATGGATGCCGAAGAAGCCAAAAAGTATGGAATTATTGACGATATAGTCACCAAATCTAAAACCCCTGCTCCAGCTCAAAAATAGTCCCTTCTTCTGTAAACTGCAGTAAATTAGACAAACCACAAAATCTCTGATATATTGAGTATGTTCAATATTTAAAAATTATTCAAATTGGCCTATAGAAATACTCCATAATATGTCTTCGAAAAACGTAATGTTCGCGAAAAACCTCAATATGTTCATTTGTTTAGGGAAAAACCTCGAGATATAGTGGTCTGTTTTTGTAAGCTGGTATAAGCTTATGAGTTTAACAACAATAATCCTGATAGGAGCAGTAGCTCTACTTTTAGGCGTGGGTATCGGATACTATCTCCGGCTCATTATTGCCCTCGGGAAGAGACGCTCCATAGAGATCGACATCAAACAGATGTTGGTGGGGGCAAAGGAAGAAGCGCAGAGGATAGTAGATGAAGCAAAAGCCAAATCAGAAGAAAAACTCTCTAAAGCGGTCGAAGAAGAAAAGAAAAGAGAACAAGAGTTCAAAGAAACCGAAAAAAGACTCATTAAGAAAGATGAGCTTCTTGATACGCGCCAAGCTGAGATAAACAAAGAGGTTGAGAATATTAAGCTCAAAGTTGAGGACATAAAGAGAATTCAAGAAAAAGTATCTAAGATCGAAGAAGAAAAAAGAGTAGAGTTAGAGAGAGTAGCTAGATTAACCCAAGAAGAAGCTCGAGAGGAGTTGCTTCGAGATATCGAAAAGAAATATGAGGAGGATCTCTTGGTTCGAATGGTTAAGCTCGAAAATACCAACGAAGATAAACTAACGCGAAGAGCAAAGGACATTCTGGCAACTTCAATCCAGCGCCTTGCAGCTTCCACGGCTTCAGACCTTATGGTCACAAGTGTTTCTATCCCAAATAACGAAATCAAAGGTAAGATTATCGGTAAAGAAGGACGCAACATTCGTGCGTTTGAGCGTGCTTCTGGAGTAGAGCTTATTGTGGACGATACCCCAGGCTCTATTGTCATTTCTTCTTTCGACCCAGTTAGAAGACAGGTAGCTCGTCTTGCACTCGAGAACTTGATTCTTGATGGCCGTATCCAGCCAGCTAAAATCGAAGAGCTCGTCGAGAAAGCCAAAGAAGATATCAATAAAATAATCAAAGAGAAAGGTGAGCAGGCAGTGTATGAATGCGGTATATTTAACTTTGACCCTCGCATCGTGGCTATCATCGGTCGTCTTTATTTTCGCACTAGTTACGGACAGAATGTATTACAACACTCAATAGAAATGGCCCACATTGCTGGTATGCTCGCAGAAGAACTTGGCGCAGATGTAGCAATAGCCAAGGCAGGCGCGCTTGTACATGACATTGGTAAAGCACTCGACCATGAAGTACAAGGAACGCATGTCGAGATCGGTATGCGAATACTTCAGAAATTCGGTGCGGACGAGAGGATAGTTACTGCAATGAAGTCTCACCATGAGGATTATCCTTATGAAACCATCGAGTCCATCATCGTCCAGACTGCCGACGCCATTTCCGGCGGGCGTCCAGGTGCAAGACGTGACAGCGTGGAGAACTACTTGAAGCGACTTCAGGAATTGGAAGCCCTAGTAAACGGGTTCCCTGCTGTCGAAAAGTCCTACGCACTAGCTGCTGGACGTGAAGTACGCATATTTGTTACTCCAGAAAAGATTACCGACGTCGAAGCCAAACTCATGGCTCGCGATATAGCGGTAAAGATTGAACAAGAACTCAAATACCCTGGTGAAATCAAAGTTACTATGATTCGAGAGACTAGAATTATAGAGTACGCCAGATAAAACTTATATAAAAAACCAAAAAACTCCCTAATTGGGGAGTTTTTTGGTTTTAATTAGGAAATGATTTATCAACATGTCAACTTGTGAAATCATTGCCCTTAAAAAACCCTTATTATATAATAGGTAGGTAGTAATTTATCAGGAAATGGTCGAGAACTTCTATCTAAACTAACATAGATAGATAAAAATTTATAAATAATATTTAAGTAATTTAAAAAATATATGAATAAACAAGCATTAGCTGAATGGTTACAAGGTAAATTGGGTGGTACAAAAGTACAAGCTGAGGAATTGGTAGATGGAATGTTTGAAGCTATAGTGGGTACTTTGAAAAAAGGCGGTGAAGTTTCAATCGCTGGTTTCGGAATCTTTTCTGTAAAAGGACGTGCTGCAAGAATGGCTCGCAATCCAAAGACTGGAGAGCAAGTTAAAGTTGCTGCAAAGAAAGTTCCAAAATTCCGACCTGCAAAAGCTCTTAAAGACGCAGTAGCGTAATCTATTTATCTCGAGACCTGCCTACCGGTAGGCAGGCAAAATACAAAAGCCCCGATAAACGGGGCTTTTGTATTTCTAGTATTTTCGTATTACGGCTTTTACTTTCGCAATCACGTTCAGGCTCTGGGTGGGATAAATATTTTTAAAGTTTTTGTTCGCTGGTACAAGCCACACTTTACCATTTTTTGTTTTGAAATACTTCATAGTGAACTCGCCATCTACTTCAGCAATGACAATCTCTCCGTCTTTGGCAGAGTTCGTCTTCTCCACGAGCACTGTATCACCTTTTTGAATATGTGCATCGATCATAGAGTCCCCGTCTACCTCGAGCATGTAGGTGAGTTCACGCTTTCCTATCAACAAATCGTCCAAGCTCATGGTGTCGAGTACGGTTTCTTCGGCATCCGATGGGAAGCCCGCCTTCACGAGTCCAAGCATTGGAATCTCTCCAAAGGATTCTGCAGGAATGAGTCTTCCTAGATGATCCTTTGCAACCATTCTTGCCTCTATCATTTTGTTCACAATTTTAAAAATTGCATTTTTGGACTTCAATCCAAACAGCCTCATCATCTCCGAATACGTCGGCATGCGTTTTTCTCTGTTGTAAAAACTTTGTATTTTGTCTTTATAATTATTTTCCATAGATTAGAACTGAAAGGATGGTGTACTGAACAGTCTTTGAAATATACTTCTTCTACTGTTTGTAATGTAGCGAACCTTGCGGAGAACTAGCTTGTGGTCTCGAGCCTCACGAGCATAGCTTTCGCCCTTGATGATTTTATCATCAATTATTCTGTTAAGATTGTTAAGTTCTTTTTGAAGAATTTTAAGATATTGTGATTGTGACATGTGATTTTAAAAATTAATACTATTAATCCCGACCTATATAGTATAGGTGAACGGTCGTTCACTGTCAACAATACTCCTGGGGATAACTGAAAAATAAAAAACTTGGCAACGATCCGAAGATCTCTGACAAGTTTTTTTATCTTCCTTGGGTTGCTAAATTCGCAATCCCTGCGTGCAAAGTCAGAAGTACAGTGGGTGCGAGCAATTCAATTTTCTCCCAATTGCTTGAGAGAACACTGAGTGTCATTAAAAAATACCCGAATGTATGTACCCACCATGCGTGCGGGTTTTCATTCCTTCTGTCTTCCCAGACCTTTTTGTAAGTAGGATAAAAAGACAGAGTCGAAGCAAAACAAATGATTTTGATAAATCTTTGTAAGACAGAAAGTCTACAAACGAAATAAAAGCCCACAATCCCCAACTAGTGATGTTAGGTTTAGAACTTTTATTTTTTACCTGACGAACATACAGCAGATATCCGAGGCCATTTACGATGGCCGCGATAATTGCGAGCCAGTCCTTCATGGTCAGAAGTTTTTAAATTTTTTAGAACAATATCGTCCTCTATCCTCACTATGCATTTATCTCTCGGAAAATCAAACAGCTCAGGTTTTAAATTTTAATGGTGTGAATTTATAAAATTCTCAAGCTCAGAAACTGAGTTAACTACCTTCATTAAATTTTTATGTGGTTCTCTCTTGAAATACGATTCATTGTGTGTGCCCCAAGTTACTGCCACAGTTGGAACATTTGCCTTGTCAGCTTCCCGGATATCTCCGAGAGTATCTGTCACAAAGAGCATGTCCTTCTCGTCAACTTTGTATTTGTCTTTGATGATTTGAAACTTCTCTACCTTACTCTGTGCAACTTCTTTGGTAGCAACAAAATCGAAAAGGTTAGCTACTCCTCTGCATTCTAAGAGTGGCAAAGTAGTGCTGTTTCGGGCGGAAGTATTTATAGCTAAAATGTATCCGCTCTGGTGCAACTTTTTTATCAGCTCCTCCATCCCCGCATACATCGCTACTCCGGTCTTTTTATCAGAGTAGTGGGTAAAGCGTTTCTTCCATTCTTCTTCTGTCTCTTCCTTTTTAGGAAGAATAATCTTGCCCATTTCTTCGTGGATGTTCCCGCAGAATAACTCCCTGCACATATCTTCGGTAAGGCCTGGGTAACTCTCCATTGTTAGGTCGTTTACAATTTGAGTAGTGTCAAAGAGCACTCCATCCATATCGAAAATAATTATCTTCTTGTTCATAGTAAGTAGAGTATAGCAGAATAACGCACCTGTGAAACATTTTTTATGGTAATCAGAGCAACGTTAATCGTCCGTGATTAACGTCAAAATATTCAAGCAACTTCTAGTTATTCTTGAATAACCGGAGAACTTTTTTAGGTCCTAAAGAAACCAGTAATTGACTATTCCAAACATCAGAATAATGGTGATGATTACCGTATTGATAAAAATCCCGATCTGATTTGCATCCTTCCAGGCTTTGTATGATGCTTGCAACCAGAAGATTTGTGAAATCATGTTAAACACGAGTCCATACGCTGGCATCTTGAGTGAGGTAAACAGAAACCCTAGAATGGTAAACACCACAAGAAAGAACTGAATGAGATTATTTTTAGTTAGATATTTTTTCATACTTGGAGTATACAATGAATTTACAAATTAACCTTCGGCCTGTACTGTATTGCCTCAAGAATGTGATTCAAATTTATTTCCTCCGAACCTTCAAGGTCAGCAATCGTCCGAGCGATTTTGATGACTCGATGATACGCTCGAGCGGACAGTCCGAGAGATTCGGCGCTCGAGTCTAGGAGACTTCTTACTTCGTCGCGAAGTTTAACCATGTTCGACAGGTCTTTCACATTCATTTCACTATTCGTGTTTATTGTCCGATTAAATTTCTTAAATCTGCTTTTCTGAATTTCTCTTGCCTTCTTCACTCGCTCCTTGATCTTGTCACTCTTCTCACCAGTACCCGCATCCCCCAGTTTTTTGTAGTCGATGTCTCCCACAGAAACCCAAAGATCGATTCTATCAATGATGGGTCCAGAGAGTTTTCTTTTGTATCTGTCCAAGTCAGACGGTTTACAAATGCAAACTTTATTTTTGGAAGAAGCGTTCCCACATGGACAAGGATTCATCGCCGCCACTAAAATAAAATTCGATGGGAAAATTGCAGATCCTCTTGCGCGAGAAATCGAAACCATATTATCTTCGAGTGGCTGACGCAAGGATTCCAAAACTCTTTTTTCAAATTCTGGAAATTCATCTAAGAAAAGAACTCCCTTGTGCGCGAGAGTAACTTCGCCAGGTTTTGGAAAAGTTCCTCCACCGATAAGGGACACATACGACGATGTATGATGCGGTGCACGAAATGGAGGATTCACCACAAGCTCTCCGCGATTCGCGCCAACGATCGAGTGAATTCCCGTAATTTCTAAAACTTCGTCATTTGAAAACTCTGGTAGAATTGCAGAGAATGCTCGCGCGAGCATAGTCTTCCCAGTACCCGGAGGTCCGTACATGGCGATGTTGTGTCCGCCTGCGGCCGCGATTTCTAACCCCCTCTTTGCACCTTCCTGTCCGCGTATGTCCGAGAAGTCTGCACCCTTGTTTAAGCTTTCGTAAATAATTTCTGTTTTAGGTTGTGGAGAAATCTTTTTATTTTTAATTTCGGTTACTTCATCATTTTTTATTTTGCTTTCATTAATGTGCTCAATCACTTCTTTCAGATTCTTAGCACCGAAAACTTTTATTCCATCGATTAGTGCTGCCTCGACCGCATTTTCTATCGGCAGATACACTTCTTCGAATCCTTTAGCTTTTGCTTCTTGTATAAGTGGCAGAGTGCCTTTGATTGGGCGTAGTGTCCCATCAAGTCCTAGCTCACCAAAGAAAATCTTTTTTCTTGAGTCAAATTTAATATCTCCAGCTGAAAGCATATAGGCGAGCGCGATAGGTAAATCAAAAGACGGACCCTCTTTCTTGAGGTCCGCCGGCGACAGAGAAACTATAATCTTTTGATTTTGGGCTTTCGGGGATTTGAAACCGGAGTTCTTGATGGCACTACTGACCCTGTCCTTAGCTTCATCGACTGCTTTGTCTGGTAGTCCTACAACGTTAAACGTATGCAGACCTCGGGAAGAATCCACTTCAATAGTGACGATAACTCCCGTAAGCAGATTTACTTGTGCAGAGTAAACTCTTGAAAATGCCATAGAATTTTAAAACAAAACTTTAAAAAACTTGTACTATTCCACTATTTCTTTGTGCTCGAATTCTGCATGTGCTTCTTGCAAGTGCGGGCTGCGGGGTTGACTTCTAGACGCGCCACTTCGATTTGCTTATTGCATACTTTACAGGTACCAAATGTTTCTTTATTTATGGCATTAATTGCATTATTGATACTTCGGAGTCTATCTTCCAATACGTCAATCATCGAGCTCTTGGACTCAAAATCTTCAAATCGGTCTGCCATGTCGTTTTGATCAGTTGCTTTAAACTGGGAATCCTCCGGAGTAGCCTCCCACTCACCAGTCTTTGGGTTCATTGTGCCCATATCTTTCATTTGTTCGAGCAACAAATCTCTCTCTTTTTCTAATTTTTCTTTAATTTTCTTTTTATCTAGTGGCATATACGGGTATGGTACCATATTAAATTTCAAAAACAAACAATCCGCACAAAACTTTACTTCCTTACCTTGCTTGCTATCAGTCGCTCAATGACTTCTTTTACCGATTGTTCAGTAGAAGCTACTATTACATGATTTTCGTCAGAATACACATACATAAGTACGATATTCTTGTTGTTATCGTAGAGAATTCGCGCATTTTTGTTCTGCACGATTCCATCTTGGAATTCTTTGGTAAATAAGTAGCTTCTATCTCCTTTTGCATTTATACCCAACACCTCATGTAAATCAGAGAAGATTTTTCCCTCCCAACCTCGCATTACAGGAAAGACATCTGCAAAAGACTTAACAGCTAGCAGTATGAACAGGTCCTTGCGAGTCGGCTTCTCGGGTTGATATCGGAGTGGATCAACGGCGGGTTCGGCTACTGGTTCAGTATATTTTATTTCTTCTTCTGTAGCCACAGGCTCTGAGAGATCAAGTTCAAAGTTAGGGTCAAATAATTCTCCTTCACTAGAAAAGGGTTGCTCGGGAGTTGTTGTTTCTGGCACAGGAGGCACAGGGGTACTAGTCTCTTCCGTCTCAAAACTTACTATACCAAAAAGAAAATTCTCATTTATAACTGGTACTTTATTTTGAAGTATTGTTGATTTAAGCAAGGCATTGAACCTGGTCCAACCTATAACTTTTTTATTTTCTGTGAAGTAGACTCCTTCCAGTTGGTCTTTTTTAATCTTGGTGGTTTCTCTTTGTTTCGCTATTTTAGCCGCTATTTCAGCCTTCTTGAGTCCCACGATTTCAATAAACGCCGTACTGTCGTTTAGCACCAAAGACTTGAAAGGGGTCGCTATGCGAACGGCTTGAGCTGGTTTATAGAAAAAATAATAATAGCCAACAAGTCCGATAGCTAAAAATAAGAAAAATAGACTTATAAAAAGGAAAAACCTATTTTGCTTTGAATACGGAGAATAGTTTTTCTTTTCCAGTTCGCGCTCTTCTTGCTCGTGGATTATTCGTTGAACCAAACCTTCTTTATCGTTCGAAATCACGCTGACCATGTCTTCAGCATAGGTCTCCATTATGTGAGCTTTGTTTTCTTTTTTAGGTAATTTTATTTCTCCTCCCATATCCTACATATTATAACTTAAAATATAAATTTCTGGAGGGGTTGTGAGTTATAGATAAAAGCAGTAGCAAATTTTCTTGCCGAGGGTACTTTAGTACGTAGGCAGAAAATTTGCTACTGCTTTTATTGGCCCAAGAACTTTTACTTCTTCGCGAAAAAATTACTGTCCGCTTCTTTAATCGAAAGACTTATTTTTCCTCGCTGCGCATCGATAGCAATAACTTTCACCGGCACTACCATGCCTTCTTTAATTAAGTCTGTTACACGTTCTACTCGGAAAGGTGCGATTTCGGATACATGAACCATGCCATCAGTAAAATCGTTCAATCGTACAAATGCACCAAAATCAGCAATCTTCACCACTTCACCTTTAAGCATTTCACCAGCTTTGAATTCGTGCGTCATTTCTTCCACGATTTTTTGTGCCATGTTCGCTGAATCGCCTACGCCGGTAAAGTACACGGTGCCATCATCTTCAATAGAAAGTGTTGCTCCAGTGCGCTCTTGAATATCTTTGATAGTTTTACCTCCGCTACCGATAACCATACCTATCTTGTCAGGATTTATTTTAATTGAAATTATTTTCGGAGCGCGTGGAGATATTTCAGAACGTGGTACAGCAATTTCTTTTTCGATTCTATCTAGTATTGTTGCGCGTGCAGCTTTGGCTTGAATCATCGCCTCTCCTAGAATTTTGAGTGGCACGCCGTCAACTTTCACATCCAGTTGTATAGCAGTTATGCCGTCGCGTGTCCCTGCAACTTTGAAATCCATGTCTCCGTGATGGTCCTCGGGTCCTTGAATATCAGTAAGTATCTTATATGCATTGTCAGATTCATACATAAGCCCCATTGCAATACCTGCAACTGGTGCAAGTATCGGTACTCCTCCATCCATCAATGCGAGAGTTGTCGCACAGATAGAGGCCTGAGAAGTCGAACCGTTGGAAGCCATAGATTCAGACACCACGCGGATTGTATAAGGGAAAGTTTCTTTAGTTGGAAGTACCATAAGTATCGCTTTCTCTGCGAGCGCACCGTGGCCAACTTCACGGCGATTAGTAAATCCAGATCGTCCCGGCTCACCTGCTGAGAACGGCGGGAAATTGTAGTGATGCATAAATCTTCGTGAAGCGGTGACGTCCATGCCATTTACTTCTTGCTTGTCGCCCGGACCACCAAGGGTCAGTACGGACAGCACGTGAGTGCCACCACGATAGAATATCCCAGAACCATGAAGGATGGTTGAGAGTCCGCCAGCCTGTGCATACAAATCTCGCACTTCGTCCATTCTTCTGCCGTCTGCTCTCTTGTTTTCTTTTACAGCCTTCTCGTGGAGCATGTCATTCTCTGTGTCATCAAAAAGATCATCCTCGAGTTGGAAATCTTTTTTCTCTTTATCTTTTTCTTTCCAAAATTCTTTTACCAAGTCATTCCATTCAGTATGAAGTAAACTTATTTTTGCTTTTCCAACTTCTCCGAAAATAGCATCCTCCATTCTAGGCAAGATGTCTTGATTAAAAAGTTCTACTGATAGAGGAGAAATTGTTTCGTGAGTTATTGTTCTTTTTTCTTTACCGATTTCTTTCACGATATTCTTTTGAAATTCTTCAAGCTTGGTTATCTCAAGACTTGCAACTTCGAGCGCTTCTTTCAAGTCTTCTTCTTTGGCTTGCCTCGCTGCCGCTTCAATCATATTAATAGTGCCGTTTTGTCCGCAGACGGTAAGGTCGAATTTGTAAGGATACTCTTCTCCGCGAAGATTCGTAGATGCATTTATAGTTAAAGTATCGGTATCGTATTTTCCGATGCGCACGCAACCGATGGGTCCTTTCCAAGGAATATTTGATACTGAAAGTGCGAGTGATGCCGCATTGACTGCAAGCATCGCTGGGTCATTGTCATCACAAGCTATCACGGTCACTATCACCTGCACTGCGTGGCGAAGATTTTGGTCGAAAAGTGGGCGGAGAGTTCGGTCTATCACACGACTGGCAAGCACCGCTTCAGTTGAAGGCTTGCCCTCACGTCGAATATACTGAGAACCCAGAATCTTTCCTGTCGCATAAAACTTTTCTGCATAATCTACAGTTAGATTAAAAAATCCTAAGCCGGCTTGCTTGTCTTTGGACATACACGCCGTCGCAAGAACTATTGTTTCCCCGTATTTAAGCATGACCGATCCGTGTGCTTGGTCTGCTAAATCACTGAAAATAGCGGTCAATTTCTTGCCACCTACTTCTACCTCATATTCTTTCTTGTGCATATTTATGTATAACTCCTCTTTAGAATAAAGTATTGTTCGCGAGACGGAACATTATCTCTATCTAAAGACGAGCTTAAATTAACTAATATGTTTTCATACTAGCATTTTGAGGCTAAATTGCAAAAAGATTTACCTTGCACCAATGAGATACTTTTTCGGATTCTCAGAAAGATCGACAAAATCATCCACCGTATCGCGAAGCGCAGAGGAAGTGGACTGCCCAAAGGACACTACTTCTACCTGAACGCCCATGGTCTGCAAGTATTCGACTAGGGGAATAAAGTCTCCGTCACCGGAGATTATAACTACTGAGTCTAAACGAGTTGCCATCTTGATAGCATCCACAGTAAGTCCCACATCCCAGTCCCCTTTTTTAGTGCCACTATGAAAAATTTGCAAATCTTTGGTTTTAGTTTCAATACCGAGCTTTGTTAGCGCTTCAAAAAAGTTCTTCTCGTCTCCTGCCTCCGTGGTGATGACGTACGCCACCGCGCGGACAAGCTTTCTCCCTGCCACGGCGTCTCGAAGCACCGCACCGAAGTTAACTCGCGCCTTATATAAATTCCTCGCAGAGTGATATAGATTCTGTGTATCTATAAAAACTCCAACTCTTTGTTCTTTGTGTTTGATTACTGTCATATATATATATTATATACCTTAATAGAAATAAAATCCGCTCTGAGAATATCAGAGCGGATTTTATTAGTGATTATTTAAGATCCATTTTTTTAATAAGTGCTGCGTAGCGAACCTTGTCTTTGCGCTCTAGGTATTTCAAGTGTGTCCTTCGGTCAGCCACCATCTTGATAAGTCCACGACGGGAATGGTTGTCTTTTTTATGCTTTTTAAGGTGATTTGCTAATTCAGTAATTTGAACAGAAATAACAGCTACTTGAACCTCAGGAGACCCTGTGTCCTTGTCGTGAATCTGATTTTTCTTAATAACTGCTTGTTTTTTCTTTGTTGCTAACATGCTATATATACTATCATATATAGGGGAAAATAGCAATACCTGCTAAAATAGGTCTATGGCCTCGCTTAAACAGCTTAAAACTCAATTCCTAGAATACGTGGAAATAGAAAAGGGTCGATCGCTTCATACTGTGGAGAATTATGACCGTTATCTGACTAGATTTTTGAAATTTATCAAAAATGATAACCCGGGAGACATCTCTGACACCTCAGTCCGCGAGTTCAGGCTCTGGCTCAACAGGCAGTCCGCTCGAGACATTAAAGCCAAAGACAAGACATTATCCAAAAAAACTCAAAATTATTACCTTATCGCATTACGTGCATTCCTAAAATATCTAGCACGCCAAGGAGTAAAGTCTCTCCCCTCTGAACGTATTGAACTTGCAAAGGTTGGCGAGCGTCAGCTTGACCTCATCACCGACACCGAGCTTGGCCGACTACTCGACTCACCTAATGGTACCGAAATGAAAGATGTGCGGGACAGGGCCATCCTCGAGCTTCTCTTCTCCACTGGACTGCGTGTATCAGAACTCTGTTCACTTTCTTCCGACATTGATTTAACCAATGAAGAACTCTCTATACGTGGTAAGGGTGGCAAAGTGCGCGTAGTATTCATTTCTGAGACGGCAAAAAATGCAATGAAGAAATATTTGGGAATGCGGAAAGACATGTCGGATGCCCTCTTTGTCCAAGTCGGCAATGAGATTAATACTAAGGGTTCTAAGAAAAATATTAAAACCAAAGATATCAAACCTCTCACTCGCCGGTCTGTAGAAAGAATAGTTAAAATGCACGCCGTGAAAGCTGGAATTTCTAAAAAGGTTACTCCGCACGTCATGCGCCATATGTTCGCAACTGACCTTCTCGGCAACGGTGCGGACCTGCGCTCTGTCCAAATAATGCTCGGTCACTCAAGTATTTCTACCACACAAATATATACACACGTTACCGACAAAGCTCTGCGTGATGCGCACAAGAAATTTCATAGTAGGAGATAAAATTGTGTTATATTTAAAAAATGAGAATAATTTCTTGGAACGTTAATGGCATACGGGCAGTTCATAAGAAGGGGCTTTTTGTGCCGTTCATCGAGAAATATCGGCCGGATATATTGTGCTTGCAGGAAACAAAGGCACAGCAGAGCCAGAGCGAAGTCGACTTGCCGGAGTATGAGGAATACTGGAATTCCGCGGTTCGCAAAGGCTACAGCGGCACGGCTATTTTTACTAAGACAAAACCGCTTTCTGTGGTGCTCGACATTCCACAAAAGATTGCCAAGAAATTTGGTTTAGTCGAGGACGCCTACGGTAACCCAAACACCGAAGGTCGCGTCATCGTAGCGGAGTACAAAGATTTCTACGTAGCTACGGTCTACACCCCGAATTCTAAAGACGACTTGTCACGCATACCGCTTCGTCACAAAGAATGGGACCCGGCCTTTTTGGAGTACATGAAAGAATTAGAAAATCCTTCGGCAAGCTCAGGACGTAAAGGGAAACCAGTGATATTCTGTGGCGACCTGAACGTAGCCCATACCCCAGACGACCTCGCTCGCCCCAAAGAAAACATCGGCAACAAAGGCTTCACCTTTGAGGAACGTGAAGGTATCGATAACATTATAAAATCTGGATTTATAGACACTTTTCGAATGTTCACAAAGGGCAACGGCCACTACACCTGGTGGAGTCATTTTGCTGCTGCGCGCTCTCGCAATGTCGGCTGGCGTATAGACTACTTCTTCGTCAGTGACAAACTAAAAACCAAAACCAAAAAAGCAGAAATACTGCCGGAAGTTTTGGGCTCGGACCATTGTCCGGTGATGATAGAGATTTAAATATTTACAAGTTCCGGCTTTGCGTCCTTGCCGAACCATTTTTGAGAAAGTTTTATCATGCTGTCGGTGATATCAGTGACTAAGATTTTTGCAGTTTTATTTTTGGATAAACTTTTAGATATTTCCGGATGGCGAGTGAAATAATCTTTTAGTTTTTTAGGGGTTACTTCGTCTTGAGAAATTACTTTTATTTTATTTCCAGCGATCTTTTTAATCTGATTTTTAAATATAGGGTAGTGCGTACAGCCGAGCATTATAGCTTCAACTTCTTTATCAAGGAGTGGCTTTAAATATTTTTTTAAGAACACTTCCGCATTATGTGCCTCCCCTTCTTCTGCAAGCGGTACCAGCATCGGTGCGGAATTTTGGAAAATTTTGGTCTTCGTATTAATTTTATTTATTTCATTAGGAAAAGTATTTGAACTAACCGTACCTCTGGTTGCTATTACTCCAACGCGATCAAACTTCGCGCATTCTTCTGCCCCAGGAATAAGTACCCCGATTACTTTTTTATCCGGATAGTTTTTCAGCAAGAATTCTTGCTGAATTTTTTTGAGTGCTCTGGCCGATGCAGTATTACAAGCGAGGACTACAATTGCGCAATCTTCTTTCTTAAATAAATAATCCACTGCTTCCCGAGTGAATTCATAGACTGCCTCATGCGACCTGTTGCCATAGGGCACCCTTTTTGTATCTCCTAAATACACATAATCATATTCCGGCATGGCTTTACGTATTGCCTTCGCAATAAGTAACCCCCCAAGTCCCGAATCAAAAATTCCGATTTTCATGCTATTATATTAGCATGAATCACACAAGACTAGATCAATTGTCAGACGGCATTTTTGCCATCGTTATGACTATTTTAGTTTTTGAAATAAAAGTCCCTGCATATTTAAGTCAATTTGGCGGCATGAGCAATGTTGAGCTTTTGCACGAACTTCAACAATTGATTCCATCTTTCCTAACTTATCTTCTGACTTTCGCACTCCTTTTTACTTACTGGAGGGCCCACCACTTTTTCAATTCTGTTTATGCAAAAAACATTGATCCGAGATTAACAAACATCAACGGACTTTTCTTTATGCTGGTTTCACTTATCCCATTCTCAGCAAGCCTGCTTGGTCACTTCAGCACCAACGAATTGGCCATCGCGGTTTTCGGAGTTCATATTGTACTTATCGGTATGTGTCTGTACTGGATGCGTCGCTATGTATTGTTCTCACCACACATTAAAAACCCTGAAATTCCGGAACATGAAATAAAAGGTAGTACCATCAAAGTCCTAGTGCCTGTTATCTTCGCGATTATTGCCATCCCACTTTCTTTCTATAGCACTTCGCTTTCGTTATTTTTGTTCACAGTAGCGGTTATTTTTAATCTCTTCCCATATAGCACAAGACTGTTTGAAAGATTGACGAAGTAAATGGAATACAAAATACTTTTAGGATATTTGGCAGTAATAATCCAGCTCATTAGCTATGGCATGTATTTTTTCGGTATATGGAAAGGCAAGACTAAGCCACATGCTTTTACTTGGTTAGTATGGAGTGTGTTAAACGCGGTTGCCTTTGCTGCTGTAATTATTTCTGGTGGTGAAACGGGGGCTTGGGTTCTAGGATTAAATACACTTCTTTGTTTGCTAATCTCTGGAGTTGGTTTCTGGCAAAAAAGAATAGGATACGATTTGTACGATTGGTTTGCTTTAATCGGAGCATTAGTTGGAATATTTTTATGGTGGCTTACTGACAATCCTTTATATGCAGTAATTCTAGTTTCCATTGCCGACTTCACGGGGACAATCCCGCTATTTAGAAAGGCATACAAACTACCATTTGAAGAAAATGCTTCTTCTTTTATTCTTGGGGTCATAGCCTACCCTGTTTCAATCCTAGCTCTCGAATCTTTAACTCTTACCACTTGGCTCTACCCCGCTTCTGTGTTTCTTATAGATGGGATTTTAATCGCTTTGATTTTTATTCGCAGGAAAAAACTGAGAGCTATTTCCTCTCACTAGTATTTTTCTGCCTCACTCCGTGCTTAGCATGCAACTTCCCCACTTCTTCTTCTTCTAGTTCTTCTTTTGCTTCCTTGCCTTTCTCGCCAAGTACTCGTAGCTTGATATCCTCAAGCTTTTCTAATTCTTGAATTTTACTTTTTAAATACTCAATCTCGTTTTTTGTCGGATCTTCTAGAACTTCTTCAAGCAACGCGTTTAGCATCCAACCCATGCGTGGTCCGGGTTTCATGTGCAAATCATTCATAAGATAGTTTCCGTCTACTTTCAACTGTTTCACAGAGATAGGATCGCGGAGTGCTTCTTCTACCATCGCGAAATACTTTCTCAGCCTATACGGTGCTTCCTTTTTGTTCATGCCTACCCTGTCACACTCGCGAATATTCATAAGTAACCAGATATTCTCCTTGCCCACCTTCGCGATGATTCTGCGTACTGCAGAAAGGGTGATTTGTTCTGTGTCCGAGAAGAACATATGCATTCTTACTAGTGTCTCGACAAGATCAGTTTCTTTTCTAGGAAACTTCAATCTTTCCATTATCTTTTTGGCCATTCGTGCACCCACAACTTCGTGGCCGTAGAATGTATAAGCTTTCTTCTCGCCTGGACGTCTCGTTCTAGGTTTACCTATATCGTGGAATAGTGCTGAAAGACGAATCTCTAGCGGCCAGTTTTTGTCGGAAGCATGTTGCAATGCCATAAGTAAATGCTCCCACACATCATATATATGCGCCCCGCCTTGCTCACAGCCAATACCCTCTTCGAGTTCAGGAATAATATTTTTTAATAAATTAAATTTCTGTAACATTACAATTCCACTTGCCGGACTTTCGGACATAATTATTTTTTCAAATTCATCACGAATACGCTCTGTGGATATCTTTTTTATCAGTTCAGAATTTTTAAGAATACTTCCCATTGTCTCTGTGGATATCGAGAAATTGAGGTGGCAAGCAAAACGTACCGCACGCAACATACGCAGAGCATCTTCGTTAAAACGTTCATCTGGATCTCCTACTGTCCGTAAGACTTTGTTCTCTATGTCCTTTAAGTCACCAAATATGTCCGTTACTTCGCCTTTACTGTCCATTACCATGGCGTTGACTGTAAAGTCACGCCTTTTAAGGTCGTCTTCCAGCTTATCGCTGAACTTTACTTGGTCTGGATGTCTAAAGTCACTGTATTTTGTTTCAGTTCTATATGGGGTAACCTCGATTAACATATATTCTATGCCGTCTGATGTTATTCGTGAAACGTTATTCCCAGATGTTACCTGTGAAACATCACTATTTAGTGTTTCACGCCAACCTTGCCCAGTCGAAGCAGATGGTACATTTGTCTTATTTGTTACTTGTGAAACAGGTATACACACGCCAACTGTACCGAAGCTGTTCTCATAAATAGTTTTCTCAAATAAAGCCACAATCTGTTCTGGTGTGGCATTAGTCGTCAGATCCCAATCTTTAGGCACCCTGTCCATTAGAACATCACGGACACATCCACCCACGAGGTATGCTTCAAAACCGGCTTCTTCGAGCTTGGTTGTTACTAGTGAAACCTCTTTAGGAATTCTTTGTAATAAATTTTTAGAATTGTTTTGCACTATACTTTTGTGCACCCGGCAGGAATCGAACCCACATCAATCGTTCCGAAGACGATCACTCTATCCGTTGAGCTACGGGTGCTAATTAATACTTTTAAACCAATTAAAATCTATTGCGGTTTTTCGCCTATGGCAATTTGCACATCTAACTTCGCATTTTTCTATTTCCTTTTTTACTACATCTAAAGACACTTGTGCTCTGACCAAATGGGATACTGCCTTTAACTTTGGCTCCTCCCGCCTATGGTCAAACTCTAACACAATAATGTCATTTTCACCACAATCTACACAAGGATGCTGTAACAAATATTCTTTTAAAAATACATTTACTTCATTTCTTAAATGTTTATTGCGATTCCTTGTTTTATTTAAATAATATTGCTTATTGGCACAATAATGTTTTTTTATCAAAAGCCTAGTGCACTCTTTGCACTGATACTGTCTTTTGCCCAAAGATTTACTTTTATAACTAAATTCCTCAAGGGGTTTTTCTTTTTTACATTTAGAACAGGTCTTCATTGCTCATATAATATATACTATTAACCTTCGAAAAACAAGCCAAATTCGAAGATAAAAATTGCATTAAATTAAAGTACATATTATAATGGTTAAGTTTTTACCAAGCGGTTATGGTTTAGTGGTAGAACACGTCCTTGCCAAGGATGAGACGGGAGTTCGATTCTCCCTAGCCGCACAAAAAAGAAAGAAATTGATGTCCTTTTGATTTATCTTTAATTAACAGTCTTTTCCACAAATATGTGGATAACTCTGTGGGTATGTGTATAAAGGACATCAATGTGTCTGTCCCTAATAACCCAGAAATAAGGAATATGGCTTACGCCACAAGGGTCAAAAGCAATATACACAAAGAGCAAGCGTTTCACGTGAAACAAATACAATCTGTTACTCATGAAACATATTTAAGTAGCTAAACGTGTAACCAGCAAACTGTAAAACTATCAAATGCCGAAGGTTTTTACATCAAAAACGCAAAGAATTGGAGAAGTTGGCGAGAATATTGCTACTAGGTTTCTCGTGAAACATGGTTATTCCATAATAGAGCGTAATTATACAAAGAAATGGGGGGAAATCGATATTATTGCCCAAAAATCAGGCAAAATACACTTTATTGAAGTCAAAAGTGTTTCACGTTTAACATTGCCAACTTCAGTTGCTGGTGAAACACTCAAAAATAGTGTCATTCATGAAACAAATGATGATTACAGAGCCGAAGACAATATGCATCCCTGGAAACTTAAACGCTTATCGAGGACAGTACAAACCTATCTTGTGTCCAATAAGGTAGCAGAGAGTACAGACTGGCAAATAGACCTATTGATTGTTTACCTAAATATAAAGGACAAGAAAGCACACGTAAAGGTCATTAGTGATATCATTTTATAGGTATATAATAGAAAGATGGTATTTAACCCAAATCCAACTTTTGTACCAAAACCAAAAACTCCTGACCAATTCGAACAGGACCTAAATCTTATTGTTAAAAATATTTTGTCTGGTTATCCAGAAATCAATGAGCTTGGTAGGAAGTTTCCCCAATTCCTAGAGGAAATCGGGAAATCAAAACAATTACTGAAAGCCATAAAGAAAGGTAATTTTGAAGGAAAAGAAAATTATACTGAAGTAAAATACATGAAAGATAACGGTGATCTCTACACCTTTAAAAACAAACAGGTGGGTGAAAAAATTAGTATTGGGCATATAGTCTCGGGGAATGAATGGAACAAAAAATATTTTCTTAATCACGACTCGTTCAAGGAGTTCGGACAGCTTGATGTATATAATCAGTATATAAAAGCATTTATTGAAAGTGAAGTACTTGCGATAATAAATAAATACATACTTGAATATGAAATCAACAAAAAAGGTCAACACACTAAAAGAGTAGAAGCATATGAGGGAATAAAAAAGACCAAGAATACCCGATTTGAAGATTTACCGCTAGGTCCAAAAGCAGAGAAAATCGTCTCAGCATTTTTAACTCGACTTTCATTAGACAATCCAGATTTTGAATTTGAAGTAGTCAGTACTAATGCTCATCAAGACGTTGTATTTAAAATAGATTTAGTTCTCAAGTTCAAAAGAGGTTATAAAGGTGTAAAAACAACAAATACTGATATCGAAGAAACAGTGAAAATCCAACTGACCATGGAAACTTCAAAAGAAAAACTTTTAATCAACCACCCTGGGGCAAGCCCACAGGGTATGATCGGAAGCATGAGCCTACAGTAATCGTAACTGATATGGTGAATCTTCCGTCTTTCCTTGGTTAGCAACATAACGTTCGACACTCTTCCA
>JALYQS010000021.1 GCA_030855725.1 bacterium | reverse complement strand
AGTATCATATACGTTGTGGTAGGTTTTCTTCAGGCTCATGCCTCTATAGTAACTTGAAAACCAAGGTTTTCAAACTTTCCTTTATGGAAACGCGTGGCAAGCCACGGGGAATTTTTGGGGATTAAATTTTTGAACCGACTTTTAATCTCAGTTTTCTGGCGGCATTCCCATTACCAACAACGACTTCCAAAAAACGTCGCCCTTTCAAGCCAGAACTCCCGACAACTACACCAAGTTTCCCTTCAGGTACATCTTTAAGCCTGTTGTAAATTTTTATTTTTTTACCTTTAACAGAAAGATATCCAGAAATCGGTATCTCATTTTCAGTTACAGACAATTTACAATTTCCCCATTTTTTATGTTTTTTCCACTTATCTACATGAACGACACATTTGGGGAGGTTGTCAATTTCATCTATATCTAAAGTGACGTGGGGTAAATCTTTCCCTTTCAGTAACGAGTTTAGCAAAAATTCAGCAAGCCATTCCAAGCTACGGAATTGAGAATCCTCTTCGTCTCCTAGCCCCAACTGTGTGACTGCTTCGTGTGACTTTATTACATTCACACTTTTTACTAAACCCAACTTCTTAACTAGGGAAAGAATGTAACCATTTACAGACGTTACAAAAACTGATGTTCCTATCCAAAAGTAACAAAACTGGGTACCATTTGTACCATTTGTTGAGTCAGTTCGCGGAGCTGACTGACAAATAAATCCTCCTGGTTTGCCTTTTAAAGCAGCGAACTGGTCAATTAAATTGAATCCGGCCTCGATGTCGTTTTTAATCCAAACGAAAATCGGTAATTGTCCAGAGATACTGTGGAATCGTCCTTTTTGACGTCCTTTACCATTTTGATCACCAACATCATTGATGATTACAAAGGTGCGATTATTTTTCATGATTTTTGAAACCCGTCCTTGTCGGGGATTTTTAATATTTTTTTATCAAAGTTCTTTCATTTTTGTGTTTTTAAGCACAAAAAAAGCCTCCCCTTGGGAAGCTGCTTTTGGTTTGGAATAGTAGGTAGTGATTAGTTAGTCCAAGTCAAAAGTAACCGCCCAGGGGAGCGACGCATCATCATACCCATCACGTTGTTACTTTTGATAAACATTTATATTTAAAATATTATCAAAAATAGTAAAAAATGCAAGCTTAAAAGGTCTGGACGATTTTATTATCATCCAGACCTTTGTTTTTAAAGGCGGTTTGCTTCTTGGTTCGCCAACTCTGCAAGTTGCTCAAATCTTCTGGCCATACGCAAACATCGTTTGGCAAAAGCTCGCAGAAAGTTAATGTCTTTGGTATTTTGACAACGTTTAATTTTCTGGGGCAGAAAATTCACTGAAATAAGAACGTTTTCAGCAACACCAAGGATCCTTTGACCTGATTCTTTCATGATATTTATTTTTTGTGAAAAGAACAAAATTAAAAACCAGCTAATCAGCTGGTTTTTGTTCTTATATATTTTTAGAATTTTATATCAACACAAACACCAGCCTTTTAACTTGTAGCTGGGCAACAACAAATATTGTTTTGCATTGATATGCTCATATAATCAATAGTATCAGATAATATAAATAAATCAACACGATCTTTTACAAATTCTTCTCAGCTTCTATGAATAGTTCCAAATCCCCTTCGAGCACTCCATCCACATCCGATGTTTCTGCATCAGTCCTATGATCTTTCACCATTTTATATGGGTGCAATACATAAGAGCGAATCTGACTTCCCCATTCAATTTCGGTTCCCTTGTTTATCTTCATACTTTCTTCGAAGGTTTTTTTCTCTTCTTCTGCTTTTTTGAAAATTTTTGCTCGTAGCACGCTCATGGCCGTTTCCCGATTTTGCTCTTGAGACCGTTCGCCTGAAGCATGAACTGAGATGTTGGTGGGTACATGCACGATGCGGACGGCAGTCTCCCTTTTATTCACATTTTGTCCGCCCGGTCCACCGGACTTAGCAAAGTCTATTTTCAAATCTGCTTCCGGAATATTGAAATCTTTCTCATCGAGTTTACTAAATTTCGGCAAAACTTCTACAAGGGAAAAAGAGGTATGCCGAAGCTTCTTAGCATTGAAGGGTGAAATACGTACGAGCCTATGTACTCCTCCTTCGTGCTTGAATGCACCATAAACACCTTTACCTGAAACTTCAAAAGAAACATTCCTGTATCCATTGTGGTCATTTTTGTGTTCGTGGATCAAAGTTATTCCCCAGCCTCGCTTACCTGCGTACTTCATATACATTTCTAAAAGTATACCCGAAAAATCCTCGGCATCATCTCCCCCTGCTCCAGAAATTATCGTAACTATTGCATTGCCTTTATCATGCTTCCCTAGACCTTCTTTCTTATTCTTTAGTTCAGCAATCTCTTTAATAACATTCTGTGCCCTTGCTTTGTCAGACCAAAAGTCCATCTCGAGCATTTGCGCTTCTAGCTTTTCTATTTGTTCATCAATGTTGTTTTCCGTTTCTTTTTCCATATGTTGGGAGCCGTTGGACAGACTTGCACTGTCGACCCACACTTTACGAAAGTGTTGCTCTACTGCCTGAGCTACAACGGCATTACCGTCTTTGTTCGGCTTGTACTACATTCTAAGCGAAATTGGCCTGAAATGGAATAGGCTTTATTTTCTTTTAACGTTATAATTTATATATGCTAAAAATAGGTCAGTACATAGGCGACATCGTCTATGGAGCAAATGACGGCATCATCACCACTTTTGCAGTTGTCGCGGGGGTTGCGGGGGCGAACCTCTCTCCAAATATTGTCATAATTCTCGGAATTGCCAACTTGATTGCGGACGGATTCTCGATGGCTACTAGTAATTATCTGGCTCGTAAATCCGAACGTGAATATCAAAATACTTTAGAAACAAAAAGGGAAGAATTTATAAGGAAAATAGAAAGTCCAATTAAAAGTGCTTTTGCAACATTTGCCTCTTTTATTCTCGCAGGATCCGTACCTCTTGTTCCCTATTTATTTACTAAAAGTGAAAATGTTTTTACTTATGCAATAGTGTTTACTGGTATCACATTATTTATAGTTGGTTGCCTTCGGACCACGATAACTAAAACAATATGGTGGAAAGCAGGTCTCGAGATGCTGGCAATAGGAGCCATCGCCGCCGGGGTGGCGTATGGAATCGGAAACTTCTTGGGGAAAATGGTCTAGCCATTTAAAGGTTTTAGGGAGCCGTTGATCGGGATTGAACCGATGACCTCGTCATTACCAATGACGTGCTCTACCAACTGAGCTACAACGGCTAATTTATTCGAAAACTAAAGAACTAGCAAAAGCATACTATATTTGAGGCTTATTTTCAAATTAAAAGTCCTTGTCTAGAATCTCAAAACTCGAGAACTTTTTTGTCGATTCGGACCATTGTACTTTTACATTGTCTACCTTCGAAAGCGGTGGACCTTTTTTAATAGATGTTAAAAAATCATTGAGTTTGCTTTCATCCCCTTCGGCGACAACTTCTACTGTACCGTCCGGCAAGTTTCTAACTGCACCATTTATGCCAAGAGCCCGGGCGGTATTAAAAACAAAATCTCGATAAAAGACTCCTTGCACTCGACCAGAAACAATGCAAAATATTTCTTTCATAATTTTTTTATTTTCACTTACTCTTCCTTAGGAGATTCTAAGTTATTCTGACGATTTATTATATTGATTTTACCTTGGATAGTTTTTGAGCAAAAACTAGTCCCGCACATACCACCACAACCTCCTACCGCACACTTAGGATTCTCTTTTTCTGCTATTGATTTTAGTGTCTCTAAAGCATTAATATCTTCAGGTAAATTTCTTTTTGGTATGGGAGTATTCTCTGGCATAAATGCAGTATACCAAACTTATTTATTCAACACATCGCTAATTATTTTGCCATCGGCCATGATGATAGTGCGGTCGGCTTTTTTAGCGTATTCCAACTCATGCGTGACCATAATGATAGTCTGACCTTCTTTGTTTAGGTTCATAAATACATCGAGCACCTGCTTGGAAGTTTCAGTGTCTAGGTTTGCAGTAGGTTCGTCGGCAAAGATTATCTTCGGGTCGTGGGCTATCGCGCGCGCGATGGACACACGTTGCTGTTGTCCGCCAGAAAGTTGGCTGGGTAAATTGTTCATTCTGTCCCCTAGTCCAACTCGCTGTAATGCCTTTATCGCTTTAGCCTCGGCTTCTTTATCAGAAAATCCTTGCATAAGAAGTGGAAGAAGAGTGTTCTCAAGCGCAGTCAAAGATGGCAAGATTGCATAGTCTTGAAAGATATAGCCCAAGTCGTTGAGGCGAATCATGGTGCGCTCTTTTTCTTTAATATTAACGGCTTCAACTCCATCGATAAAAACCTCACCCTCTGTCGGAATATCTAAGAGCCCTAGCTGATAAAGTAGAGTGGATTTGCCCGAGCCCGACTTGCCGGATATGGTCAAGAACTGCCCTTCCGGGACGCTAAAAGAAAGGTGGTCGAGTGCCACTATTACCTGGTCACCGCTTTGGAAAGTTTTAGTTAAATCTTTTGCTTGAATCATACAATAATTATATTTCGCTTAACTTCTACCTAAAATTGCACTTAAAGTATTTTGCCTTATAACTATTCTCGCAGGAATGTACCCCGCTACAATAGTCGCCGCTAGGAGTATCCCTGCTCGCATGAATGTCCCGGAAATTGTTGCCACCAAGATACCATCAGAAAAAGGAAAGTTTATCGGATTTGCAACAAAGTAAGGCTTTAGGAATGCAAATAACACCACTAGCCCAATAGCGGTACCTAGAGACGCATAGATAAGAGCCTGCAACATGTAAGAATAAAGTATCGCTCTTTGGTTAATACCTATGCCCTTCAATATGCCTATGTATCTGCGTCTGGTAATTGCGTTTACGAAAATTACGATGAAAATCGTAATAGAAGCAACCACAAGTCCGATGCCAGAAATTGCCGAACCAAGAATCCCAAAGGTTGTTTTGATATCTTTCAAGAACTTAGGAAAAGCTTCCTCTGCAGTCTGCACTCGAGCAAATTCCCCTATACCACTGTCTATAAGGAACTGCTGTGCAGTTACTGGGTCTGTACCCGGTAGTAACTGTATTGCTACTTCATTTGCATTTAAATCATTCCGTCCAGTCATTTTGCGTACTTCGGAATCGAGCGCAATGATTGAGGTGTCGAAGTTGTCTACTTTGCTACCAATAATACCTTTAACAACATATTCCTTACTAATTTTACCTACCGTTATCTTCACCCTGGAACCGGCAGTTACATTTTTCAAAGTCTGGAATCCTGGCGCTTCGATCGGAGTGAATTCATACAAAAGGTTCTTGCCTATCATGATTTGATCCTGATCACCTGGTTCCAGGAATGACCCGCGCATTACGAACTTAGAAATCCCGGAAAATTTTTCCTCTTGAATAGGGTCAATTCCCATAAAGGATCCGCCGGCTCCATCGCGTAGTTCGCCTGGCTTCACGCTTTTCCTATAATTCGCTTCAATGCGCGCGGAGGCATTGTACCGAACTGTGTGATTTTTATATCCCGGAACGGTCTTCACAATATTTACTACCTCTGGAGTCTGCTCAATATAAGCACGATTTAAAAAAGAAGAAATCACAATGTCTCCTATTGCGTACCTTTTCTGTGCGTCTTCGGAACCTTGAATAAGACCAACAAGTATACCGGAAACTACTACAAGGTTTAAGAATGTAAGCACCATCACCGAGACAATCAGTGCAGTTGTACCCAGACTACCACGAGCAATGTCACGCTTGGCTAAAAACCATCCAACTTTTAGATTTTGAGAGAAAGAATTTTCTATTTTGCGTCGGCTGTTTGTAAGAGTACTCATTAACTTTATTTCATTAACCCTTTTAGGATTTAATTCGTCTTGCTGACTAGGGCTACGCTCTCTCCTGCTGTAGCTCCACTTGTTACCTCAACCAAGTTGCCGTCACCTTCTATACCAGTTGTTACTTCCCGTTCTACATAAGTCTTCTGTTTTAGGTCAGTTATTATTCGAACATATGTTTTACCGTCATGTTTTACCAACGCGAGCTGTGGCAAAACTAAGACATTTTCTTTTTTGTCGAGCAGTATTTTTACATCCGCATTCATACCGGGTCGGATACGCTTGTCCATGTCTTTAATAGAAACTTTTATTTTGTAATTAACTATTCCTTCGCTCGTTGTCGCACCCGGATCAATGTGAATTACTTCCCCTTCGAAACTTGATTCCGCACCGAAAGAATCAATCGAGAAAGTTACTTTTTGCTTCGATACAATTTTAATAATGTTAGCTTCGTTGATAGATACTTCGAGATAAAGATTATCCACGTCTTCTAAGACTATGGCTTCTTGTTGTGCTTGAGCGAGTTCCCCGAGCTTGATGTTAACCTGAGTGATAGTACCTCCCGCTGGGGCATAGATGATGGTATTGTTGTAAGTCGCCCGTGCGGACTGGAGCCCGCCTTGTGCTGATAGGACATCTGCTTGAGCTAGATCAAGTTCAAAGGTACGAGCTGCCGCGCGCTTCACAGAAAGTTCTGCGGTTCTAGAGTCCACCACAGCTTGTGCGGAAGCTATGGTATTAGTTTTTGTTTCGAGAGCTGAGTTGTAAGCATTTAAATTCGTCAGATATATGGAAGATTTTTTGTTTGGGACACTTACTATCCAATTTCCAGAAGCAACAGAGAAACCAACAGGAAATGTTATGTACAAACCTTGCGTTCCCAGGGGTAAACTGGTTGAGTTGTTGATAGGCCCCCCGCTGGCACTAAGACCTGTAACTGAATAATAATTACCGGCACCGGTAGCATACGAATTTACAACGTAACTGCCTTCACCTGCCCCATTATAAGAACCAGAAATAGTTGGTGCTGTAGCCAGAGAATTATTTTCGGAAACTGCCTCTAGTCCTCCATTCAAGAGTATTTTCCTTGCATTTTCTACAAGAGTATTTTGTTGCCGCTTTACGTTTTCCAACTCTGCCTGGGCATTCTTTAATGCAACTTCAGCTAAATTTATTTCTTCGTTGCTGGTACCTGCCACAAGTTTGTCGTACCTAGCCTGTGCAGCTTTAACCGCACCTTCTGCACTTTTGACTGAACCGTATGCCGTACCCCCATCAAGAGTGGCAAGCACTTGTCCTTTGTAAGCCCTGTCACCAACTTTGACCCGCATGTTTTTAACCACGCCCGTACTGTTGAAACTAAGGGAAAGGTCCGTGTTGCTAGTAATCTCGCCTGAGGCTAACACAGTAGATTCTAGGTCTTGTAGCTTCACCGTATCCACCATTACACTTTCGTCTACTTTAGGCTTTAGAATTAGGAAAAGGGCTAATATTATAAAGGCCAAAATCACGTAGGACCGCTTCTTTTTAGACCATTTCTGAATAAATGTTTTTAGATTTTGCATAGCTTCCACTATAGCATAAACATATTTTTAATTAAAATCGCTGAACTTACCGGCTGGATTATTCCAAAAAAGTGAGTCCGTACATTAGCACAACCCCCAAGCCGAGAAATATAAATTGTGAGAAAGAGTGTTTTACTGTTTTTGTCTTATGTAGTTCTGGAATCAAATCAGTAGCAGCAATATAAATAAACCCTCCGGCTGCAATAGGTAAAATCCAGGTTGTGAATATTGCTCCTCCTTCACCCAACACGAAAGCTACCAATGTCCCTAGAATAGCTGCAAGTGCCGATAAAAAATTTAGCCAGAGTGCTCGCTTTCTAGTATAGCCAGCGTGAAGTAGTACTGCAAAATCACCAATTTCCTGAGGTATTTCATGAAGGATAACTGCCAGTGTAGTAGCAATACCCACAGGTACACTTACCAGAAAACTGATTCCAATAACAATTCCATCTATGAAATTATGAACTCCGTCCGAAAAAATCACCAACTCCCCCACCGGATGAGTATGATGCTCCGCAATGTCGTCGCTATGATGGTGCCAGTGAAGAAACTTTTCTAGAGCAAAGAAAAGAAACATACCAGCGATAATAAGTAGTCCGACGTGGGTACCATTTGCTAATGCTTCAAACGATTCTGGAATCAAGTGGATAAAGGCGTCCCCGAGAAGTGCACCAGCTGCGAGGCTGACAAATAAGAAAATGTATTTGCGAATAAATTCCTCCTTCATAGAAAGAGAAAAGACCCCGATTAATGAAATTAGACTAACTATTATCGTACTGAGCAATGCGTAAATATAAATCATAATTTATTCTTGAATTTTAAGCTTTTTTATTTATATACCAAATCTATAAGAAAGGCCAGAAAACTAATGAGTATGCCCAATATGCGAATTAGGAATCATCTTTCCTTTATATCCTTTCAATAAATACACAGCAAGTAGTGTGGTAATCGGCACAGTGAGAATAAGACCGATGCTACCGACCACTGTTCTTATTATCTCTGTCGCGAAAACTTCTTGGTTAATAACATTCGACATTGAAGTATTCGCGGATGAAAACAATAACAACAATGGCAATGACGCACCGGTATATGCAAGCGCTAAAGTGTTGACTAACGCACCCACATGTTCTTTGCCGACACTTAATGCTTTCCTATAAACTTCTTTACGGGACAAGTGTGCAGCTGAACTGTATAGCTCTCTGACCACTGCCGCCTGGGTTACCGCAATGTCGTCAAGCACACCCAGAACTCCAATCATGATTCCTCCCAAAAGAAGCCCAGTGAAGTCCAAGGTACCTCTTGTATTTAGATTTAAATAAAACGCTTCTTCGGTGGCAAAACCTGTGAAACGAGCAAGGCTAACTCCAATATATGCCAGAGTACCAGTTAAAATAACTGCAAGCACAGTACCGGTGAAAGCCACAGTAGACACACGATTGAAACCATGAGTAAAATAGATAGCAAGAAAAAGAATAACGGTAGCAACTATAATGCTAGTAAGTATCGGAGGGTAACCTGCAAGAAGACCTGGAATTAGAACATATAAAATTACAAAGAAGCTTCCAGCCAACCCAATCAAAGAACGCACTCCTTGCTTGCCTGAAAAAAGTAGTACCACCGCCACAAACAAAGCAATGAAGAAAAATATTACCGGTCGGCGGTCAATGTCTCTGACTGAATACGTTTCTCTGCCATCAATTGCGTCGACACTATGATATAGGAAAAATCTGTCACCAGGCTCAAGCATAATGTAATCATTTTCAATAGTTACAGACTCGCCAGTTTTCTCGCCTTCTAATATTTTTACCGTGATAGTTTGGGATGTACTTTCTATACTAACTCCGGGAATTGTTTGTTTCTTTTGGCTTAACACTTCTACAACCTGCGCTTTTACTACTTCAACTTTATCTTCTACTAATTCCTGTGCTCCAAGGAAAGTCGGGTAAAAACTTGTTAACAAAAAGATAGACAATAGTATGCATTTAAAAAACTTCATAGCAATATTATACTACAAAGCACCTCTAGGAGGTGCTTTGTACAACCGGTATTTTTCTATAACAAGAACTAACTTGTACGCTTTCTAAGATAAACCATAGATAAGCCAGTGGCTATTAGAGTTATTGCAGAAAAAACAATTATCGTTTTATAATCTGAAGAAAATCCAGTTTGCTGAATTACGTGTTGTGTTAACGGTACTTTTAGTTTTTACTTGCTGTCCTTCCCCATTGCCCTGTCTTTGCTATGATCCATACCGTGATCCATTTTCATTGTATGCCCACACTTGTCGCATTTCATATTGTGGTCATCTGACTTTTTCATCATACCGTCGCATTTTTCACACTTCATGTTGTTTTCCATAAATTTATAAATATTTACTCCTTTGATAATTCGACCCACAAACATATCAGTAGCCGTTTTATATACCAAGTAGTTACAAGAAAAGCAAAAAACCTCGAAAGAGGTGTTTTGCTCAATACTGTGCGACTTGGTGGACTATGCTAGTTAGCATGTCCATCTCCATCAATGTGAACACGCTCTTCTATGAGTTCCGAAGAATTATTACTTTCAATAAGATTTTCGATGGCATGGTGGTCCTCTTGGACAGGTAGCCTCTTAGCAATGAAATACAAAACTGTAATAAGTCCTATAGCTATGACTGACATAACTAATATGCGTTTGGTGTTAATTTCTGATTTATAATCCCTAAACAAGAAAGCAAAGTATCCTATAGCCATTCCGATTGGGATCAGAAAGGCGGCGTATGTAGGACCATCGAGATAATGTTGCGTTCCTCCACTTACCATACCAACCCCAATCGACATTATTACCGAGACTACAATAAATGATGTAAGTGAACTTTCTGACTCTCTTTTCTCGAGCAAAGTTCCTGTAATAAAAGCAACCACCCCCATAATGATGAGAATAATATATCTAGTAGATTCTCCGCCTAGCGTCCCCATGTGTACGATAGACCCCGAAATAAGACCGACGCCTACATATCGTAAAACATGAGAAATATAGGCTTTTTCTACAGATTGCTTTTCTGTTGTATTTGATTGAGTATTCATATTTTAGATTTAACTTATTTAATTTCTGCCCTTATAACTCCCCCGGTCTTATCTGTTCGATAGATATATGTTTTACCTTGCGCTAGCATCTCCACCTTAAAACCTGGGACTAAAGCTTGCAGACAACTCTCGGCTGGGCCTCCAAGACCAAGACAACCATCATTCCAAGTCATATCAAAGACCATCATAATTACGATACTCTTTTCAGCTACGCCTAATTTGAGAGCGAGGTCTTTACGAGCAACCGCAGCTGCTGGCTCAACAGGCATATCGTGGATGCTACCAGGTTGTGGATTTTCGCCGGAAGTTATAGGACCAGATTGTTCGTTTATGGAGTCCGTAGTCATGGTCTGCTCTCTAGACACGCTGTTTCTTTGTCCGCTAGTCACCAGATAACCCAAACCAAATCCTACTACTAACATTACTATTCCTATTAAAACGTTATTATTTTGTGTATTCATATTTTTTATAACTAACTAATAATTGAACATCTGTACATAATATATTATACCAGTTCTCCGTCCACTACACCCACAACAAAAAAGAACCATATCTCTATGGCTCATTTTATTTTGCGCGTGATACTGGATGAGAACCGCGGGCCGCAGCTCTCGAAGAGAGAGCAAAGGTTTCGAGCACAGTAGTGCGAGAGGCGATTCCTAGTCTCCCAGCAATAGAAATTTGGATGCAACTTGCTTGTATAGAAAATTTATATCTGGTGCGTGATACTGGATGAGAACCGCCCTTGGTAAGGACATTGTTAGAGCAAGAAAGTTAAAGAATTAGAAATTGTTGAGTAGGGGAGATAGAAAGGTTTTTGTTTACAAGATGCTATACTGTAAACATGAACCCCAACACCTACAATTGGTACAGCACCCTCATCAAGCCCACCTGGGCGCCACCAAGCTGGGTCTTTGGGCCGGTGTGGACGGTGCTTTACGCTATCATCGCCGTCACTTTCGGCACCGTGTTTTATAAAGTCTACACGAAAGAATTGCCATGGATAGTGGCTTTGCCATTTGTCCTTAACCTCATTTTCAACTTCGCCTTCACCTATTTTCAATTTGGCCTCAAGAACAACCTCCTCGCATCCATCGACATCCTCCTCGTCCTCATCACCCTCATCTGGGCTTTATTTTCTCTCTACCAATTCTCCCTCACCAACCACATCTCGACAGGCGCCCCAAGCCTCGCATGGATCATCTACGCCAACATCCCGTATCTCCTATGGGTCTGTATTGCTACGGTGTTACAATTGACGATTACTTGGATGAATAGGTAAGATTATGGACCTTTCTTTTGATTTAGAACTGGGGCAGGATTATTTGAGTGCTAGCCAAAAAGCACGAGTCCAAACTGAAAGTTGGGTACTTAAAGAAGTATATTGTCCAAAATGTGGAGGTTCTATAGATAATTACGAGAATAATAAACCTGTCGCGGATTTCTATTGTAAAAAGTGTATTGAAGACTTTGAGTTAAAATCAAAAAAAGGAAAATTTGGCAAAAAAGTTTCTGCCGGTGCTTATTCTCAAATGGTTAAGCGTATTAACTCAGCAAAAAAACCAAATTTCTTTTTCATGGGATATTTAGAAACTTGGAGCGTGAATGATTTTTTTGTTGTGCCAAAACATTTTTTCGTTTCTGAAATTATTGAAGAAAGAAAACCTCTTGCTAAAACTGCTAGACGAGCAGGTTGGATTGGCTCAAATATTTTATTTTCAAAAATTCCAAAAGCAGGGCAGATTTTTTATATTGAGAATGGAAAAGAGCTTGATAAAAAAGATGTATTGGAAAAATGGCAGAAAACAGTATTTTTAAAACAAATTAAAAAGCCTGATGCAAAAGGTTGGATTTTAGATATTATGAACTGCATTGATTCTCTCAACAAAAAAGATTTCATATTGGAAGATATGTATGCTTTTGAACAAGACCTATCTGTCATTCATCCTGAAAACAAAAATATAAAGCCGAAAATAAGACAGCAGTTACAATTCTTGAGAGATAAGGGTTATCTAGAATTTATTGAGGCTGGAAAATACCGACTTAGGTAGTTGACTTTATGTTTTATTTGATCAAGGATCAGTATATGAATACTGAGACAAAAATATTTCCTAAACATGCATGCCAACTTTGTGGATGTGAAAGTAAATTGGTCGAGACAATTATTGACGATGAGTTTTATTGGGATGAGGTTGGTCAAATGTATCAACCAAATGGATTTACTGATATGTTTGAACATACAGGGAACAATCGTTGTGCGCAATGTGAAAAGAAGTGGACGGGTTCATAAATCTGATTGGCGATCATAAAAAGGTTCAAGTTAAAGGTGATTGACCACTTTAACTCCGATATTAAACAAAAAAAACACTCTTACTAGTGTTTTTTTTGTTATGAAAATTTAGTCTAGTGTTATAATATATTTATGAATTTTATAAACTTATTATCAATATTAGAATCAAAAAATAATTTATCTGATGAATTATTTAAGAAATATTTAGAATATCAAAATATTGATCTTAAAGATAATGAAACAAAAGATTTAATCAACCACCCTGGGGCAAGCCCACAGGGTATGATCGGAAGCATGAGCCTACAGTAATCGTAACTGATATGGTGAATCTTCCGTCTTTCCTTGGTTAGCAACATAACGTTCGACACTCTTCCA
>JALYQS010000020.1 GCA_030855725.1 bacterium | reverse complement strand
ACCAAGACCCCACCACTCTTTGTAACTGTATTAGATAATTTCATATATTAAGCTTTAAAACTAATAATGAAGAACTGCCGAAAGTATACCACTAACAAAAAAGAACACAATTGTGTTCTTTTTTGTTTTATTTTATTTTTTAACCTATTAATCTCACCCTGGTACAGTACTCCCAGCTTTGAATACACTAAAACTCTGTCCTGTTTGGTGAGCAGTGTCGTTGACGGGTTGAGAGAAGCCGTTCCAGAGATAAGGTGTGGGTATGAGTAGATTTGTTTATTGTTTGGGTGGGGTTTTGAGTTTGAAAGATGTGTATAGGATTAGGATTATAGACAAAATAAAATAAGTGGGGATGAAAAGGAAAAAAAGTTTTGTTTTACAAAGCGGAATGTAAGCATCACACTTTAAAGGTGCAACTATCATAACAAATAAATAAATAAATAAATAAATAAATGTGAATTTCCTCCAAGAGGAAAAAGTGCTTTCGGATAAAAAATATACAATCGTACTGAACAACATGATTGGGATAAAAACAAAAGATGCATAAACCAAAGAATCTAAAGTATTATCATTTATAAAAAACCAAAAGAAAATAGCTAATATAGCACCAATGAAACTAACAAACAACATTCTGGTTTTACTAAACCACTCAATAAATCTATTCATAAATTTTAAATATAATTAATAATAAACTATCTCAGTCCAACTGTAACTGAGTATGTATTCCCATCGTCCAGCTTGGCATAAATCTTGTACCAATACCCTGCTTGTAAACCTTTAGTACTCCAATTATAGACATATTGCTGACTTTCGGCATCCCATTTGTAAGTAGTGCCACTTGTGACAGTGTTGACGTAGACAGATTCGTCAACACTTGAAGTCAAAATAGAACCTTTCTGAGGAGCCAGCCATACTGGTGTGATATTCGCTTGTACGATACTGTCGTCTATTTTCTTTAACTGAAATTTCACCGGCACAGTACTGCCAGCTTTGAACACACTCAGGCTCTGCCCTGCCTGATGAGCAATGTCGTTGATGGGTTGAGAGAAACCGTTCCACACATAAGGTGCGGGCATAAGCACTACCTCACCCGACCTGGCTACTAGATTTAGGTCTGTAACACTGTCTCCATTTTGATCAAGCTGTAAGACAACATCTGCTATTGCAATATCTGGACTGATGTCTATTGTAACTTTTGTCGCTGTTGATGCCGGTATTCCTTGAAAAGAGGTTGATTCAGTAATGATGTTACCCAATTGTTTGTCTATATCTAACGAGAAATCTCCTGAATCCAAGCCTTGGAGTTTTAAGGTGTAAGCTGTGTCAGCTGGGACTGAAAGGAACTGAACTTCGCCTATTTGCTCGTAACGAGCGTCTGGAATTTCTTCTTTGACTTCACCAGTGACTGGATCAAGACCGGTATAATGACCTAGGGTGTCGGTGATGCCGAGGGATAAGGGTGAATGGAGGGTGAAGTGGAAGCGGGTGTCTGTTGGGTCTGAAATTAAAACTGAATCATTGTTTACCAAATAGTTTTTGTTGTTGGAAAACGCTGGTTCATTCTTAACTTTAGATAAAATAAGGTTCCTAAGGCTTTGAATTTCTAAGATGTCTTTGTGGTCACGAGGTATGTTTAAATTTTGACGTTTATTATATTCCTTTAAATTAACCCACCACCTCTCCGTCTTCTCGTTTACTGGCATCCACAATGCACTAGGCACCACTACAGTACCGTCACCGTCTATCGTAGTATTTACTTTGTAAGAGATTTTATTGTTACCCAGAAATGTCTTGTATTCTTTGTATTCAATGTTAGATTTCGTTTCCTCTCCCCAGCCTGCCACCTCGATGACTTGCGTTTCTGGCGAGGGGTTCCAATTGTCTAATGTTTGGTGAACGCTTTGTGCTTGATTGTATAGGATAGGGTTGCCAATGTTGGGGTGCGACAAGTCCGACTCAACGGGTTTTATCCTACCGTCTGTACCCAGAATGTAGTCATGCAGTTCTTGTTCGTTGTCTATGCTTGCGCCGTATTCCGCTATTTGTTCTGCAAAAAGTGGAGTGTTAGAAAAAATAATGAGTGGCTCTGGTGTAAAAGGCATTTGAGGCATAGTGAAATACGAGGCAGACGGGAGAAGATTGTACACTGATGGCATATTCTCTGAAAGGACTCTCGATCTTTCAGCACTCATAACAAAACCATACCCAAGTTTTACCCCATGGAGCAAAGCCATGAATGCTTCCGGTGCGCCCACTTGAGGCACAGCCACAAATATGATTTTGTCTATCTTGTCGTAGAGAGGGTTGTTGGTATCTTTTAACTTTTGAATTAAGGCTTTGGTAACGAGTCCGCCGTTACTGTGAGCTATGATGGTGACTTTGCCAGTCTTAGAAGACTCCTGCAAGTCTTTGAGTTTTTTCAAGATAAAGGATTCAGAGAAATCTTGGGTATTGTCTTTGTAATACAGGTGATTGTTTTCATCTACTTCACCATTAGCGATGACGTCTTCTAATGAAAGTCTCCAATCATATGGAATGAAGTCATAGTCTGTTATTTTATCTGTTGCTTTTAATTCTTTGAGGTCGTACAAAAACGATTGATAGATATTTGCACTAAACACATCGTCCACTATGCCTGTTTCATCGCCATCATTGTCTAACTTTTTGGTATCGTTGACAGTGTACACGTCATTGATGATGTTACCATTTGTATCTTGTATTTCCTTGCCGTTAGTATCTAAACTTAGTTTTTCATGATTCGAATCATTCGTAGACACCCAAAGTTCTTTGTCCCCATAACAATCAGAACCAGATATACTAAAGCCACAGTAAGTAGAACCCGTACCTTCCTTTTCATAAAGTCTACTCCCCATGTGCCCCGGCAAAAAAAGAACATTTGAAAAACAATCGGTTGTGCAGACTGGTAGAGGAACATCAGAGCCAAAAGCAATATCAAAAACATTAAAATCGTCAAACACAATAGCGTTATTTACATTTTGACGAGAGAATTGAAAACCAGTGAAGCTGGCAGGGCTATTCATGTCCACCCACGGTGTAAAAGTAGCTCCGCCATCTAAGGACAAACGATACTGATCTAGGGGTGTGTCGAAATCAAGGACAAAGTTATAAACAGTATTAAAATCCAAGCCGGCATATAAGGTAGTAGTAAAACCCGAAACTCCAGTAGTACCCATTATTTTGAATTTTGTTTGTCCGTCCATATAAACGAACTGAAGCAATTGATTTTCTATAGCATCAAAATCATAGAAAGCTGTATCTCCCCCTCCGTCATAGCCAGAAATAATTTGAAAAGGAAAAGAAACATAACCTTTAGTAATACCTGTAAATACTGGAGATGTGAAATGGTTGGCAGAAGCAGAAGGGTTGTAAACAGAATTAGGGGAAGAAACTGACCAAGCATTACCTACATTTATAATCCCGAGACCAGTCCAGCCACCTTGACCTATTAGGTTTGACCCATTGAGGTAAGAGTCAAAATTGTCAGAAAAAACATTATGAGGAGAAGCAGGTGGTGGCGGAAGGTCGGTATGTAAAACCAAATAAGGCTTGGAAAGTATACCGAAACCACCACCGGAGACACAAGGCCCCAAGTCATCGGCAGGAAAAGCGCAGTATTGAAAATTTGTACTACCTGTACCACTACCTATAGCTATACGAGAACTAGGGTCAGTAATATCTTCATTGCCCACAAAAAAAGAATAATAGACACCATCTTCTATCAGAATACCGTCAGGGAAATAAAAAGATTCTAAAACAAATGTAGAATCGTCGGCATTATCGTTTATAAAGTTATCGGACCTGGCGACCTGAGTACCGAAAGACCATAAATTCGGGGCAGAATTAACATATAAATAAAAAGGAGTTCCATTTGGATTACGTCTTAAAACATAAGCATCAATCTGATACACCGTACCAGAAAAATCAGGATCGAAAGCGTAATTACAAGTATAATAATATGGATACCCACCAGGAAATTGTACAATCGGTTCATTACAATCATCGCTATACGCGCCATTTAAATCATCGTTATATGTGTAGGTGGAGGCAAGGACGTTTTGAGAACTGATTAAAAACAAGAATACAAACATTGCCAGCACTACCAAGACCCCACCACTCTTTGTAACTGTATTAGATAATTTCATATATTAAGCTTTAAAACTAATAATGAAGAACTGCCGAAAGTATACCACTAACAAAAAAGAACACAATTGTGTTCTTTTTTGTGCTACTTTATTTTAATCTGTTAATTTCTTGATCATAAATGGAAGCATTCTCGGGGTACAGTGTCTTGGCATAAGTCCAGAGTGATATGGCTTCATTTATTTCACCGTTACTCTCTGCGATGCCTGCGAAGGTGGTTACAAGATTTATTTTTGTTTTTGGATCTACTTTCGTCAGACCTTCGGCATACACTTTCTTTAAGCCTGTGAAGCTTGTGGTGGTCATTTCGTCTAGAAATGTTAGCTTGGTGGTCCAGTAATCAGTGTATGAAGGATTTTTGGCTATTGCTTTATTCAACATTTCTTCGGCCTTCTTGATATCCCCTTGTGCGTTGTAGACACTGTAAAGACGGATATAAACAACGTCAGAAGCATCTAAGACTAAGGCTTCGTTGTATTTCTTGATAGCCAACGAATAATTCTTATCCATAAAAGCCTTCGATCCTTCTTGTAAAAGAGTGTTGAATTTAGTCTTGTCGGCAGTAATGATTTCTGGCTTGGTAACAACTGGATTTGAATTAACCTCAGAACTTTCACCTGTCGTTGTTTCCTCTGTGCCCGGGGTTACGTCCTCTATATTTTCTGTGGGCGGAACAAGGATGTCCACGTTTTCTGGAATAGGAGTCTCTTCTTTTTGGTTATTTTTATAGAAATAAATACCCCCAACAATAACAATAAGTACAACCAACCCAATAATGCCGTTTTTTGTTTCTTCTTTAGTCATATTTTTTGTATTTAATTTGTAGTCACAGACACTGTACCACCACAGGATATTTGCCCTAAATCCACATTTTCAGCGCAGGCTCGATAATAATAACTGGTTTTTTCGGTTAACCCGACAAAAGTCTGCTCAAAGTTATCATTGGACCTTTGAGATATTTTTGGACTGATCGTTGTTTCAGATAATTTATAGACAGTTGGATTTTTAGTTAGCTCGAACCAGCGCATAGTACCTGACCTTGCTCCAGCGGTCACACTCCCGCGTACTGTTATAGAATTGTTAGTAACACTAATGGTGCCGTCGGTTCTAACTCTTAGGGAGGAATTATTAGGTGCAGTAAGAATAGGATCTTCGATAACTGGTACCACTGGGGCAGGAATTGGACTGACAGGGACAGGGGTCTCTATTGTCGGCACAGCTGGTATCACTGGATTTTGACTTGGTGGAGTAACTGAAACTTCAGAACAAGAGGCTTTTTGTATAGCAGCACGGGTCAACGGACCAACGAAACCAGTGGGCGTTATATTACTTGCTTTCTGGAAAGCTTTGACTCCTTTTAAGGTATAAACTCCGAAGTATCCTGTAGGATTAACGGTCATATAATTATTAACTTTTAGGAAAGACTGGAGTGCGTATACATTACTATAAGATGCTGAATCTTTTGTCCCTTGTCGCATGTTTGAATGAAGCTCTAAACAACCAGTGATAGTCAGACTCTGTGCAGAAACAGAGTTAAAAACAAAAAATAATAGAGATAAAAATATAATCTTTTTCATAACTATATTATAAGCTAAATGCCCCAGAAACACAAAAAACCACCCGGTTAGGGGTGGTTTTTTGTTGTTCACTCGGTAGAGATTGCTCTCAACTTAGACCATCAAATCATACTACTAGATTTAGTAAGTAAGAACTTGGGTGTCAGTTGGAAGATTCTTCACTAAGTAAGAGTTTGACCAGTCAGTAGTTGTAGTACTGTGGCTTGCAGCTGATTGATCTGTCCACACAAAGGTAGCTGTTGTAGCAGCAACTGTTGCATAGTCGTTTGAAGCAGCGAAGCTTGTAGGAAGCTGATCAATGTAAACACTTAGGTAGTCTCCAGCTGTTGTTGCACCAGCAACAGTCATCTTGAGAACATAATTCTTTGTGCCACTGATTTGTTGTTCATTTGTAGCAACAAATGTCAAACCTCCAGCAGTATCATTGTCAACTTCTACAGAGCCAGTAAAGGTAGCTGTACCAGCGATCTGAGTGTTGGTATCAGCATCCCAAAGGGTTGCAGAAGCCAATGTATCAGTACCAGACATTACCTTATTGATTGTGAAGACAAACTTTTTCCATCCGATAGTTCCTCCATTTGAAGCAACAGAGAACTTAGAAACAGTAGCAGTACCGTTTGTAAGGGTTGTTGTTGGAAGAGCTACGTTGGTGATGGTTGGAGTAGCAGCGTATACATACATTGCAGGACCTGCAGCAGAACCTGTACCAGCAGCAGATACACCAGTAGATGTATTAACAGCGGTGAATCCTGTCAATGTAGTAAGGATTGAAGCACCAGTTGTACCAGCACCGATACCTACAGTACCAAGAGCTAACTTAACAGTAAGAACTTTGTTGGTGTTAGATGGAACGTTCCAATTAAGACCAGAGAAAGTAACTGAAGCAGCACCAGGCATAGTAGCAACCAATGTTGCACCATCGTAAAGCATTACGCTTGTTACGTTAGTAGCATCAGCAACTGTAACTACAGCGTCGGTTACGTTGTAACCAGCTGTTACTGCAGCAAATTTAGCAGCCAAAGTAGTTACTGTTTGATTGTCATAGACAATAGCAGCAACTGGATTGGCAGCGTCAGCTGAAGCAGTGATTGTAGCTGTACCGTAAGCGATAGCTTGACCTGTTGTATCTGCAGAAGTTGCAGTTACTGCAGTTCCACTAACTAGAGCTGTACCGGTAACAGTAAGATCTGTAGCGAATGCATCTGTAGAGTCAATAGCGTTAGAACCACCAGAAACACCAGCTACCATATCTAATCCATCATCTGCAAGATTAGCAAACAATTCGATAGTTACGTTGGTGTTCTTTACAAGGGTGTAATTCAAAGAGAAGTTAAGATCTGCACCTGTACCTCCTGTTGAAAGAGGAGCTGGCTGAGAAACGATTGTTCCCGCAGAATTCTTTACAACCATATAGATGTTTGTAAGATCACCTTCGTCAAATTCAGTACCTACTGATTCGTCTATGTCCACAGAAACAGTTGTCAAAAGAATATCTTCAACTGAAGAACCAGCAAGAGTGTATGAACCAATTTTGAAGTTGGTTGCAGGCAAAGTTGTAGTCTGGTTAGCGTAAGTTGCGTTCTTTGCCAAAACAGCTGAAGCAGAAGCGACAGTTACTTGGTTTCCAGAAACAGTAGAAGCTGGAGCATTAAATGATCCTAGTGAATCTATGCGTTGTGCATTTGAAGATCCAGCAAGAAGATTTATTGTTATTGTAGTACCAGCAACGATACTTTGTGTTACGTCGTTGTCGTATACATCCGCGTTAACCTTTACCCATACTGGGGTTCCAGGATTAACTGTGTAGTTGGTTGTGAATGAAGTTCCTGCAGCAACTAATGTTGCTGTAGAACCGTATTGTACCCAGTTAACACCATCTGTACTCAATAATAGGTGTGCGTTTCGAAGTGTAGCAGTAACAGAAGTCGTGTGACCTACTGTTAGAGTTTCAACTTTGATAGGCTCACCGTATGCAGTCATCTTAAATGTTGCAAGAGTAACATCGTTTCCAGCTAGCGTTACGTTGGCTGAAGGAGAAGTTACGTCTTTCTCGATTGTAAGAGTACCACCACTTGTTCCACTGATAACGTTGTTAGCAGAAGGTCCCCAAGGAGTAGCAGTAGGAGAGATGTTCACGCCGAAGCTTGAATCAACTAGGTCGACATCAGCTGCGTTTCTAAGTGAGAAGTTAACAGTTCGTGAAGCACCAGATACGATGTCAGCATCTACGCGTACTACGCGTGATCCAGACATAAGTAATACTGGAGAAGACATAAGGTCAAAAGTCACATAGCCATTTATATCAAGACCAGTAGCTGTACCAACTTGTACTCCGTTTACAAAGAGTTTGAAGTTAGCGAAAGCTGAAGCTGGAGCTGAACCTACGTTTCGTAGTGCAAGTCTCTTCATCCAAACATCTCGATTTGAAACGTTTAGAGTTGACTGCCATACAGTTACAGCTGGTCCAGGGTTAAGAGTAGCTCCTGAAGGAGTTACAGTACCCGCAGAAACAGTAGCAAGTGTAGCTGCAGCGATAGTGTGAATGTTACCTGAAAGGTTAGCATTTACAGTACCTGCAGAAGTAGTGAATGATGCAAGCTGGATACCTACAGTTTGACCTGAGGTACTTGCAGCGATGTCAGACTTTACAGAAATAGTTTTTGAACCATTAACTGTGAAAAGTCCAGCTGGAGCAGAGAAAGTAACTTTTCCGTTACTTCCAACTGAAGCAGCATCTGTCAAACGCATAGCCCCATCGAAGAGGTAAACATTTGAAAGAGTGGTATCAGCAGAAACTCCAAGACGTTGTAGGGTTACTCCTGTAACTACGCCGTTACCGGTGAAGGTAAAGTGCGCAAGGTCAGCAGTAGCTTGTCCTGCAACTAATGTCATAGAAGCTGGGTTGTTTGTTGCAAGCATAACTGCGACTGGACCGTTGTTTACAGTAACGCCACCATTACATGGAGCACCTGTAGTAGCACTAAATCCTGAAGTTGATGAACAACCTGCTGGGAGATTAGTGGTTCCGTTACATGGCATACCAGTTGAAGAAGAGAATCCTGAAGCTGAAGAACATCCTGCTGGGAAGTTGTTTCCAACCATTCCGTTACAAGGCATACCAGTTGAAGGACTGTATCCTGCAGCTGAATTACATCCTGCTGGGAAGTTTCCAGATACTGAACCCATAGCATTTAATGCTGCGCGAGTTATAGGACCAACGATTCCGTCAGCACCTAGACCCTTTGCACGCTGGAAAGCTATAACGCCAGTTTTAGTTCTTGAACCGAAGTAGGTAGTTTCCAATCCTGGAGAACCTGCACCGGTCATAGAAACTGTAAAGCCGTTAGCGTTAAGAAGCTGTTGAAGCGCCATAACGTCAGCATTCCTAGTTCCTAGTTTCAAAGGCATAGTAAATGTGTAAGCACTTGCAACGTTTGCAACTACGAACATAAGTACCATTACTAAACCAAGAATGAATTTTGATTTGAATAAATTACTCATAATATTTTTTAATATACGCCGTTAATAAGTTTCGACAAAACTAAAAGCGTATTTTTTCTATCACTACCATCCGCCAATTAATTAATAATAATTTTAATAATGGGGCAGAAAATAATGAAAAGATTTTAACCAACATCTCAAACTGAAAATCCTAAAGAATGAATTCTGTAGAATGTTTCGTCGCTTAGAAATAGTTATTAATTAATCTCTAAGGACTATTCAATTTTCAATGACCTTTCTTTTACCCACCAATATCTTTCAATAATCTCTCGATGTACTGCGATTAGAGATGGGCGTTGTTCTTTGCTATGTAGCTTCCTCAAAATTTTTTCGACGAAATTGTGAGCAAGGAATACACAACCGAACAACCTCAAAGACTAAAATAAATTGTGAATGAAATCTACGTTTAAAAAAAGTATTTCTACTAAATAAAAAACGCACCCTCCAAGCACAAATTCATTATAATATATGTGCGCTTAATGCAACAACGTATATTATGTGGATAACGTTACATTCAAAATGGATTCTTTAAAGAACCATAATGAATTTTGCGTAACTCGCAAATCTATAAAAGATTTTTATCCACGGACCAATATTCGCATATTTTTGCTTAAAATGCAACCAAGATGCAGATACTGGTATACATATATAGACACACATAGACACTCAATATTACAAAATAGAATACCTGCTCCAGCGCTTGCTTCCTGTTTTCTTAAGGACACCATTTTCAGTCATAGAAACCAACTCTCGTTGCAGAGTTTTTTCACTAAAGGACATGGAACTAGCAACGGGATGACTCTTGATCTCTGCGATACTTGCCATGCCTTTAGTGTCCTTTATGATGCGGAGAATTGCATCTTGCCTTTGTTTCTTAAGCACAGCAAACTCTTCTTTATTAGGGACATGTCCAGTAGTGTTTTTGGGGACATAAAGGTCGCGATTTATTGTTGCAGATTTTTCTATTGGACGTGTTGTTATTCTATCGGACAGAGCTTTAAGTAAAGTGCCACCTTTCTGGACACCAATATGGGTAGAATTTTGATGTCCAATAGGATAGTTCTCTCGTTCGATCGGTGGAATAATAGAGAATCTTTCCCGAGGATTTAGGAATTCAGAGAGAGTGCTTTTACCAGAAAAGGTACCTAAACTCTGGGCGTACTCCTCAACAGACTTTTGTAATTCCAGGAACTCCTTTTTTAGGATACTGGCATTCATAACAGACACCAAATTTATAGTTTCCGACAGGTCTAAGAAATGCAAAATTTCTTGAATCTTTTTGCTTAATACGTCTTTTAGTAAATTAGTTCGACTTAAAGAAATGGTGTCTGATAGAACTTCAGTTCCTAGTGTCCTTAACTTTAAACGTATGGGTTCGCCGGCATCCAGCATGTCCGTTACCATATAGACTGCAGTTACAAGCTTGTTTGTTTTTTTATAAGACAAAGACATAGCTCCGTCTGATATAGCTAGGTAGCTTTGAGTAGTGCTGTTTTGAGTGTCCTTGAGATTGTTTTGGTTGTCGTTCACCGGATTCATGTGTCCATTATATATAGGACAGGATAAAAAGCAACAGTTATTGTATACAGATTTTAGTAACTTCTAAAATATGTTAAAATACGCGTATGTCAAAACACGGAAAATCTAAAAACAAGCAGAAGAAAAGTAATCCAATTAAAGATAACTCGAGCAAACTAAAAACAGAAACGAAGCACGGTATTTGGGCAATACTTTTTTTTGTTTTAGCGCTTTTACTTTTAATGGCGTCTTTCGGTGTTGCGGGAGTCGCAGGAGATTTTTTCTATAAAATTCTTCATGCACTTTTGGGAGTCGGATACATACTTCTACCGACTCTTTTTTTACTCTTAGGTTCTTCCTTTTTAAATTCCCAAACTCCGAGCGTTGGCTGGGTGCGAGCTGTTAGTTCTCTCCTCTTCTTGTTGTGTGGCTTAGGTATGATCGACATAGCTTCCGGCACTCATGCTGGGGGATTTTTGGGAAGAATATTATCGACTCCTTTCATGGCGCTTTTTGATACCTACGCTAGCATAATTTTACTTGGAGCACTGCTAATAATTTCACTCCTAACAATGTTCGACACCCGACCAAACTTCGGTTTGTTATTTAGCAATATTTGGAATGCAATAATACACAAAAAAGAAAACATTGATGGAGCAATTGAAAAGAAAAACATCGAGCTAGAAGAGGACGAAGATGAAGAAGATTCTGAAGAAACTCCTTCTACTACCGAGAAAGTAAAACAAGCTCTCGGCATGAACAAAAAAGAAAAATTCGAAGCTCCCGTCGAGGAAGAAGAAATGCCGATTAAAAAAAGAAAGACCGGACTCGTCTCCACCTATGTCCCTCCCCCACTTTCACTACTCGAAGAAGACAAAGGTAAGCCCAACACCGGCGACATCAAAGCAAACGCAAACATTATCAAACGCACTCTCATGAACTTCGGTATCGAAGTTGAGATGGATGAAATAACTGTCGGACCTACGGTCACCCGCTATGCACTGAAGCCTGCTGAAGGAGTCAAACTTTCTCGTATCGTCGGACTTCAGAGCGACCTGTCCCTGGCACTCGCTGCGCACCCAATACGTATCGAAGCTCCGATCCCTGGCAAGTCGCTCGTGGGTATCGAAATTCCAAACAAAGTTAAATCAACCGTCGGACTAGCTACTCTCCTGGCAGATACAGAATTCCAAAATAATCCGAAACAATTGATGGTGGCTCTCGGTAGGTCTATCTCTGGAAAAGCAAAATTTGGGAACCTTGCAAAGATGCCTCACGCACTTGTGGCCGGTACTACTGGTTCTGGAAAGTCGGTGACCATTCACTCCATCATTACTTCACTCCTCTACAGGAACGGCCCCGACGACTTGAAGTTCATCATGGTAGACCCTAAACGCGTAGAGCTGACTCTATACAAGAGCATTCCACACCTACTAACCCCAGTAATCACTGAAGCCAAGAAAACTATCCTGGCCCTAAAATGGGCAGCAAAAGAAATGGACAGAAGATACGACATCCTCGAGGGAGAATCGGTGCGTGACATCGAGTCCTACCACAACAACGTATTCAACAAGTACAATGCGCCAAAACAAAAGGAAGGCGAAGACGCTGTATCGGGCCCAGACAGAATGCCATATATCGTGATTGTGATAGACGAACTTGCGGACATAATGAGTACGTACCCGCGTGAGCTTGAAGCTGCTATAGTCCGCCTTGCGCAGATGTCTCGTGCAGTTGGAATTCACTTAATACTGTCTACTCAGCGCCCTGAGGTAAATGTCATCACGGGATTGATTAAAGCCAACGTACCGGCTCGTATCGCACTTAAAGTGTCATCACAGATAGACTCACGCACTATTCTGGACGCTGGAGGCGCAGAGAAGCTCCTAGGAGCTGGAGACATGCTTTACTCTTCTGGAGAGGCTCAACCGGAACGTCTCCAGTCTGCATTTATCTCTGAAGGCGAAGTAAAGAAAGTGGTCAAGTACCTTGCGGACGCATATCGGGATGAAGTAATGGACGAGATTACACTTTCGGGTGGCAGTATCAGTGCAGACAAGAGCATCTTTGAAAGCACTTTGGAAGACGAAGGTGGTGACGACGATGAAATGTACGAGGAAGCGCGCTCAGCCGTTATAGAAGCAGGTAAAGCCTCAACTTCATATTTGCAAAGAAAATTAAAATTAGGTTACGCTCGTGCTGCGCGACTTATGGACACCCTAGAAGAACGAGGAGTAATAGGACCGGGTGACGGAGCTAAGCCGAGAGAAGTCTTAGAGAAAATTGAGCGCGACGAATCAGGCAATAATATTGTGTAATGAATGTATTGTAATGAAAAATGATGCTAAGAAAATAGTAAGAGTAGCCTCTGTCTCCATATTTTTCTTGTTTATTTTAGTTTTTGGATTTTTTGGATCTTATGACCTTATTTTTGGTGTTAAAATAAAAAATGTAAATATTGTTGACGGAGTGAAGTACACAGAAAATGTTTTGAATGTCACCGGCAATGCTCGAAATGCTAAGAACTTGACCTTGAATGGCAGAGAGATATCCATAAACAAGGAGGGAGACTTTAATGAGACTATTGCCCTACTTCCGGGTTATAATATAATAACCATAAGAGCAGAAGACAAATTTGGACACGTTGATGAGAAAGATTATAAGCTAATTCATTAAAAAATGACATGTTAAAGAAAAAAGAAAAGAAGGCAGACAAGACTATAGGTGAGAAAAGCGACACTACTATCTTGGACAACACTCTCCGAGCCATCCAGACCAAGTTTGGAGAAGGTTCGATTATGAAGTTCGGTGACTCTCCGAAGGTAGACATCAACGTCATCCCTACTGGAAGCTTGGGACTAGATATGGCGCTCGGAGTAGGAGGAATCCCACGTGGCAGAATAATAGAAATCTTCGGGCCGGAGTCATCTGGCAAGACTACCCTTTCGCTCCATATTGTAGCGGAAGCTCAAAAGAAAGGCGGAGTCTGCGCATACATCGACGCAGAACATGCCATGGATCCAGAATATACCAAGAACCTTGGAGTAAATGTCAACGAACTTCTAATCTCTCAACCGGACAATGGTGAACAAGCACTTGAAATAGTAGAAAGTTTAGTGCGCACCGGCAAGATAGACGTCATCGTGGTGGACTCTGTGGCTGCACTTACGCCAAAAGACGAAATTGAGGGCGACATGGGTTCTTACCATGTGGGTAAGCAAGCTCGTCTTATGTCGCAAGCACTTCGCAAACTTACTGCGATAGTAGCACGATCTAAGACTGTGGTAATCTTCATCAACCAAATCCGCATGCAGATAGGAGTAATGTTCGGTAACCCTGAGACAACCCCAGGAGGTAAGGCTCTTAAGTTCTACACATCAGTAAGACTCGATATCCGACGTATTGCTCAGATAAAGAAAGGCGAAGACGTAGTCGGAGGACGAACACGAGTAAAGGTAGTCAAAAACAAAGTCGCCGCGCCATTCAAACAGACAGAATTCGACATAATCTATGGTGAAGGCATCTCTCGCGAAGGCGAAATGATGGCTCTAGGCGAGAAACTTGGAACTATCGAGAAATCTGGTCACTCATACTTATATAAAGATAAAGCTGGAGTAAAGACACCTATGGGCCGAGGCTATGACGCCACCCGTACCTGGCTGAAAGAAAACCCTAAGGTATTAAAAGAACTCGAAAAAGAAATCCGTTCTCGTTTCGGGGAAATCCAAGTTAAAAGTAGCGGAGAGTAAGCATGGAAAGATTTAATTGGAACAGTTTGAACGGAGATGAAAACCCCCTAGATAAAAAAGAAAGACAACAGACTCTTAAGAAAATCCTTCTCCCTGAAGAGGTTTCAAGTCAATTATATGATGCCGCAAATCGCGATATATTTTTCCTGACAAATACAAAAAAAGATCTTGCAAATGAGTTAGAGGGTCTTAAAAAGAATGAGAGCAGTCTTACCGAAGAAGAAAAGACTCGCTTAAAAAACCTTGACGAACAATTACCTCAAATTGAATCTCGCTTGAAAAAGCTTAACGAAACGTTTTTTCCGGATGATGACAAGGGGCATAATTAAAAATTTGATTTAAAAATAGAATTTGGTAGTATAACGCTATGTCCCAATTAGATTACAGCGATATTCGCGAAAAGAAAATTATTATTCATAACGACGAACCGTGTGAAGTTATAGAAAGTCACGTGGCTCGGACTCAGCAAAGAAAGCCTCAAAACCAGGTAAAGCTTAAAAGCCTTATCTCTGGTAAGGTTTTTGCGGCTACTTTCCACGCGCAAGACAAAGCTGACGAAGCAGACGTGGAGAAGAAGGATGTAAAGTTCTTATATGCTAACCGAGGAGAATACTGGTTCTCTTACCCGGACAACCCAAAAGATAGATTTAAACTAGACGCAGGACTCGTTGGTGACTCTGGTAAATTCTTTAAGGAAAATTCCAATGTTCAAGGCTTGGTCTGGACGACAGACGATGAAGAAGAAAAAATAATTAAAATCACTTTACCTATCAAGATAACCTTCTTAGTAAAAGAAGCTCCACCTGCAGTACGCGGTGACACTTCAAAGGGAGGCAACAAAGTCATAACCTTAGAAAATGGCACTACTATCAATGCCCCGATGTTCATCGAACCAGGAGACATGATATCCATCAATACTGAAACTGGAGAATATGTAGAGAGAGTGACTAAATAATAAACACTTAACAAACAAAAAAAACAAAGACTTCCGAGGGGAAGTCTTTGTTTTTTTTGTTTTACTTTTTCCTAGAGAGCGTAGTTAACTAGTGCCAAAAATAAAGTAATAATCAAGGCAGTACCTACATCTGCTAAAAGTTCCTTTTTCTCTGGCTCGGAATAAACCTGCCAAAGTATGGCGGGGAGAGATAATACGAATAGAAATGGTTCGAAGAGTAGAACGAACATGGTCTACTTTTATTTAGCTACGAATGGTAGAAGGCCCATGAATCTAGCGTATTTCACTGCTAGAGCTAGCTGGCGCTGGTTCTTGCTAGTTACCCCAGTTCTCTTGTGGTTCATAATTTTGCCGTTTGGGTTTAGAAATTTCTTTAAGATTTCTATATCCTTGTAGTCAATGTATTTTATATTGTTTGCTGAAAAGTAATCTTGTTTCATATGTTTTTTATAATTTATTAAAATGGAATGTCTTCTGGGTTAATGTCTTCTTCGGGGTAATCTATAGAATCCCCGTCGTCATTCATTTCTGATTTTGGCATTCCGCCTCCTTGAGCTGTGCTTCCTCCGGTTGGTCCTGCTGTACCGCTACTTCCGCCCTTAGGTCCAAACTGTGTCCGATCTGCAATAATTTCGGTGCGGTACTTCTTTTCCCCAGTAGTCTTGTCATCCCAGCTCCTGGTTTGCATTCTTCCTTCAACTAAAATCGAATTCCCTTTCTTCATGTACTGAGCCACAGTTTCTGCTTGTCTCCCGAATACTACAACATTGTGATAGTCAGTACCCTCTTGCCTCGCTCCGTTCTTGTCTTTCCAGACTCGGTTGGTAGCTAAAGAAAATGAACATACCTTTATCCCTGTTGGGAGAGACCTGAGCTCAGGATCTCGAGTAAGATTTCCTATTAGAATTGCTTTGTTTAAATACATGATTTTATTATACTATGCGGAAACAAGAGCGTCTATTTCTTTATCAATTTCTTCTTTGTTTATCGGTGCTGATTCTCCCTCAACTTCCCCTTCTTTCTTTGCTGAATAAGGCTTTCTTTTTACTGTTCCGCCTTCTTTGTAGACAAATCTTTTGGTGGCGATTGTGTTTTCTCGGACGGTTTTGAGAACCAAAAATCGGAGCATAGTAGGATCTAAGTCGAGCTTAGTTTTTAGCTCTAGGACTTTGTCTGCGTTCATATCGAACTTTATCCAACCGAAATAAGCATTGTCGAACTTGCTACGAACATTTTGAGTAACTTTGAGCATTTGGTAAGCAAGGTCAATCATTTTTGGCATTTCATCTGCAATGATCTCACCACCAAAAGACTGAATAGTATCTTTTAGATTTCCGAATATTACTGGCATTTCTTCTGTGGACAGAGTAGGCACCAAAAGGTAGCCAACCTCGTAAACTCGAGACTGAGCATTGTCCTTTTCGATATTTTCTACCTCTTTTCCACTGTCTTTTTCTTTAGATTGCATAGACTACATACTAACAGAAAAAATTTAAAATGCAAATTATAGACTAATTCGAGGCGTCGAATTCGACATAAAATACTGAGCCCTTGTTTGGGCCCTCGGATTCTACCCAGACCTTGCCCTTGTGGGCTTCGACGATAACCTTTGCTAGGTAAAGTCCTAATCCAGAACCACCAGTGTTCACTTTGCCACCCTCCCCCCTAGCAAACTTATTAAAAAGAGTTTCTTTGATTTCAGTGGTCATGCCCATGCCGGTGTCCCGTATAGCGAGACGAATCTTTTTATTATCTTCTTCTTTGGAAAGTTTTACATTTATACTTCCCTCTTTGGTGTATTTAATAGAGTTATCAATAAGGTTAATGACAACATGCCGAATTTTCTCCATGTCGCCGTTTACCATATACGGGAGCTTATTGTCTGTTTCAAAAGTGAGATTCAGATTTTTAGTCTTTGCAGTCAAAGACATGTCATTGGCAATGTCTTGGACTGCTTTTTCAAAATCAAAAGGAGTCATCACATACTGCATTCCTCCTTGTTCAATCTTGGCTACACTTAAGAAGTCCTCCACCACGTTCGTCAGATGTCTGCTCGATAAATAGATTTTATCTATCGCTTCTTTTTGTTTGCCTTCAAATACGCCATAATCTCCGTCAGAGAGCATCGAGGAATATCCTACAATAGACGTCAATGGACTTCTAAATTGGTGCGAAGCAAGAGAAAGGAATTCTGTTTTTAGCTTATCTAATCCTTTTAGCTTTTCATTAGCATCCTGTAATTGTTTATATAAATATGCTTTGTCGAGTGCGACTGCAATAACGTCAATACAACTTTTTATAGAATCTTTTTCATGTTCGTTTAAAGTGTCATATACACGATTAAGCCCTATGAGTAAAACTCCTATTACCCTTGTCTCGGTAGTCAAAGGATATATAAGCATTGTCTTCATGTGGGATTCGTCTGAAATGAGTTTCAACTTGTCGGAATCTATCGTCCCTGCCCATACATCTTCTAGGTTATCTGTAACAGCTGAGACCTTGCCATAGACCGCTTCTTTCAAAAATGGCTTGTCTTTTATATTGTTTATTTTAAAATCTTTAAAGTAGAAACCTTTTTCAGCCATCGAAGCAGATAGCCTCTCTGACTTGGAGAAGTTAAACGGCAGAAGTGTGTCACTAGACTCATTGAATCCAAGTATCCCCACAAATTCTAAATTAAGATCAACCCTAACTGCATCGGAAATTTTCTTGGACAAATTCTCCGGATCAGTAGTTAGTAAACTGATCTGGTAAAGCTTACGAAGTAGTGACAGAGTCTTGTTCACTATCGCAAGCTCTAGGTTGTGCTGATAAAGAGTTTCAGTTATATTTTGCGTTTCTTTTTTGTCTTCTGTATTTGTATCTGACATGTATGAAATTATAGCACAACAAAGAAAAAGCTAGAAATTTAAACTTTCGTTTATGCTAAACTGGATGGAATCATATCCCGGGGCATTTCTGCAAGAATGTCTTGGACTGCGTCATGACAGACAGCATGGGAAGCTTTACCGAAAATTCTTTCATACCGAGCTACAAGACGGTTGATTGTCTCCTTTGGATCTCCGGAGAAAGATACCAGTTCCCTTGACTGATCGAGAATACTTAAGCCTTCAACTTTCTTGGCTTCATTCCATGCCAGTGGACCGATCACAGTTTCCTGTTCTTTAATGATTCTAGACGCTATTTTAGGAAAGCATAATAAAGTGTCCATTTGATTTTATAAAAAGTTTCTAACTGTTATTAATTTTATCGAATGCCTTCCCTATCTGCACCAGACTAATGGTCATAATAAAATATGAAATTAAATACATAAAGTCATTTATGCCTCCTACATACCAAGTTCCGTTAATGAACTGATTCAAGAAAATAAAATCTGAGAGCGACTGAAAGATTAAAGCACAAATTAAAAATATTATGGGCTTTTTTAGAATTCCTCCAAGAACGTTTCTGTTAACAAGGAGGGATAAGATAGCGATGGAAACATAAAAAGCTTGCCCCAGTGGATAGCCGAAATCAAGAAAAATTGTTAAGGAATTGGACCAATCAAATTCATACCCCTTTAAAAAAAGAAAGTAAGAAGCTAGGAGCATAATGACCGAAATTAAAAAAGCAGATATCTTATTGTGTACCTTTTTCATAGAAAAACTAAAACCACTCAGTTTCGACAACAAAATTACACCGTAGATGTAAAAGATCACACTTCCAAAAAAACCAATGTCCCCTATTCCTGGATAAGGAGGAGACTCTACATTATTAAAATAAACGTAATAACTACTATAAACTTGCCCAAAAGATTGAAGAAAAAGACCAATGGAAAGGACTAAGGTGGTCTTGCCCAGTAAGCTTTTGTAACCTCCCCATTTTTTGGAGATAATTACTCCCACTATTGCTCCGTATAAAGCCATAATCCAATAAGAGTGGCCCCAGAGCTGTCTCATGTTTCTTGTTGATTCAATATCAAACTGCTGAATGTATATCCAGAAAATAGAAAAAATTAAAAAAGCAATGGTTGGGAATATATATATAAATCTACCTCCGACAAATTGATTTTTCATCTTTTGTTTATTATAGCATTTTATCTTATAAATAAGTCAACTTATATTTCTTTAAAAAATGGATTGGCCTGAAGCGAGTTTTAGCAACACGCAGATTTTCTATTCCAAGGTCTTGCTCATAATTAAAAAACTGCTTTTCGAATGGATGAAGTAATACTGCATTATGTTTGGTCAAAAAAGAATTAATACCCGCAAGCTCTTTATTGGTTTTAGAAATATGAGCCACTATATGCTCTGAGTCGGTCAGCTCATTAATAAAAAAACCTTCCAGTTTTTCATTATGAAAAACGCCTATTCCCATCAAATTGCAAGTTTCTAAAGCCAGCAGCATTCTATTTACGGCAATCTTTTCGTGAGACTCAAAAATTTCATCTTCCTTAATCTTTTCTTGTAACCATTTAGAAAAAAGAGAGGTCATTTGACCTTGAATGTTTATATCTTTCAGGTCAAAAACTTTGACTTCAGCTTTAGGATGATTTTTCATAAAGAGAGCCACTTGATTTCTCTTCTTAGCAAATTTACCACCCTCCATATTTTTAAGTTCTGAGACAGAATACAAATAATCATGATGATCCCGATCTTCTTCTTCTTTAAATTTATTTTTATCTATATCTTTAATACAATCTTCTGGCACGAGCTTCAATTCCTCACCTAAGCCTTCCTGTTTAGAATACTCCAGCAGAGTTTCTACTGTCTCATTTACCATATTATCCCCTAAAAAAGAAAAAAACGGCTTACCAGTCAGGTAATCCGTGAAGCGCACGACCAAGTTATTATTCAATTGTGAGATCCGCATCTCTCCTTTAATGTCCCAAGACCACATGGAAACAAAGTTAAAATCCGAATACGGGGGGAATTTTTTAGTGTGTGCTTCAACGTCCGACTTATCGGAAAGTTCGAGACCTTTAAATTGTGGGAATTCTGGAATCATAAACGGGCATTTATGAATGCCCTAAAACTCGAACCAAAAACGAATATTTGGATTATAACATACTTAACCTAAAAAGCAAGGCGAGCTAAAATTCATCAACAAAATCAGAAACATTCCACCTGATAATTATACCCTAACTTTACTTTTCCTGCATCATGCGACTAAGTTCTACTTCCCCAAGCTCATGGTCGTTTTTGTCTAGCTTGAAACCATCTTTCAAGTCCTGCCAGAAGTCCTTTTTATAAACCCAGTTTATGATAAATATTACGAGAGCTGCCAATACCGCACCTAGAATTGCCAGGGCCATATCTTTCTGTGCGTCCCAAATATCCCCCTGACTACCTAGGAATGAGAGTCCAGCTTCGGGGGCAACATTCTTTGCTACTTGCCACTCGACGATCTCATATATTGCAGAAAAGGAGCCAAGCAAATCTATTGGTATAATATACGCCCATATCCCCTTCACCTTCGCGAGCCTCATGAACACTTCCCGGATTGGATAGAAAAGCAGGAAGCCAAAAAGAAAGTGGACAACACGGTCATACATATTTCGATCCCCACCGAACCAGTCTTGCAATGTGTAACCAAAAGGAACTTCAGCATACGTATAATGGGAACCGATGACATGCAAAATCATAAAAAGCGTAATTAGTCCGTAGGATACTTTTGAGAGTTTGAAATAATGGCCAAAAAATAAAATAACAGGTACAAAGATAAATACTAAGTAATTCTCTAGCAACCAATCATCGGGAAAAACTGGGTTAATGGCTGCCCACACCCATACTAATAAAAAGATTACCACCAGAAACCAATGATATTTTTTCATGAAGTAATCATACTACAAGACCTGCTTTCTCCCCGTGCCGTTGCATACTTCGCACAATGTAGTGCTGTCTTCTCCTGGCAATGGTTGTAATTTCATTTTAAATTTGCGTTTCCAGATTTCTACCATTTTTTTAATTAAGTAAAACAAGAGAACAGCGCCTAGGATGTATACCAGGTAATTACCGAAGGAGCCTCCGCTTGCTTCGGATTCAGGAGTTTCTTCTAGGGCTTGGCTTACTGTTGCTGTTTGCCCTATTCCGGCCTGAGGGTTCTCGGATTGAGTTGACTGCGTTTCTGCTAACTGTCCTTGTGCTTGTTGCGAATTTGACTGTGGGTTTTGCCCAGATTCTAAAACATGAGCAGGCAAAGTATCCACCATGGGCTCATTACCGGTACTTGCCCCAGATACTTGTGGCTGAGACTGCGGTTGCGTCTGGGATTGGGACTGCTGGCCTTGGAATTGTGGTTGTGACTGGGGTTGAGTTTGAGACGACTGTTGCTGTGGCTGACCCGGATATTGATATATATTGATGTTTTGGTCCATACGTCTATTATACCATTTTTGAAGACGCAACTGTCGGGGATGCGAATGCAGAGGGTCGGGGATGCTTGACCCTCTAATTTCTTATTTTAGGTGCAAGAGTTAAACGAATTGTACATTCAACAATATAACGCAACACCAGTTTGATTAAAAAGCTCTTTAAGTCTTAAATTGCTTTAACTAACTAAAAAGATAAACAGCCGTTCTCTTAACGAGCACGGCTGTTTTTATTCTTCTATTATTTTATCTATTATTCGGAATTCCGAAAAAGTATTCCGAAGGCAAACCCAGGATTTCCGGCTTCGATATTCCACCCTCCCCCAAAGGAAAAAGTTACAGGAATTTTTCTCAGTCGAAGTTCCATGTTCGCCCCCCAGAAAACATTTTTCTGAAAGAAAACTCCTCCGTAAGCTTCCATAAGCTTAAATTCCTTAATCGGGAACATACAGTTCCCGATGTAATAATAGTTCTTGCTGTCGCCGAAGTTACGCTCGAAAACTAGGAAGGCTTCTATGCCTTGCTCTTTTCCAAAAGAAATTACACCTGAACCTCTACCGAATTTATAACCTGGTTCTCTGGGAGTTTCGACTCCCACTCCTAGTTCGATTTGTAGATACGAACTGTCCTGGAAGGAAAAGACCTTAGAGCCGAATAAAATAACTTCGGCCCAATCTATCCCGTCAACTTCTGACGGGTAAACCGAACTAAATATCCCTCCTCCCCATCCGGCTAGAGAGTCAGCAACATTGAGGTACATATCTATTGCCGAAATCGGCAAATAGTTCGGGGCTACAAACACCCGGGGTTGTATCCAAACTACTACAAGTGGATCTGTAGTTTTACTTTTCTGTTGATCTGTAGAGTCAACTTGACCGAAAAGAAAAGTAGGTGAGAAAAGCAAGAAAAAGAGAATATTTTTCATTTAAAAGAAGAATTTGTTTTTTGTGAAAAAATACTCAAGCCTCAAAAGAAATCAAAACCTGGGTACTTCTTCACAAAATCCATCGTCACGATACCATACTAGGGCTTGTTTAACAATATATATCTCTACACAACAACAACCAAATCAGCCTTTTAAAATTGAAAAATTTTAGCTAAACAAAATAATGCTTCCGATGGTCATGATAATAATTGCGATTACTTTAGGCAAAAGGACACGAAGGCTGATGTCTTCTTTGACAATTTTAGGAAAAAAGAATGTACCAAGGATAGTTAGCAAAAGCACAAACACTGGTTGAAAACTACCAACAAGGTACACCAGAGTTATGGGTGCGAGTAGTGTAGCAAAACTGGAAAGCAAATTGCCGAGTACTGATGTCAGTTCGCTACCTACATTTAGAGCAAATATTTCTTTGCCTCCATCTTTATTCATTTTATTAAATTCTCTGCGATACTTCGGCACAAAAATAAAGAGCACTACCCCAAAAATACCCAAACCTAAATATTGCCAAAATGATGCAATCCAGAAACTCTCCCCTACCGCGATGTACTTAAATAGAATTCCTTGGGTAGCAATGACAAGACAAGCGCAAAGCATGTACAGAACCGGTTTTAATTTAAAATTTTTGTTTTTATTATCAGAAAAATTAATATTTAGAAGCAATAAACCAAAAAAGGTTATTATGGAACCTGCTTGTTGCATTACCGTGAGTGTCTCGCCTAAAAACAAGGACCCAAAAACATAACCAAAAATCGGGACGGTTAAAAACCATGGCACCACAGCCGACACGTCTTCGATTTCTAATGTATAGAGATACAAAATAACCCAAGCTATGGTAAACCCGCCACTTAGAATTAAAAGAGATTTATCGAGCAAAGAAATCTCGAATATATTATTGGCAAAGAGTCCAATTCCTAAGGCTATGAAAATTCCAATAAGGCTCGAGAAAAGCACCAATCCACCGGAACCTTTTTCTCCTGCAGAATACTTCGCTACAAGATATTGGTCCGAAATATTTACAAATGCCCAGAGAAAGGAGGCGAGGATAGCGTAGATGGCCCAGATTTCCATATATTTCTAAAACCCTGAGACGGGTACAAAATTTTTGTAAGCTACCATTAAACTAAAGAGGAAAAACAAGAAGACTGATCCGACAATAAACACGATGTGCACAGGAATTAAATATCTTTTCTTAACTTGAAATTTTCTCCTAAAGTAGATTGGAATCATTAGGCTTAACAGGGGCACGAAGCCATATACATAGTAAGGTGTGAATTTCTTAAAAGTCACCAAAACATAACTAAACCAAGTATACGGTATCAAAAACCAGATACCGTAAAAAATCCACCAAAACAAGAGATACGCAAGCATGACGTATACTATCTTTCTAAAGATATCAGCTGAGTTACTCATTTAATTTATTCATTCTCGTTATTGAAATTATAAACTTCGGTATAAGGTATCACGCCGTTGATTGCCTTTAGCATCGCGTCCTCACGCATCATGAGCATGCCTTTCTTCCTCGTCACTTGATAGATGTCGTCATATACTGGATTTTTGAGAATAACAGCTTGAAGCTCTTTGTCTATTTTGAACATCTCAAAGATAGCAATACGCCCGCGGGTTCCAGACGGACATTCGGACGAAGGGATAGTGTCATACATTTCTTGTTTGATTTCAATTCTATTTTTAAATTCTTCCGGCAAATCTTTGATTTGATCTTCAATCTGATGCTTGGTACTTGGATCCATTGGTACAACCTTTTTTGATGCTGGACAAGTTGCCCTAGCAAGACGCTGAGCGATTGAAAGTATTAGAGTAGGAGCGATCAAATACGGATCTACTCCCATATCTACAAGTCTAGGAATCGCACCAATGGAATTGTTGGTGTGCAAAGTAGAAAGCACCAAGTGCCCAGTAAGTGCAGCTTGAATAGCAAGCTGAGCTGTTTCTTTGTCGCGTATTTCTCCAACAATAATTATGTCTGGATCCTGACGGAGAATTGAACGAAGTCCAGACGCAAAAGTATATCCAATCTCAGGCAGAACCTGGGACTGGTTTACGTCTGGCATATGATATTCCACCGGATCTTCGAGAGTTACGATATTACTTTTTTCTTTATCTAATTCGTTCATTATGGAATAAAGAGTTGTAGACTTTCCGGATCCGGTAGGACCAGTAACTAGAATAAGTCCATATGGCTTTGAGATCGCTTCCTTTACCAGGCCTATGTTAACTTCCGAAAGACCCAACTGGTCGAGAGTCTTCACGCCTTTCTCAGAGTCGAGTACACGCATGGCAACTTTTTCGCCGTAGTACCCGGGCATTGTCGAGACACGAAAGTCTATCTTTCTGCCTTCGATGTTGGTACTAAATGAGCCGTCTTGTGGCTTTCTTTTTTCGTCCAAATGAAGCTTGGCAAGGATTTTGATACGGGCAACTACCCCGCTATGTACTGTAACCGGAAGCATAATAGTTGTATGTAAATTCCCGTCCACTCGGTATCGTACTTTCACTTTCTCGCCGGTATGCTCTATGTGAATGTCGGACGCATTCCCTTCTATGGCATTGCGCAATATCACGGCAACTATCTTGATGATTGGCGCGTCCTCGACTAGCTTACTATCATCTTCTTTGGTATTTATATTTTTTAATTCTTTAGTTAGAGAATCGTCAACTAAAGACTGACCTAGCTGTGGTTGTGCGCTCGACGGAGTATCACCACCGTCAAATTTATCCAAGGCTTCTTCCACTTGAACTGAGATACCTTTGTAATTATTCAAAACTTCTTCGTAGTCTTTTTTTGATATCAGAAATATCTTGAAAGGTATTCCTAGCTTCGAGGAGATGAATTGCAAAGCATCGACACCCTGGATGTTTTCTGGATCAATAATTCCAATTTCAAGTACGCCGTCTTTGAGTGCGAATGGCGCAAACTGATAATGCCGAGCAGAGTCCTCTGGGATATACTTTAATATATTAAAAGATATTTCCCTGACATTTACTTTTTTGACTGGGATTGAATAGTACTCGCCTTTAGCTTCAAGTATTTTATCATCTGGAACCCCGGTCTGCATTAAAGCATCATCAATACTGCCCTCGAACTTTTCTTTCGCAAGAGTTTTAACTTCTTCTATTTGGGATTCAGTAATAGAACCCTTTTTTACTAATTCTTCTAAAAAACTCATAATTTGTTACGAAGTTACTATGGTTTCGGTGTTACTGGTTTCTTGGTTGTAAGTGGTGTCGTCTTAGCAGGTGGCAGGTTTGTGATTTCGGTACTAGTGTCATCGCCGAGCAAAGAATCGTCATCTGCTACCAAAGGACTCAAGCTGGACAAACTCTCTTGGGCGATACTGCTTTCTGAGCCAATCGGAGCAAACGGATTCGGACGACCTTCGCTTCCATCAGGCAAAAGCAAAATAGTAGAATCCTTCAAATTCATAAAAGCTACATTTGAAAAAATAGAGTCATCGAGGGTAATGTTTTTTATACTTAGGAGGACGGTCAGAAAATCTTTCGAAAGTTGACTGTCTACAGTGCTAGTTGTGGTTCCTGCACTAGTACTGTCTACATTAGGAAGTGAACTCTCTCCTCCTTCCACAGCTAAATTCGCCTGCTCTGGAGATTTTTTGATAAAAACAAAGTATACAGCAATAACTATTATTCCTATTACTACAAATATTAGAGCGTTTTTTAATTTAGGATTCATGTTTAATTTTTCATCCAATAAGTTTTAATTCTAAAACCATACTTATAAGATTGGGTTAGCGGTGATTTGTTGGACCCAAGTGCTGTATCAGAAGCAAATTGAATTGCGTATATATCAACAATACGGAGATTATTCTCTAAGTCTCTGATGAAGTTCAAGAAATTATTGTAGCTTCCTTCGGTAGTGAATTCTAGATCCCAACTTCCATAATCTTTGTTTCCAGTTTTAGACGTGTCGCCACCGAGGGTAGCACCATTCTTGTCAGTAGTAGGCTTAGCTGAATCGTATTTCACATCCTTTAGAACCATGCCGTATGGAGCAGCTACTTTTTCTATTTCTAAAATCAAACGGATATTATCCACATTGTCTGGAAGAAGCTTGTTTAGTTTGTCTAAATTGTCCGTACTGATAGAGTTGTATTTCTTGGTCAGCTTGTCTCGCTCGTTCTCGAGAGCTTTGGAATTTGTCAGCGCCTGATCATAAGCTGACGCTTTAGACTTCAGCATATTAAGCTCTTCGTACATAGGATTTACGAACATCAAGAAACCTCCTATGGCTACTGTTATTAAAATGATTGGGGTGATTAATCTAAACATGTTATTGACTCAAAAACGGGTTAGTGCTCGTGCTAATTTCCGTGCCAACTTCTGCGCCACCCAACATTTCTGTGCTTGCACCTACTCCTCCTTGACTTGCAATTTCGGCTTCAACTGTTTGCTTGTAGTCTACGAAGCGTGAATCAACTGAAAAATCTAAATCGAAAAGCACATTGCCTCTATCGTCCAGTGCTAAATTAGAGAAAACAGGATCAATTAGATTTTTGTTCTTCTTAAACAAATCAGATTGAAGAGCAATAGAACTGTAGCGTTGTGCTTGACCGCTTAATTTTACTATTATTCTAGACTCCTTGGATGTACCCACATCATAACCAAACTTGGTGTAGCGAACGCTCTTCATTGTGATCTCACTAAGTGCTTTAAAAATTGGAGTTACTGCCGCGTGTTTGCCTAAGATCTCATTTGATGCTTTCAGACGCTTGTCCAATACTTGAAGCTGGGTTATTTTAGAAGGCTCAAAACGATTCTTAGCGAGATTTAAATTCTTCTCCATCTCAATTATATTTTTACTCATTATATTCTTATAGAAATATAATCCTCCGAGAGAAGCCACCATGCTTAAGAAAATAAATATAGATATAACCAAAAAGAAACCTACAGGTCTTCCAGACTTGGGTCTTTCTTGTACAATCGGTTTCTTTGGTATGAATGATGTTTGAAAATTTTGCTCCATCCTTATTTATTATAACCTACTTATTGTAATTTCCTCAAGGCGAGTCCAACTGCAACAGCAAATTCTGGACCAGTAGCTAACAAAACTTTTTCTAAGAACGCTGGTGCGCCTACTTTTGAAAAAGGATGTCCTATTTCTATCTCTGCTTTAAAACTATTTGTAGCAACCTCGGTGAGTCCTTTCATAAGTGCCCCTCCTCCAGTAAATATTATCTTGCTGATAGTCCGATTATATTTCTTTTCGTATCCTAATAATACAGCATTGGTTTCAGAAAAGATATAGTCTATATGTACTTTGACAATGTCAGCCAAGTTTTTGTCTGCAGGATCTCCAAAAAGTCCGAATTCTTTTTTCAACTCTTCGGCTTTCTCATACGGAATGGTAAATGATTTAGAAATAGCATCAGTTATGTCTGCCCCACCACGATTAACTGCATGATAACTTTTCACCATGCCAAATTCTATAAGTGAAAGCTTGGTACGTGAGGCGCCAAAATCAACAAGTAACACGGGCGAAAGCTCGTGTTCAAAGTTTGCTCGGACCGAAGAAAATATCTCCACCTCGAAAAATGACGCGTCGAGTTTGCACTCTGATACAAGTGACCGTAGTTTGGAAACTGCTTCGTTTTGTATCGCCACCACCAACACTTCAGTTTTGCCTTTGGCCTCTTTTGTTGCGTCAGGATCATTTGCTTCTTCGAAAGAAGGTTCTTTTTTAGGTAGTACAAAATAGTCCAATGATACTTCCGAGATAGGAACTGGGATATATTTCCTAGCTTCGATTGAAACAATTGAAGACATCTCCGACTCTTTAACTGTACTAGGTAATTCAATAGAGAAAATTAAGCTTGACTGAACTGCAATAGATAAAGCGGAGGAATTCGTGTTGACCCCAGATTGCTTCAGTACTTCTTTTAGGGCTTCTATTACTTTTTCTATTGGTAGGTTGGTTATTCGTCCGATTTCTAAATCTGCATAGGGACCAAGCGCGATTGCGCCATAAGTCTCGAGTACTGCTCTACCCCCTTTCTTTTTTATTTCCACAACCTTGATCGACGAAGTACCGATGTCGATACCGACAGCGCTTTCGTGGGACTCTCCCGTAAACACACTGACTCCAGTGCCAAAAATTTTTTGAAACAAGTTGGTCATACAGAACTGCTTTAAAATCGTGTTACAATACACTAATAGTATAACACGATGTGGCTTTTAAACACTATATTAAATGTACTTTTCCCTGTTAATTGCCTGAATTGCAAAAAGGCGGGTGAGAATCTGTGTGTAAACTGTCTAAATGCTTCACCCCAAGCAGAACGGGAGTCAGAACAGTGGATATTCCCTATTTATGATTACCGCCATCCTCCGGTCAAGAAAGCTATTTGGCTTTTAAAATATAAAGGCAAAACCAAATTGGCACATATATTTGCAGGTGTTTTATATGGGAGAATTCTCGAAGAGCTTTCTGATTTAATAGTTTTTGAAAACTTTAGAGACCCAGTGCTTGTTCCCATTCCCCTTTCTAAGGAAAGATACAAGGAGCGAGGCTACAACCAAACAGAGTTAATTTGTAAAGAATTAATAAAACTAGACAATCATACGAATTTTGCGCTGTGCAAAAATGTATTAGTAAAAAACAAAGAAACTGTACGTCAAGCACACATAAAAGAACGAAAAGATAGATTGAAAAATTTGGTTGGTTCTTTCGAGATTATTAATCCTGAACCTATTCAAAATAAAAATATTATTCTGATAGACGACGTAACCACAACCGGTGCCACTCTAAAAGAAGCTAGGGTTGTGTTAAAAAAAGCGGGAGCTAGAAAAATAATCGCCTTTACGATAGCACACTAGAAAAATCTAGTTTTAGTTTTTTGGGGTTACAGCCTTATCCTCTATCACAATTTCTGAGCTAGGATTATATACAGTAGGGTCAACTTTTAATTCCGAGATAACTTGCTCGTGAACTACGAATTCGCCTAAAAACTTTAGAAAATCAGTTTGAGCTTCTTTCATTCCTTTTTTGAGGATATGGTTAAATATTCCAGACTCTGGTGTAGGCTCGAGATGACCTCGTATTTCTCCATCGTAAAATACTCTCAAATGATATTGATTCTTTGGATCTACTAACCTTCTCCAGCTCAAAACCTGACCATTATCTATCCAAGAGACAAAATGATTACCAAAGCCCCACTCGCTGTGTAGGTGGAGACGTAATTCTTCCAAGGTTTTCCCAGACGCAAGCCAGCCTATGTGGTATTCCTGCCTTGATTTGTAATGCACAATTCCGTATTTAACTAGGAATTTCTGGAAATTCATGAAAATCTCGTATAAACTGTGCCACATTTTCTTTTTAGCTTCGGTTGACATGATGAGAGTATACCCTGCCGTTAAGCTTTTTCAAAATCTCAATAGCTATATTAATAAGGATCTTCTCTCTTGTCTTTAATAAATAAGATGAAAGAATTGAAGGTTCCTAAGATCAGCTTAAAAGGAGTTTCGATTATAAAGTCCATCAGAAATACAAAGATGTTCACAGTAGAGAATCTTTTAGAAAGCCACCTTCCTGTGCGAACTATCGGTATCGTAAAAAAACTCCATAACAAACTAAAGAAATTGTCGTTTTCTACTTCCAGCCTCCACTTCTTGGCATTATGGTGAATACGAAAACCGAAATAACTTACCAATGTCAGGAAAAATAGGAATAATAAAATGCTAACAATATTAAAGTGAAGCGCATTTAGAATCCACATAATCAGACCAAAACTTATAACAAACAAAACTATATACACATAATCAAAGGCTGTCTTTAGAAAATTACTGTCTGTTCTTGGCTTGATATATATCGGTCGTGTGTTTTTACCTTCGATGATTTCGGTGACCCCTAAAACAACATTACTCGTATTGTTGGAATAAATTGGAGGGACACTTTTAACCATACCGAGAAGCAATAGTGGGTGGAATATGACGTTGGTGGTTAACGCAAGATAATTTATCTCATTAAGCACGAACTTCTCGAAAGGCAGTTCGACAGCAAAAGCCAAGATGACCTTGGTAAGCAATATATACACTACTGCTCGTTTGCCACTTTTGTCTATCAATTCAAACTGGCTGGTATACTCGCGAGACAGCAAACTTTCTATCTCTCTTTTTAAGTGATCTTGATCCCTAAAAAACGCTTCTGACTCTACGCCGTGCTTTTTAAAAATTTCTTTAATGACTGAAAAGTAAACTGAATAATTCTTGAGTCTGGCAGTCATGCTCCAGCCCAACGGGTCCTCTAGTTGTAGTTCTACTTTGTATACCGCTTGTGAAAACTTGGAAGCAAACGCTTTTATTTCTTCTTTGGTTTGCAAAGCAGTTAGTTCTGGAATACTTCTTATTAACAGAGCATAGAAAGTTGTGTCATAATCCTCCTCTAATAAGCTACGTCTGCAAGAGAGAAACATTTGATGCGAAAGTTCTTGTTCGCTTAGCGTCCCTTGATACTTTATATTTTTAAAAACATTATCATAAAAAGATTCTATAATTAGATCATTTAACACTTGAGGGTAAAGGAATCTTTCGATTTCCGTAGCCATCAAACTCAGTATTCGATTTAGTTGCACCCCGGTTAGAGATGCAAAATCTAGGTACTTGCTAACTATCTTGTTTATGTCATCAGCAATACCTTCGGGGATACTTTTGTTTAATAAATAGCCAGAAGCTACCAATTCTTCTAAAAGTGAAAGCCCTGCATTCGGGACTCTCTCCATTAGAACCTTGCGCTTTAAAATACGTTCAACTGCACTACGTCTTATAGTATGCTGTTCTTTATAATCAACCGTGTATCGTATTTTTTCGTAAAAAGTACTAACTTGTCCGGTAATTCTGTTAACGTCGATAATCGGTCCTTTGTCTTCTCCGTAGATATCGTTTTCCTTGTGCTTTTCTAGACCTATTATTATCCCTTGAATACTGGTGGAAATCATAATGTTTGCAAGTAGTTATTGTAATTAATTGTATCCAAATAATATTGCGGAGCCGGAGGGATTCGAACCCTCGAGGGGTTTTACCCCCTGCCTCTTTAGCAAAGAGGTAGATTAGACCACTCTCCCACGGCTCCAATGTCGTATCGCTAAACACAACTACTCTAACATATTCTTGTTATTTTTTCATTTTATCCTCAAATTAAAACACTCCGCCAAAAGACGGAGTGTTTTAATTAAAGTCTAATCATAAATATTTTTTATCCTCTTCGTACAGCTTTGACCAAGAAAATTAAAACCACTGCACCAAGGAGAGCTACGAGGAAGCTATAGATAGTAAATCCGCCTACCCCTCCTTCTCCTAATCCGCCCATAATCCAGCCACCGATAACTGCACCGATAACACCTACTACGACATTAAGCATAATTCCTTGTTGCGCATCTGTCTTCATAATAAGCGATGCAACCCACCCTACTAATCCACCAAATATAATCCAAAGTATTATCCCCATAAAATTATTTAAAATTAAAACTAATAATAATGACCTCTACTTATATAGCCGAATCTTGGCAAGAATTATTACACGCATAAATTAAGACGGTAGGATTTACACGCAAGACTTTATTCCTTCTACAATGCTCTCTAGTCTATGTTCCGTTTTGACGTAATATTTATTTACTCCCAAGTTTGTATAGGTTTTTACCACATCAGGAAGAGAAGTGTTGGATACCACAAAAATAGGTATCGTACTCCATTTGCCACCATTTGCCTTGAATTTTATTATAAAGTCTAAGCCGTCTTCTTGCCCGAGCAGATTGTGATCCAGCCAAATGCCATCTATTTGCTCTAGATCTTCTAAATATTTAAGTGCTTGCTCTACCAAACTTTGGGTCAACTCTCCAGTTTCACTGTCTACAATTGGAGGACCAAAGGCTCTTACCACAGAGCGTGAGATTAAAACGTTAAAACCATTTTTCTCGAGCTTTAGCTTCACGACTTCAAGCAATGACTTTTCGTCTTCTATGACCAAAATTGTTTTTTTGTTTTTTATATTATTCATGTTATTTAATTTTTTTATTTTCTTTTACCAATAAATTGGACGGTAATTCAACATAAAAAGTACTACCCTTGTTTTCTTTGGACTCAAACCAAACTCTGCCTCCAGAATTATCAACTATGGCTTTGACTATATAAAGCCCAAGCCCGGTGCCTTCGTTATCATTCTCCCTGGCTTTGTCCGTCCGGAAGAGTTTGGTAAATATTTTATTGTGTTGATCTTCAGGTATCCCAAATCCCGTATCAGTAACGGCAAAAATTATTCTATCCTTTTTAGAGTCTAGAGACATCGAAAGTTTTATGCTTCCTCTTTCTGGAGTATACTTCATCGAGTTCGAAAGCAAATTTTGCACCGCCATAGACAAGAGTTTGGGGTCGACATTTATTATCGGAATATTAACTCCGAACTCTAGAGTAATTTTTATTTTCTTTTGTTCAATATGAGGCTTCTGCTCTGCGACCACACTCTGTACCAGTAACACTATATCAGTTGGCTCTGGTTGTAATGCAAATATCCCCGAGTCCATTCGCGACACAGAAAGGAGTGAATTGACCAAGCTCACCATGTGTTGATTGCCCTTATATATTTCTTCAAGATATTTTTCTTGCTTCGAATTAAGCTTCCCCGCGTCCCCAGAGAGGAGTGTCTCAGCATACCAACTGATAGTAGAAAGTGGTGCACGCAACTGATGCGAAACCAGGGAGACGAACTCGGTTTTTGCATTATCTACTTCTTTTTCTTTGGTTATGTCGCGAAAAGTCTTCACTGCTCCAACAACTTCTCTTTCGACAACTATCGGACTCACAAGTGCGCTTGCTGGAAAACTACTTTTGTCTTTACGAGTTAAGTAGAAAGGATTGGCCAAGTCAGCTACAACAACTGTTCCTTTGAATATTTTATTTAAAATCATTTCATTGAAGGGGATAATATTACCGACCACATCTTTTTGAGGAACGACAAGCCCTATACGTTTACCGATAACTTCTTCCGACTTCCAACCAAGAACCTTTTCGAACACCTGGTTTACATACGTAATCTTCCCCTCTTTATCTACTACCACCAACCCGTCGCCAATACTTGAGAGTATTGCTTCATCTACCGCATTCTTTTTTAGAATTTTTTCTGCACCTTTTAAAGATTGATTTTTGTCTTTACTTTTAGCAATATGTTTGTGTTTATTGTCTTTACCCATATTTTAAATATTAAAGTTTCTTTTCATAAACAATAGCCGTGAAGGAGCAGAAGTTATTACAGTAGTATTCGAGTTCCACCGCAGACTAGAAAAGCTGAAAGTTTTGTATAAAAAGCAAATGTGATATATTGATTTAGCCCTCGAGTTTGGAGAGATGGATGAGTGGTTTAAATCAACAGTTTACTAAACTGTCGTCCCTTTAAAAGGACCGCGAGTTCGAATCTCGCTCTCTCCGCATTACAATTAGAGGTTACTATATAAAGCTGTGCTATAATAACCTTCATGGAGCAAGACGACGCAATAAAAAAACTTACTGAAGAAAACGAAAAGTTGAAACAACTTAACTCCGTCAAAGCAGACATTGTTTCAATTGGTGTTCACCAAATACGCACTTCGCTTTCCGCTATGAAGTGGATTGTAAAAATGTTCTTAGACGGCGACTTAGGAAAGTTGACCGCGGAGCAGGAAAACTTAATGCGAAAAGCATATGAAGGTAACGACAGGGCAATAAGCATCGCTAGCGAACTTCTCCTAGTAAATAAAACAGAAGATGTACTAGAGAAGAAAGCAGTAATAACAAAAGTGGACATCGTGGAATTGATCGATAGCAGTCTCTTTGATTTCTCTGGAGAAGCCCACACTCGAGGCATAGAAGTTATCTTCCTAAAACCCGAAGCCAGGATTCATCAAATTAATACTGACAAGGAGAAAATAAGGGTAGTTATTCAAAACTTAGTAGAAAATGCTATTAAATACAGCGACCTGCACGGCAAGGTGTTTATTACGGTAAAAGAGCACGAAGGAATGATTCAGGTTTCTGTTAAAGATACTGGCGTCGGCATATCAGAGGACGGAAAATCGAAGATATTTGAGAAATTTTACCGAGACCCAGAGGCTCAAAAGAAAGAAATTATTGGCTCGGGCATAGGATTGTATACAACCAAACGAATAGTGGAGAGTACAGGAGGCGAAATATGGTTCGAAAGTAACAAGGGTGAGGGCACCACCTTTTATTTCACTATCCCTTTTACCAAATAATTAAGCATTGCGCGAAAATAGAAGAGTATAGTATAATTGGTAACATAGAATATATGGCTAAAAAAACAATACTGATAATTGAAGACGATAATTTCTTACAGGGACTTGAAGCCAAAAAGCTAGAAAAAGAAGGCTACCATGTGGTGACCGCGTCTAACGCTGCAGAATCTTTCAAGATTATAGACAGCGGAACAACTATTGACTTAATTTTACTCGACTTATTGCTACCAGAGGTAGATGGATTTACAATTCTTAAAAAGATAAGGGAAGACAGCAAACTCGGAGAGACTCCAGTCATAATTTTCTCCAACCTATCTGAAGAAAAAGATGTCGAAAAAGCAACACAATTAGGCATAAGCGAATTTATGGTGAAATCTAATTTCACCCTCGATGAGCTTGCTACAAAGATCAAATTATTAATTGGTTAAATATTTATGGCAAAAACAATACTTGTAATAGAAGACGATAGTTTCCTAAGAGAGCTTGAACAAAAAAAGTTAATAGAAAAGGGCTACAACGTATTTTCCGCTGAAAATAGCGCCGACGCTTTTGCGATATTAAATGGTCCAACAAAGGTTGATCTTGTGCTACTTGACCTACTCCTCCCGGAAGTAGATGGATTCACAATCTTGAAAGAGATAAGAGACAACAAGGTTTTATCTGGAACCCCAGTAATAATATTTTCTAATCTGTACGAAGAAAGAGACGCGAAGCGAGCAAACAAACTAGGCATAAGTGACTACATGCTAAAATCAAATTTCACCCTAGATGAACTGTCAGAAAAGATACGAAAATTCGTTGGAGAATAAATGCTACTTAGTGAAAAACTAGAAAAACTCTTTCGCTTAGACGAAAACCAAAAGAGAGCTTTGAGAAAGCTCAATATTTTTTCTGTGTCTGATTTGCTATACCACTTCCCTATTAGATTTAGCAATATGAGCGAAATAAAAAAAATAACAGATTTAATTCCTGGCGACATGGCGACAGTTTATGGGAAAGTTTCTAAGCTCAAAACCAAGAAAGGCCATGTTTCCAAAGTCAGCATGGCCGAAGGTGAAATAGAGGATTTGTCTGGAAAAATTAAAATCACTTGGTTTAATCAGGCCTATTTGGCTAAAATGCTCCACGATGGCAACAGTGTCAAACTCACTGGAAAAGTAACACAGGGTAAGTACGGTCTATACCTAGCAAATCCTGAATTCGAAAAAATGGATACAATGCCGATAGACTCCCATAATTCTCTTTTCAAGAGTGAAGATGGAAGTGATACAGGCATATCCTACCCCATATACAACGAGACTCGAGGAATAACTTCTAAATGGTTTTATCATGCAGTGGAAAAAATAATAAAGAACAAGACCCTCGAGAACTTAGAAGACTACATACCCAGTGAAATTATTAAAAAATACAACCTCCCTACCCTCGCGACTGCACTCGTCTGGATCCACCGACCAAAAAGTGAAAAAGACGCCGAAGCCGCGCGCAAAAGATTTGCTTTCGAAGAAGTGTTTTGTATCCAGCTCGAGCGTCAGCATGATAAACACGAATATCGTAAAAACAAATCTTTCCAAATTCAGTCTAGAACGAAGGATGTGCAGAATTTTATCAACAGCTTCCCTTTCAAACCCACTAACTCTCAGACCCAATCTATTAATACAGTCTTAGAAGACATGGGCAAGAATTTCCCGATGTCACGTCTACTTGAAGGCGATGTTGGTTCAGGGAAAACTGCTGTCGCAGCTACTGCCACCTACGCGGTGGTCACTCAAAGGCCCGAAAAAGACGGTCAGCAACAAAACTTTGGTAACTTGCAAGTAGCATACATGGCTCCAACAGAAATACTCGCGTCGCAACATTTTGAATCGTTTATAAAATACTTTGTTAATTCTGGTATACAAATAGGATTAATCACTGGAAGTGGTTGCAAGAAATTCCCCTCCAAATCAAACCCAAACGCTTGGACTGATATTTCTCGTACACAACTTTTGAAATGGGTGGCAAATGGCGAGATTTCGATACTAATCGGAACCCATGCTTTGATCCAGAAATCTGTCACATTTAAAAATCTCGCTCTTGTGGTTATAGACGAGCAACATAGATTCGGTACGGCACAAAGAAGAAAGCTAGTCCGAAAAGATATAAATGGAAATACTAGCGCACCTCACCTGCTTTCCATGACCGCAACGCCTATCCCTCGCACACTTGCACTCACTATTTATGGCGACCTTAATTTATCACTCTTGGAAGAAATGCCCTTGGGCAGAAAGCCAATAATCACCGAAATAATTACTCCAGACAAAAGAGAGAATACCTATGAAGCCATCCATAAGGAGCTAGAAGCAGGCAGGCAACTCTATGTCATCTGTCCCAGGATTAACGAAGCAGATCCGGAAAAAGAGTTAGCCTTGAACGTCAAAAGTGCAGTCAGTGAAGCGAAAAGACTACAAAAAGAAGTGTTCAGAAAATACGAGATTGGCGTACTGCACAGCAAAATGAGCAAGCAGAAAAAAGAAGAAGTCATGAAAGATTTCACCGATCAAAAAGTCCACGTACTTGTAGCTACTTCGGTTATTGAAGTTGGGGTAAATGTACCTAATGCCACGGTAATAATTATCGAAGGCGCTGAAAGATTTGGTCTTGCTCAGTTGCACCAGCTACGCGGACGTGTGATTCGAAGTAACCACCAAGCGTATTGTTATGTATTTGCGGAAGCAAAAAGCCAGAAGACTATTGATAGACTTAAAGCCCTCAAGACTGCTAAGAATGGGTTTGAGCTAGCTGAGCTCGACCTCACTCTGCGTGGCGCTGGAGAGCTAGGTGGCACTAAACAATGGGGCATTACTGATTTGGGTATGGAAGCTATCAAGAACATTAAAATGGTCCAAGCTGCTCGTGAAGAAGCGGTTCGCTTAATCGAGGAAGATTCCGAACTTACAAAGTATCCCCTGCTAAAAAACAAAGTCAGGGAAAAAGTTGAGGAATTCCATTTTGAATAGTCCGCCCTCTTGGATTCGAACCAAGGACCCCAGAGGTATAAGCTCTGTGCTCTAACCAACTGAGCTAAGGGCGGATATGTTACAAAAATAATATATTCTTTTTGTAACTAAAACACAAGAAATGTAGGTGCTAGGCAACTTTCTCAATTTCCTTCTGTTTCAATTCTATGCCGTGGGCCACAAGTATCTTTTCGTATTCTTCTTTCTCTAATGTCTCTACTTCGATTAGCTTGTGCGCAATAGCGTCAAATGCTTTCTTGTGCTCTTTCAATACTTTCTCTGCACTGATTAAACCGTCATTTATTATCCTGTTCACTTCTGCATCTACTTTAGTTGATATAGCTTCGGAGAATGCTGCATCCCTGCTCTCCCCCCATTCACTTCTACCACCACCGCTTGCAAGCGCGACAGGACCAAGAATATCTGACATTCCCCAACGGGTTACCATCGCCCGAGCAATATTTGTAGCCACTTGAATATCTGAAGATGGACCAGTGGTGATGTCTCCAAAGACCATTCTCTCTGCAACATAGCCACCCATGGACATGGCAATGTCATCGATGAATTCTTTCTTAGATTGTAGCTTTCTGTCTTCTAGTGGCAGTTTAAGGGTATACCCACCTGCAGAACCTCGAGCAATGATAGATACTTTATGCACTGGGTCCGCGTAAGGAAGCACGGAAGCCACGAGAGCGTGGCCTGCTTCGTGATACGCAGTAATTTCTTTTTCTTTTTTAGAAAGTAAGTGACTCTTCCTCTCAGGACCGAGCATCACTTTCTCGATAGCACGAATAAGATCAAATTGGAAAACTTTCTTTCTATTCTCTCGAGCTGCGAGAATTGCTCCTTCATTCATTACAGAGTGCAGGTCTGCCCCAGAGAACCCTGGGGTACGTTCGGCTATCAATCTTAAGTTAATATCTTCGGCCAATGGTTTTTTTAATGCATGAATTTTCAAAATTTCTTCGCGGTCGCTTCGGTCCGGTAAGTCTAATATCACCTTTCGGTCGAAACGACCTGGTCGAACAAGAGCTGGATCTAGCACATCCGCTCTGTTGGTCGCTGCCATGACTATCACTTTATCATTCGGCTCGAAGCCGTCCATCTCTACTAATATCTGATTTAGGGTCTGTTCTCTTTCGTCGTTGCCTCCACCGAAGCCGCTCCCTCTTGTTCGTCCTATCGCATCTATTTCATCTACGAAGATAATTGCTGGGGCTGCTTTCTTGGCCATTTTGAAAAGATCTCGCACGCGGGAAGCTCCTACACCGACGAACATTTCTACGAATTCAGAACCAGACAAGTGGAAAAATGGCACGCCCGCCTCCCCTGCTACTGCTCGTGCAAGCAAGGTCTTACCTGTTCCAGGTGCACCTGTCAGGATTACTCCTTTTGGAATCTTGGCACCGATATCTAGAAACTTCTTTGGACTCTTTAGAAAGTCTACGATTTCTTTTAATTCTTCTTTCGCTTCTTTTGCTCCAGCTACGTCTTTGAAAGTAACTTTATTGTTTTTGTCATCTGGGTCGGTGATGCGGGCTTTGGACTGACCGAAGGTAAATGCTTGCATGCCTGCGCCCTTAACAGAGCGAGACAGATACCAGAAGAAAAATACTATAAATAAAATAGGGATAAGAAATGGCAGAATATTTAAAAGCCAGTATCCGAAGCCACTTTCATTTTTGATTTCGAGAGTTACTTTATCTAGTGACTCTTTCGGAACGCCGTAGTTGAAAAGAGTTTGAGAAAGGGACGATTCTATTTCTTTCTTTGATTCTTTGATTTCATCATTGGTGTAAGTTACCGTGAGCTTCTCCCCTTCTACCAGAATATTCTTCACCTCGCCCGCTGTAACGCTCTTGGCTAAGTCGGAAATAGGAACGTTGGTAACAGGCTTTGAGTTATCAGAGATTGCTAAATACAAAGCCACAATAATCATGAAAATCAAAACCGTAGAAGAAAGACCCCCTAAGAATTTAGGCCCCTCTTTTCCTGCCTTCCCTTTACTATTATCCTTGTTTTTATCGTCTTTTTGGTTCAAAAAATTTAAATCCATTAGGGAATGATAGCATAAAAAACCAATAAATAAAAATTTATTGGTTTTTTATAAAGTGGTGGAGTTGGGGGAAATTGAATCCCCGTGCAGAAGGTATCGCCCTTGAAGTCTACATGTGTAGTGTGCTTTTTGTTTTAGATTAAAAAATTCTTAAGCAAACCAAATATTTTTTAATCGAGTTCTAAATTTTAGTGGAATAGACGAACACCCTATCCCCTTGTCCCGATAATATTACACCTTTAGCCATATATCGGAAGTCTATGGTAAAGACGCCAGTTACGCTAAAGCGTATGCTGGAACAAAATTCTTCATACTAAAGTATGGAGAAATTGTCTTAGCAGTCAATTTTGCAATTAACATGTGAACAAATTTTTACGAGATTATGTTCATGCTCGACATGCATCAAAAGACTATGTCCAACTGTCTATGCCTTGCAACCCCATATTTTTTTATCAACGTCCTTTGTATTCCCTTCTTATCTCTCTATCTGTCTCTCTTTTCTTAGTAGTCTCGCGCTTGTCGTGTTTCTTCTTTCCTCTCACTAGCGCAATTTCTACTTTGATTTTCCTAACTTTATTATACACTGACATCGGCACTATCGTCAAGGACTTGTTCTTTTCGGTCTCGCTTAATTCTATGATTTCCTTCTTGGTCAGCAAGAGTTTCCTATTTCGAAGTGGGTCATAGTCTTTTGGAGCATTCGCCATCTGATACGGCGGAATATTGGCATTGATTATAAACGCTTCTCCACCCCGGATTATTACAAAAGATCCTTCAAGCGACATCCTTCCTCCTCGAACCGACTTTACCTCTGTTCCAAGAAGCTCAACACCACACTCGTATTTATCGAGGATTTCATAGTCGAAATGTATTTTTCTGTTTTGCGCATAACTTGCCATAAGTAGATATTAGCATAGTTTTTACAACTTTTGCTTCCTATTTTGTCATATTTTTGTATACTGAACCTAGAAACATTTCTTCACAAAAAAATTAGATAATGGAAAATTTATCGCAAATGCTTGCGATACCGTTTTTCGTTATCGCAATTTTGTCCTTGGTTATTTATCTCCAAGGACTAATGAAAGCAACCTCTGCTTACATTCCAAATGCCAACACCTGGCTAATTTGGGTACTAGCAGATATCTTGAACGTGTACACTTATTCTGACGTTGTACACGGGGAAATATCAGCGATGATATTTCCTTACGTCGAGCTGGCGGGCGCAATTTCTATTTTTGTTTTTTGCGCCTATAAGAAAAAATTCAAGAGACCTGATTCTTCCGAACTTTTTATTTTTGTATCTTTAATAGCACTTTCTATTACTGCTGTTTTTACAGAAAATGAAAGTTTGATAAATCTGGCCTTACAATTCCTATACATTGTGGGCTTTATGCCTACAATTAAGGGAATTCGAAGTGGAGAGAACGTAGAAAATGTTTTCTCCTACATTTTGAGTATCGTCGCTATACTTTTTTTTATTGGAAGCATAGCGACTGATCCCCAGAGTGACTGGGAGGCTTTCGTATCCCCTGTTGTTTTCATTATTGGAGATATTTTGGTGATATTTGTATCGTTAAAAAAGGAAAAGTAGTCTCGTCTTAAAAAGACAGACTACTTTTTTATTTTAAATACCAAAGTGATATAATGTCTCCATGCAAACAAGATCTGAGTTACTCCAATCCAAATTCTCTCCCCTGCACTTCGGCACCAGTGGCGTTCGAGCTAAAGTTACTGAAATGAACGATATGGAATGTTATATAAATACTTGCGGATTTATTAAATATCTCTTAAAAACAAACGAAATGAAAATTGGCGATGGCATTGCCATAGGATGCGACTTAAGGAAAAGTTCTCCGCGAATATTGAGTGCAGTGCACAAAGCAATCCTAGATGAGAAGTGTCAGACTATTTATTGCGGTTTCGTTCCAACCCCAACGCTTAGCTTGTATGCTTGGAAAAGGTGTATGCCGGCCATCATGGTAACAGGCAGTCATATCCCGGACGAATTAAATGGGATTAAATTTATAAAATCAAAAGGCGAAGTTTTAAAAAGTGACGAGAAAGCAATTTTAGAAAATGTCGCCATAGCGAGACAGGATGAATATCAAAAAGACGAAAATGATTCTTTGTTTGACGAGGGTGGCAACTTTAAAAATCCTATTGATCTGCCATCAGTGAAAGAAGAGGAAACCGCTTTGGCCGAATTTAAGGAGCGTTATATTGGTATTTTCCCGGCTGATATTTTAAAAAATAAAAAAATAGTATTGTACGAACAGTCGTCTGTGGGGCGCGATCTTTTAAAGGATATTTTACTTGCTCTGGGTGCAGAAATAATATCGGTAGAAAGAAGCACCAACTTCATCCCAATAGATACAGAAAAAATTCCTGATTTTGTAACTCTGTCACTCAAGAAATGGGCTTACGATTTTAAACCATTTGCGATTGTGTCTCTCGATGGAGACGCTGACCGCCCGCTACTGGCAGATGAGAACGGTGCGTTCTTCCCAGGCGACCTTTTGGGTCTTTTAGTCTCTCTATATCTCAAACCAGATTTCGTTGCTATACCTATTAGCAGTAATGACGCTGCTGTCTCGGCTCTAAAAGAATTGAAGGTAGAGGTTGCTTTGACTAAAATTGGCTCCCCTTACTGCATCGACACAATGAATAAAAAGTTGGCTGAAAACCCCACGGCTAAAGTTGTCTCCTGGGAGAGAAATGGAGGATATCTGTTGGGCAGTGATTGGACTATTAATAATAAAGTCTTGAAATCATTACCTACCCGGGATTCTATTCTACCTATCCTTATTGCTCTTTTGCATGCAACAGAATCCAATATGTCTATCTCAGAATTAATAAATTCCAAAATTCCACACAGATACATTGCATCGAACGCAATAGACAACAAAACAAAAGGCTGCGAACTATATAATGCTTCGGTTGGCAAAATTATTATTGAATCTTTTTCACCAAAAGATACCGACACAAAACAATTAGACTTTTCATCTTCAGATATAAATCAAGAAGCGAAAGATATTAAAACAACATTGGAATCATATTTCAACCAAGATTTGGGATATAGCGAAATTATGTCGATTAATTATACAGACGGAATTAGGATTTGTTTTTCAAATGGTGATGTTGCTCACCTCAGGCCTTCTAGCAATGCTCCCGAGTTTAGGCTCTACGCAACTGCGGACACACTAAAACGCGCTGAAAGTATTGTAAGTGATCGCTTGATAGTTCTTCCTAGAATAATTTCTGATATTCTTCAAAAAACTTAAATTGGTTTTCTGCACGCTTTTTGTTCTGTTCAAATAAACTTTTATATTTAGAAGAATCTAGTCTGAAGTAACTTTCGTTGAATGCATCTATTAGAAACCGAGCGGATAATTCTAGCGTGATGAGTTTTACTCCCCAAGGTATAGACTCTTTTTCCTCTTTCGTTAAAAAATTGGCCGTTGAAAAATATCCTTCTAGGGCTTTGTCGTAAACTTCTTTGTCGAATTTAACCATATTTACATCTTCCCCGCCGGACATACACCAACTACGCAATGCATCGCCCAAGTCTAGAGCAACTGGACCCCGCATCAAGGTATCCCAGTCAATGAGCGCAACTGCATTTTCTCCGTTTTGATCAAAAACAACATTACTTATCTTTAAGTCGCCGTGAATAATTCTCTTTGGTAAATCGCTGTTTTTAGGAAGAGCCTTGTAAGCAAAAAGGACTTTTTCGCCCAGGCCTTTTAGTCTATTAAACTTATCTGAACCTTGATTTTTTATAAGTATACTTTGAAGTTCATTCATGAAAAACTCCGTGTCACGATAATGCAATAACTTGTATTTAAATTCATAATCAAAATCAAACAACCCGTTATGGACAATTCCAACCAACTTCCCTGCCTCACGAGCTTGGTTGCCAGATGAAATGGAATCAAAAATAGTACCTGGAATGTAGGTTAAAACTCTCCACCATGATTTATCATCACTTACAAATTGCTCCCCTTCTAAAGTAGGAACAACGGATTGAGTGTTGATACCTTTTGAATAAATGCGTTTTGTTATAGCATCAATATCTTCCATCGAAGATAAACCAAAAAACAAACTCATGTGCTGTAACACATACAAAGTCACACTATCGCCTTTCTGGAGAGTAACTTTATAAGTGGTATTGGTAGCTCCAGTTCCAAATTCCACAACAGAAAATTTAGCTGACTTAATAAAATATTTATTTAAGACTTCTTTTGGGTTCATGATTTACAACTCTATCTCATTAAATGTAGTGACACGGGTATGCTCAAAGACAGCCTGCCTAATTGCAATCTTTCTAGATTCGTTGAATCGCATTTTTACAAATTCATCATCTGTCTGCATTGCTTCTATTGGCACGCGATTCATGAAGTATGTTTCTACTTTTTGTAGCTCTTTTTTTACCTCGTCCAATTCTCTACCACTATTGTCTACAAAAATAACTTTCGCACAATCCTCTGCATAATTCTTTAGCACATCAACTTTCCCACCGTGTTCTTTGGTATAAAAAATAACATCCATTAATTTATCAAGCCCAACACCCTTCACTTTTTTGTCTTGCCAGCTTTCTGCACCAAAAGACAAGAGCATTGTTTTATATCCTTTCTCTTTTGCTTTGATTAAAAGCGGAAGAACGTCTGGATAGAGATATTTGCTGAAATTCATCTGCTTTTCAAATTCTTGAATATCGGATAGTGAAAATGGCTCGTGTTTTAAAATCTTGATAAGTTCGTCCCGGTGGGCTTCTAAAGAGTACCCGGTATTTGCTGCTGTTTCATATGCCTCTTGCCAGGCGTCGACTGGGATATTCCATTTTTCTAACATCCGCTGTCTGATTTCGAACAGTAAAAAAGCCTCTGTATCGTAACAGTTGTGGTCGAAATCTAGCGCTAAAACCCTATCGCTGGGATTAAATGATGGAATCATCTTATAATTGTACACTAAGTTGACTTTAAATGGATAATAAGCTATTATCTACGAAAGTCAAAGGAATTCAAATCCGAATCCCTGTGTATTTATAAAGCCACTTGCGTGAAAGAATAAACAACCAAATACGAGCCAAAGAACTCCGAGTCATCGGAAAAGATAATGAAAATCTGGGCGTTTTAAGCATAAAGGATGCTTTAGAATTAGCTCAAAGTCTTGGCATGGATTTGATTGAGATATCTCCAAATGCAAATCCCCCAGTTGGGAAGATCATGGACTTTGGTAAATACCAATATGAATTGGCAAAGAAATTAAAGAAGGCAAAGGCGAACGCAACTTCTTCAGAGACAAAATCAATTCAAGTAAAAATCGGTACCGGAGACCACGACTTAGAGCTTAAGGCGAAGACAGCATCGAAATGGCTTAAAGAAGGACATAGAATCAAGATAGAGCTTTTCCTTTCTGGTCGCTCCAAATACATGGATGAGAAGTTTTTAAAAGAAAGATTAGATCGAATACTTCATTTGATCACAGAGGATTACAAGGTTTCTGACTCCTACAAAAAAGGACCAAAAGGACTTACAATAACAATAGAGAAAGCAAAATAATATATTAATAAACAAGAAAAATAAAGCTATGATGAAAACAAACAAGTCATTTTCAAAAAGATTGAAACTTACAAAAAATGGCAAGATTATATCTCGCAAGCCTGGCACGAACCATTTCAACGCCAAGGAGTCTCGAGTGTCCCAGCTGTCTGGTCGCAAAGGAAAGAACTTTGTAATCAAGAACAAGCCAAAGAGCCACTTGCTACCATTTTCTTAATTCGATAATTTATAAATATAACTAACTAATATGACAAGAGTAAAAAAAGGAGTACATGCATTGAAGAGAAGGAGAAGTATTTTGAAGCAAACTAAAGGCTTCAGACACGGACGAAGCACAAAGGAACGTCAAGCAAAGGAGGCTATTCTTCACGCTGGAAGCTACGCTTTTGCACACCGCAAGGACAAGAAGTCCCATAACAGGAAGCTTTGGAATATCAAGATTAACGCAGGCAGTCGTGAAGCAACAGGACTCTCCTACTCCAAGCTTATGGGCTCAATGAAGAAAAACGGAGTTTTGATAAACCGCAAAATGCTTGCTGAACTTGCAGAACACAACCCTGAAAGCTTCAAAAGAGTTTTAGCTAATCTTAAGTAAAAAGCAGGAAGAATTTTCGAGTGAGGTTACTTTAGTACGTAACGAGAAATTCTTCCTGTTTTTTAATTTCTATAATTTAAACTCCCCTACTTTATCTTTCCTAACTAGTGCAGTAACATCTGCAACGAGTTTCTTTGCGTCTAATCCTGAAACTATTTTATTATTCACCCGATGACCCTTGGCAATTATTTCTTTGAGTTCTTGCCCCGTCTCCCAAGGTCCTTCGTAGATACCAATCGGCTTTTCGTCATCAAACGCTACGGTAAACTCGTGGATCGTGCCTACGCGCCCACAGCCACAGATAACAGCGTCAGCTGAACGAGTAAGCAATAAATCACGTCCCGAATAACCGAAGCCGGTATAGATGATTAAGTCCATATAATCGAGGGGAAGTTTGTATGCTTCCACGTGTTCACGCTCGCTCGCTGCTGGTGAGAAGCCAATAACGAATCCGCCGGCTTCTTTGGCTCCCATAGCAACCCAAAGCGGGAATCCGGAAGTAGCCCCCATGACAAGGACAGCCCCACTTTTTGCTATTTCTTTACCTAAATCTTTTGCTTTTTGGAGTGCGTCTAAACCACAGTGCCCAGTTTCAGCGGCACCGGATACGCAGATTTTTATTTGCTTATGCCCGTGCTTCTTATAAATATTGTCTTTGGGTTCCATAACTATAGAATTATATTAATATTATTTAACAAATAATTTGAACCACATCTCCCCGCTCGGGCGCGATAGCGTCTAGTCCTAGGTTATCTTTGATTTTCTGAACCAAAAATAGTGAAGACTTCGGCTCCCCCATGACTACGAAAATTTTCTTTACGCTGTCCTGCATGTCTTCTATGAAATTAATCAGCCCGTCAGAATCCTTGTGTCCTGAGTAGCCAGAGATGGTGACCACATGCGCTCGAACATTTACTTCTTCGCCTGTTATCCTTACTCTTTTCACCCCTTCCTGAATCAACCGCCCTGGAGTTCCTACAGACTGGTAACCAGTAAGAAGAATGGTGTTGTTCGGATCCGGCAGATAGTGCCTCTCGTGATGGACTATGCGTCCCCCAGAGGACATTCCAGAGCCGGCAATGATAACCTTTGGGTTCGGTACAGTAGCGATCATTTTGGACTCTTCAGACTGGAGAGTTGAGTGGAGTCCCGGGAAATCGAACAAATACTTGTCATGTACCATAGCCTTTTGAGCATCGTCGTTAAGATAACTTTTATGTTGTTTGAAAACTTCAGTCAAGCGAATAGCCAGAGGTGAATCAAAGAATATTGGCATAACAGGAATCCGGTTGCCTTCTACTAGAGCATTCAACTCAAACAAAAGCTCTTGTGAACGCTCTAGAGAAAATGTAGGGATTATGAGGGCACCCTTTCTTTTGTAGTTGTCCTCAATCGCTTGTTCCAGGTTTGCTCTGCGTTCGTCTCTCGCTTCGTGATTTCTGTCTCCGTACACGGACTCCATGATTAAATAATCCACATCGGTCATCTTCTCAGTATCCGGAAGTATCGGTGAAGGGCTGTTGCCCAAGTCTCCGGTGAAAAGAATTTTCTTGCCGTTAATTAAAAATTGAACCATGGCGGACCCCAAGATATGTCCTGCATTAAAAAAAGAAACTTCTATGTTATCTGTAATCTTTATTGGTTGATGGTAAGCAAATCCCTGCCAAATCGACAAGGTTAATTTTATATTTTCCTCTTTGTAAATTTTATCTAAACCTAGGTCGATGTTATGCGAAAGAATACCTGCAGTGTCCTCTAGCATCGGGTACGCCAGCGCACGGGTCGGCTCGGTAGAATAGATTTTACCCCGGAACCCTTCACTAACTAACTTAGGAATTCTACCCAAGTGATCCACGTGAGCATGTGTTACAAAAAGTATATCTATAGTCTTAGCGTCGTATGGAAAATCCTCCCAGTTAATATCGTCTGCGAGTTTACTTCCTTGAGTTAAACCGCAGTCCACTAAAATTCTTTTGCCGTCCACCTCTAAAAGAAAATTAGCCCCTGTTACTGAGCCGGTTCCTCCACAAAATGTTATAGTAGCGATGTTTGCCATTGTTACTTATTATACTCTATTTCTTTAATATGTATAATGGTTTTAGAAAAATAAAACACTGACACCACTCCTCCCATCATATCAAAAAATATGTCTGAGATTGTGTCTTTTAGGTCGAACGGATTTTGAGCAATAGTGTTATAGAATATATATTCAAACACTTCCCAAGCTAGTCCAACTGCTAAAATACCTAGAATAATCTTCATGAAATAGTTTTTATTTAGGGACTTAGATGGAAATACCCAAAGTAGTATAAGCCCTACCCACACCCCTCCCAAGAAATGCATAAACATGTCAAACCACCAAATAGAGGAATACCAGTAGAACTTTACCGCAATCGTGTTTAAAAAATACATAAAAAAAGTAACGAATCCCAGACGCATACTTAATTTTTTCCTGTTTATAGTTGGCTCCATTGTCTTATTATAGCTTTTTTAAATACAGAAGAAAGCCCTGCCACACAAATAATGAGGCAAAAAAAATCCACCTCTATAAAAGGCAGATGTTTTTTAGGGCTATCTTCGATATATTACCGTAGCAATTAAGCTAAGTGGGTGGCAGACGCAAAAGACCAAAGTCTTATCCGATCGAACCTCCCGAAATATAGTGTCTAGGTAATAATTAAAAATAACCCTATTAAAATTCTATCAAAAAATTAAAAATAATCAACTGGACGAGAATAATTTTTTGTTTTTAAGTATTTTTGGCGATTAGGTAAAATCAACCACCCTGGGGCAAGCCCACAGGGTATGATCGGAAGCATGAGCCTACAGTAATCGTAACTGATATGGTGAATCTTCCGTCTTTCCTTGGTTAGCAACATAACGTTCGACACTCTTCCA
>JALYQS010000014.1 GCA_030855725.1 bacterium | reverse complement strand
GAAGAGTGTCGAACGTTATGTTGCTAACCAAGGAAAGACGGAAGATTCACCATATCAGTTACGATTACTGTAGGCTCATGCTTCCGATCATACCCTGTGGGCTTGCCCCAGGGTGGTTGATTTTTGGCCGTGCATGGGCTGCTGGAATTTTCAGTACGCTCATAATTACGCCTTTCATGTTTACCTGGTATTCTCTGAAAAATACTATTTATAAGAGACACCAAGCATACGAAATCGCAACCGGATTCCTGGTCTTAACTATTGTTGTCCATGTTCTTTTCTGGACTGCGTATCCAGCATCCTTCGGTATTATTGCCGTTTTCATTTTACCCGCTGTGCTGATCTGGTTTGCCTTGAATATGGAAACAAAATGGACAACGCTTGCTCTAATTCTTACTTCCATATTTGGTTTTGCAGGGTCCATTATCGCTCGGCCTACTCCTATAGCATTAAACGAACAGTTGCTAGCCTCTCAGCTGTATTTCGGTCTGATAGCCGGAATATTTCTAGTTTTTTCTGCTGTGGTTGAGGAAAGGAAGGTCGCGTATAAATCCCTCAAGAGGGTTTATGACTCGAGCCTTAGCTCCGATAAATCCAAAGGGGAGTTTATTGCAATACTCGCTCACGAACTTCGGAATCCTTTAGCTTCCATCGTAAGTTCTACTGAATTATTGGAGCTAAGATCGAACAATACCGATTCGGAAAAAGTAATCGAGAGCATAAAAGCTAATTCTAAGACCATGACTAGAATGTTAGACGACCTGCTCGACACTGTTCGACTTTCTGAAAATAAATTTAAATTACAGAAGGAAACTACTAGCTTAAAAGAAATCATGGAACAAGCAGTCGAAAGCAAGAAGAATCTTTTGGAAAAGTATAACCATAACCTGAGTGTGGTATTACCAGAAAACGATGTTACGGTGTTTGCTGATCCCGTGCGAATTAAACAAATCATTATTAACCTGGTTGGAAACGCATGCAAATATACGAAACCTGGGGGAAACATAGGGCTTTCAGCCCTCGTCCTAGATGAATGGATTGTTATTAGAGTAACTGACAATGGTGTTGGAATGGATGAGGATACTATCAGTTACATATTCGAGCCATTCAAGCAGTCGGAGTTTGCTTTGAAGCAAGACCGTTCTGGTTTAGGAATCGGTTTATTTTTGACCAAAGAATTAACAGAGATGCATGGCGGAAGAATAGAAGCAAAGAGCGGTGGACTAGGGAAAGGGAGTACTTTCAGTGTTTATTTACCTATTCTTGCTAAAGACCTCCAAGAAGTTCCATCAAGTGTGGAAGACTCAAATCAAAACAGACCAAAAAATAAACAAAGGGTATTTCGCATAATGCTAGTAGATGACAACCAAGACATTGTAAACGCCCTCCAAGAATTATTAGGGTATCATGGTCATGAAGTAGCAGTGTTTTACACCGGTACAACTGCATTGCAAAATTTTGACATATTTAAACCCGAAGTTGTTTTTTTAGATATCCGCATGCCGGAGATAGGGGGTCATGAAGTCGCGAAGGAGTTACGCAGACGAGGCTGGCAAGGTAAGATAATAGCACTATCTGGCTATGGGCAGTCGGCTGATTTAATAGAGTCTCAGAATGCTGGATTTGATAATCATTTAGTTAAACCAATTGGCATAGAAAAGATACTTTCTGTTTTAAGGTCAATATAAAAGACACCAAAGTACTGGCTTTCCTTTCAAATCTAGGGTATCATTATATATATGAAAATCTTCTTTGTCGAAGATGACAAGGACATAAGAGATAGTGTTAAAAGTGTTTTAGAACACGAAGGTTTCGTGGTAGATGCGTTAGAAGACGGGGATATTGCATTGAAACGAATCTTGACACATCCTACTACTTACTCTGTGATAATCTTAGATATGGGACTGCCGAAAATGAATGGTAAAGACATCTGTCGGCATGTGCGCAAAGAAAATATTGGGATCCCCGTCATCATGCTCACTGGCACCAAAGATGTCAAAGAGAAAGTCGAAGCACTGAATGCTGGAGCAGATGACTATCTGACAAAGCCGTTTTTTAGCGAAGAACTCGTAGCACGCATACATGCTCTAATGCGACGTCCTAAGCAGACGCTACAGGATGAATGTCTGACTGTTTCAAGTTTGAAACTTTATCCCTTAACTAAAAAATTTTTTAAGGGTAAAAAGGAAATAAAATTAACAGCAAAGGAATTCCAAATTCTGGAGCTTTTGATGAGTCGTCCTGATCAAGTCATCACGCGTACTCAGCTACTCGAACATGCATGGGATTTTAACTATTCATCGTTTACCAATGTTGTGGATGTGCATGTCAACAGTATCCGTCATAAACTAGGTATGAACAAAGACAGTGTTCTGGAGACAGTGCACGGCATCGGATACAAGCTAAAGAGTTGATTTACTAAATTACCTACACAACATTTTGAAAACAAACAATAAAATAGAAGATAAATTAATCCACGACATGCGTTCTAAATTGTTCGTAATTATGCTACAGATAGATTTACTTAGGCTGATGAAGGAAAGCGATGTAAAGAACAACAAGGAAAACATACTGTCCACTATGCAAAAAGCAACAGAGAACATAAGGCAATCTTTAGACCAGCTCTTCCCATAATTCTAGAAAGCCCTAAAATGTAATGAACAAACCCATAAAAGAAAATAAAAAAACAGAGAGTCCTCAAAAATTTCCAATAGCTGGAATCGGTGCTTCTGCCGGCGGACTAGAGACTTTTTCCGAATTACTTTTAAATCTACCTAAAGATACAGGTATAGCCTATGTATTCATCTGTCATCTCAGCCCAGAACACAAAAGCATAATGTCCGATCTGCTTGCGAAAAAGACTCCGATGCTGGTACACGAAGCAAAAAACAATACCATTGCCTTGCCAAATAATGTCTACGTTATTCCACCGAACAAGTACATGACCATAAAAGAAGGCAGATTAAAACTTGCACCCCGAACTTTCTTTAGTGGGGTCAACATGCCGATTGATTACTTTTTTCGTTCGCTCGCCGAAGATCAGAAGGATAAATGCATAGGCATAGTCCTCTCCGGCACGGCAACCGACGGGGCCCTGGGCTTACAAGAAATACGAAAGGTCAACGGTATTACTTTTGTGCAAGAACCCAAGTCCGCGCAGCATGCAAGTATGCCAATAGCTGCTATAGCTACTGGCCCGGTAGACTATATTTTGCCCCCGGATGGGATAGCTCTTGAGCTAATAAGGATCTCAAAACATCCGCACACTAAGGCGGAGCTGGGTTATATGAGTGAAGACAGAGCAGTCCCCGTAATGCTAGAAAAAGACGAAACGGCATTGATGGATATATTCTCGATTCTGCATTCTGCAACAGGAGTGGACTTTCAAAATTATAAAAAAACGACGCTTCTGCGGAGACTTTCGCGTCGGACGACTCTCTTAAAGAAAGACACGTTTAGAGATTATGTGGACTACCTCAAAGAAAATCGGGGAGAAGTAGTTAGTTTGTATCAAGACCTTTTGATAAGTGTTACTAAATTTTTCCGGGATCCATCCGTATTTGTAGAATTGAAAAAGAAAGTATTTCCCGCTTTAGTAAAAGACAGAACCGAGAACGACCCTATCCGTATCTGGGTAGCCGGCTGCTCCGGAGGGGAAGAGACGTATTCTATCGCCATGTGCCTAGTCGAATACTTAGAAGAAAATAACTTATCTTTTCCTATTCAAGTGTTAGCTACTGATCTGTCAGAAAAGGAGATAGCTCGGGCACGAGCAGGAATATATATCGAAAACATTGCGCTTGATGTCTCGCCTGAGAGATTGGCGCGATTTTTTGTTAAGGAAAATATTAATTATCAAATACAAAAACGCATACGTGATATGTGTGTCTTTGCAAAGCATGATCTGACCTCGAACCCGCCCTTCTCGGGGATGGATCTGATATCTTGTCGCAATGTACTTATCTACATGGAGCAAATACTACAAAACAAAATTATGCCTCTTTTCCACTTTTCTTTAAAGACGCATGGTTACATAGTGCTCGGCGCCTCAGAAACCATCGGACGCTTTACTCATCTTTTTTCTCCGCTCGACAACAAGCATAAAATATACGCAAAAAAAGCGACTTCCCGGAAAATGAATTTTCAGTTTATTAGTCCAAACTTTGAGCAAGTCGGGAATACTCCTACCGTTATGGACAGGGCGAGGGCAAACAAGCTAACCCGCGAAGCAACTTTTGATATACACACGATTTCTGACCGCCTCTTACTTGCAAGCTTTGTTCCTGCGAGTGTGCTTGTGAACGAAGATATGGAAATTTTGCAGTTTCGCGGACAGACCGAGCTATTCCTGCAGCCGGCCTCAGGTGCTGCGACTTTCAATCTTTTGAAAATGGCAAAGGAAGGCTTGAAGTTTCCCCTTCAAAGCACTATTGCCAAAGCGAAAAAAATGGGGGGAGTAACTACCCGACAGGAAATAGTGATAGTAGATAAAGGCAGGACACAAACAGTAAACATCGAGATTATCCCGGTAAAAGTTTCCAACACCAAGGAACGTTATTTTCTGGTTTTATTTAAGACCGCTATGTTGGGTGATGAAAGTGCTCAGCCGACAAATTCAAAAACAAGTGAAAAAATAAGCAAAAAAGCTAGCAAGAATGGATTAGAAAACCACGAGCCCTTAATGCGGGAACTTGCGCAAGTAAGACAAGAGCTCGAGACAACAAAAGAGTATTTACAGATGGCAACAGAAGAGCGGGAAGCTACCAACGAAGAATTAAAAGCTTCCAATGAAGAAATACAATCTAGCAATGAGGAGTTGCAGTCCACTAATGAGGAAATCCAAACAGCCAAGGAAGAACTCCAATCCACCAACGAAGAACTTACCACCTTAAACCATGAGCTACAAACCCGCAACATCGAGCTTGCAGACTCTATTGATTATGCGGAGTCGGTCATTGCTACGGTACGCGAACCGATTTTAATTCTCTGTAGTGACTTGCGGATAAAAAGCACGAACTCTTCCTTTTATAAAATGTTTGGTCTATCTAAAGAACAAACAGAGGGATCCCTTTTCTATGAACTAAACGAAGGTTCATGGAATATTCCGGGATTACGAAGACTGCTTGAAGAAATTCTTCCGCTAGACAAGCAGTTTGAAAACTTTGAGGTAAATTATATGTTGCCCGGAATAGGAGAAAGAAATCTGCTTTTGAATGCTCGCAAGCTCTCTCAGAGGATAAATAAAGAGTCACTCATTCTTTTAGCTATCGAAGATATAACTCTGAGTAAACAGGTGAAAGATAATCTGACCATTTCCGAGATTCGGTATCGAAGGCTTTTTGAAACCGCTAAGGACGGCATATTAATACTCGATGTAAATACAGCTCGTATAACAGACGCTAATCCTTTCATATGCACGATTTTAGGATTTTCTCGAGAAGAACTGCTCGATAAAGAGCTATGGGAACTTGGATTTTTCAAAGACAAGAAAGCAAACCAGGAAGCTGTTAAAGAGCTCCAGAAAAATAAATTCATCCGTTACGAAGACTTGCCGCTTCAAACCCGAACCGGGAAATTAGTAAATGTAGAGTTCGTGAGTAACGTATACAGGGAAAATGGCCACACTGTCATCCAGTCGAACATTCGGGACATTACCGAACGTAAAAAAATAGAAAATAAACTTCTAGTCACCATGGAGGAGCAAGTTACAAATAGCAGGAAATTAGAAGAAGCGCTCCGCTCCAAAGATGAGTTTATCGGAGTAGCGAGCCATGAGCTCAAAACACCTATTACGAGCGTCAAAGCCTACACTGAAATATTGCACCGGAGGTTCAAAAAAGTGGGGGACACGCAGTCTGCAGAATTAGTCAGCAAGATGAATACACAGATAGATAAAATAACTAATCTCATCGAGGACTTGCTAGATGTGACGAAATTCGAAAACGGGAAACTCGTGTATCACAAAGAGCTTTTTGATTTCAATAAATTTGTCAGAGATGTTGCAGAAGAAATACAGAACATAACTGATACGCACACTATTCAAATAAAATTACAATCCGCGCAAACTGTTTTTGGCGACCGTGAACGCCTTGGGCAAGTCATCATAAACTTTATTACCAATGCTATTAAATATACCGCTCATGTGGATGATAAGCCGAAATCCAATAAACAAGAAAAAAATAAAGAAAAAATTATTATCAAAACTATTGTTTCTAAAGACAATATCATTTTATCCGTCCAAGATTTCGGCATTGGGTTATTGAAAGAGGACCATGGTAAAGTTTTCGAGCGATTTTACAGAGTAGGCGGAGTGGATGAGGGTACTTATGCGGGCTTGGGTTTAGGACTATATATATCAGCTGAGATCATCAAGCGACACCATGGTAAGATCTGGGTTGAAAGTAAAAAAGAGAAAGGATCGACTTTTTTCTTTTCTTTGCCTCTCAATCAAAGCACACAAGAAAACTAAAATGAAAACAAAAATAAGACAAAGAAAAGAAACGAAAATAAATAAAAAGAAGATATTTGTGGTAGATGATGATGAAGCTATTTTAGATTCATTTCAAATAATGCTACAGGACGAAGGCTATGAAGTAGAAACATCGTTGAATGGCAAAGTACTGGAAACTATGGTGGAGGGGCTTCCGGACATCATACTTCTTGATATATGGCTCTCCGGCATAAATGGCGGAGATGTTTGTGCGGGTTTAAAAAAAAGGAAGCTAACTAAAAAAATACCTATTATCATAGTGTCAGCCAATAAAGATACGAAGAAAATAGCTATGCAATGCGGAGCAGATGCTTTTATCTATAAGCCATTTAGCATAAAAGACTTGCTAGCTCTTATTAAGAAACATACTTAATATTTTTTTAATAATTAGTTTGTATACTTTAAGTATGAAAAGTATGAAAAGTATGAAAAGTATGAAAAGTATTAAAAGTATTAAAAGCAAACTGATATCAGAAAACTTCATGTTACTTGCGCGAGTCGCAGTAGGTATTTTATTGCTGTATATTTTATATTTAACACATGCTCTGTTCCCGCTAGAAAAGGTTAACAGCAAGAACAGCCTGAACCCTAGTGTAATAGCAGTTGAAGTAGCTAGCGATTCTCTGACATACCCTGAAAGTTCTATTGATTCGAGCGGTACTGCTCTAGTCGCAAGTAGGGGAGGTGTTATTTTTCGCTCCAACTCAAATAACTAAATATTGTTATTTTATAAATACTTTTGAGTAGCTAAAGCCCTGTTTAGCCCTCAAGATATGTATTAACTTAGTAGTTACTCGGATCTCTAAATCTCAACTCAGAAAATTAGCACATCAAAAAACATTCCTCTGCTTACAAGCAGAGGAATGTTTTTTGATGTTATTTCCCGTTCCAGATTTAATACTAGTTTTTATACATCTTTTGGATTAGCTTAAGCCCTCGGTGTATTTGTACAGATACACAGTTGGGGGACTTTCCAGTTATTTCAGATATTTCCATAAGGGGGGCATCTTCGATATATCTCAAGTGCATTATTTGGCGGTAATTCTCTGGGAGACGCTCGATTAGCAAAAGAGCTTCTTTCCCATCCAAGAATGAGAATAAATTTTCCCTATCATCAACACTAACTTCGAAACCTTGCTCTTTGAGACTATCGAGCGATAACGCTTTGCGTTTTCTGTAAGCGTCGATAATTAGATTATTAAGAAGGTGATAAAGAAACGCTCTCATCATCTCTATTTTCCCTCCTTTTACAAGGTAGTTCCATGTTTTAAGGAATGTATCTTGAACCAGGTCCTCGCTGAGTTCACGGTTGTTTACTTTGAAAAATGCCCTAGCCATTAGTTGTTGGTAATATTCCTCGTGTGCTACGTTTAAAAAGTTACTTAATTCATTTTTTTGTGATATAGTCATAATTTTTTTTGATATTTATATTTAAATAATAAATTCAACTATACTTATCTTAAAGTATTTTTGTTAAGATTTTATTAAGTAAGTCACAACTTTTTTATTTGGCATTTTGGCAGTAATCTATGGTAAAATATCCATATGGAGAATTTTAAGACAACACTGCTCGTCGCTGTTGCTATACTAATAGTAGGTTCTTTGGGTTACTGGGCTTTTTCTACAATAGACTCGGGTAGTGAGTATTCTAAGAAACAAAAGGAACAAAAAATAGTAAAAGAAAATAATTTATCGGAACCAATGGTACCATTAGACTCTGTGTCTGAAGCCACTGGAGAAAACACAAACCCTGTTCCTGAAGCTAACTTAAAACATCAAGTTCTGATTGGTGAGTTGCAGGGATTGATTGACGATAATATTAATATGAAATTAAAGTCTCGGGGAACTCGCGTGGGTACAGTGCAAAACTTTTTAAATATTTATAACGGAACAACCAACAAGTTGGATAATTCTTATGGCGAGGGTATGAAAAAGCTTGTCACTGCTTTCCAAAGCGCGACAGGTTTACCGGCTACAGGAGATGCAGGCCCTAGTGATTTTATGAAGATGATAGAGTGGTTGAAAAACCAAGGTTAAAATAGTTAGTGTAATAAGTCTAATGAGTAAACGTCATTTTAAATAGACGGTGTCTTGTCATGGATGTTGTCGCTAAAAGGTCGTTTACTTTTTTTATTATTTAATTTATTAAGTTAATTTAAATCATTTATGAAAAATAAAATTTTACTTTCGTTTTTGGCAATTGCTTTTGTGTTCAGCTTTGCTTTCATAAGCAATGTTAGTGCTCAAAGCGTTTCTACGACATTTCCAGCAGGGTGTACTTCTGGACTCGGATACAGTGTTAGTAATGGAGTTGCCTGTAACGGCACAGCAACAGCAGTTATGAGTGTGCCAGGCTGTACTACTGCACTTGGTTACAGCACTACATCTCCCAATGTACCTTGTTCTGGTACTTCGGTAGCGCTTAATTATCTCGCAGGTTGTTCTTCGATTAATGGTTACAGTACAGTTAACGGAGTTGCCTGTAATGGCACAGCGACAGCAAGCGTCGCTTCAGGGACATTGCCAAATGGATGTTCATCTATGTTTGGCTACAGTACAGTTAATGGTGTTCCATGTAATGGAACAAGCGTAGCAACTCCTGCACCAGGTTCTGTTGCTGGAGTGGATGGCAGTAGTCCTGGTCTGCCTACAACAGGCTCTGAGGGGAATATTCCACTAGCGATAGCTATTCTTCTTTCTGCATCGCTTATAGCGGTGAGCGGTTCATACCTTCTCCGTGGTTTCTACAGAGACTAAACTAATGAGTGCAAATAAACTAGAGACCAAAAACGGATGCGCTGGCGTCCGTTTTTGGCATAGCGTAGTATTATTAAAATATGAACAAGAATTTAAATAAAATTTTACTTATAGTTATGATTGTCAGCATTATTGCTTTAGGCGGGTTCTTGTATCGTGCATTATATTATGCACCTACAGACGAACTTACTGTTTCCTTAGAATCTAATTTAACGCTTGTGCCTACGCTACCGACCGAAACTCAGAATGCTGCTATTGCGTTTCCAACACAACTCCGGATACCTTCGATTAAGGTTGATGCAAATGTTCAAGATGTCGGGATTACTAAAAAAGGGAACATGGCGACACCTAATAATTTTAGCGATGTTGGGTGGTATAAATATGGTGTAGTTCCAGGAAACGAAGGAAGCGCGGTTGTCGCGGGTCACGTGAACAATGGTCTCGCATTGCCTGCGGTTTTTAGTGATTTAAAAGATTTAAAATTAGGAGATGATATATATGTAGATACTGTCGATGGCAAGATAGTGCGTTTTGTGGTTACTGGAATGGATACTTATGCTTATGACGAAAAAGATACAGGAGAAGTTTTTAATCAAACCGGCGGTAAGTTCTTAAAACTCATCACTTGTACTGGTACATTTCAAAAAGATATTAAAACCCACGATAAACGGTTAGTGGTCACCGCGGTGCGTGTCCCTTAATTTTTCTTGGCAACTACTAACAAAAAAACCACTACATTTCTGTAGTGGTTTTTTGTGTTTAAGTGCTTTGGTTTAAACCGCTAGTGTACTAAAGCTTGCTTGAGTGTTTGTGATTACATTTGCTGCAGTATCAGTAACTTCGATCAGGTAGTAGTAAGGAATATTCGCAGTTAAACCAGTGAGGTTCAAGCTGTGAGTTGTATTCGCTGTACCTGATACAGATAGGGCAGTTGCTTTGTTTACTGGGCTCACAAGACTGTAGTAAACTTTTGCAGTTGCAGACTCGTTGGTTGTGAATTGCACAGTTCCGCCTGTTGCGGTAATGCTGTTAACAACAGCGCCACTTATAAGCGGTGCAATAACGTCCGGTGCAACTAAGGTAGTGAAAGTCATATCTGCACTCATGCCTGAGTTGTTAGAAGCGTCTTTGGAAACAACTTGAAAGTGGTAAAGAGTATTTGCAGAAAGACCAGAGAGAGTTCGTGAGTGATTAACTACTAAGCCTGCGTCAACAGTTGCAGAGCTTCCGTAGGCTACAGTTGCGCCATAGTTAACTTCGCTATTTGAAGCTTCGTTGGTAGTCCAGTTAATCACTACAGAGTTGTGGTTTATTCCAGTAATAGTTACGGCACTAACAACTGGTGCAATTGCATCTGTCGCAAGGGTAGTAAATGTACCGTCAGCTGAAACAACACTATTGCCAGCTTGGTCAAACGCTTTTACTTGGTAGTGATACAAAGTGTTAACGGTAAGACCGGTTATAAGTTTCGAATGATTCATACCAAAAACTGTAGTCTTTGTTGAAGTTGTGCCGTATGCAGTGGTCGGACCATAAGAAACTTCGTATACTGCATTTTCGTTGGTATTAAAATTAACCAACGTTGAAGTTGTTGAGATTCCTCCAACTGCTAAGTTAGAGATGACTGGAGCTGTCGTGTCGTTGTTGCCTCCACCATTATTTCCACCACCCAAGCCTAACTTTTTCATTATTCCCGGAGGGAGTGTCTGACAAGATGGGACAGTTGGAGCTACATAACCTTGTTTTTTCTTTAAGCCTGGCGCTATCAAGTGTCCTGGTGGGACCTTCACGCATTCAACGCCTTGAGCATTCACTTCGACAGTAACTGGTGCTGTTGCTAATTTTTTATTTAAAAGGGCACGAGTTTGCGGGCCGACTTTGCCAACCTTAGATAACCCATTATTTGCCTGAAGTTTCTGTACTGCCTTCGCGGTCTGAGGGCCGAAATAACTCGTGACGCCTCCTGTATATCCTAGTGTAGGGTCAGAAGCTAAAAGTGCTTGCAAGAACTCGACTAAAGCTCCTCGAGAGCCAATTTGGAGGTTTGAATTAAACTCGACTACAGCACTATTTGAATTTTGTGCCTGAACTTTTGCTGGCGCTGCTGCCACTAGAAGTCCAAGAACAAGAACGACTGCGATTAATGATTTGTTTTTCATAATTTTATCTATTTATCTAATAATTAATAATAATGACAAGGATAAATTCGACTTTAACCCTATAATATCATTATAGACGAATCTAAAGCAAAAATACTACAAAAAAGTAAGACTCAGGAAATATGCTGTTTTTGGGCTGAATTTAGTGTAGTTTTATCTTCCAATAGTCCTAGGATTTTGTCTAGTTTGCCTTCCTCGTCGGCTTCTATTATATTAATGCGTTGTATAAGAGCTTCTAGCTCCTGCTTGATAGCTAGGTCGGTTTCAAGGTCCCTTTGTCCTTTTTGTTCCGAGACTTTGGTTTGAATGTTTTGACCGATAAGTATTACAGACATCAATACTAATTGTAAAAAAGTTTGAGTGAACCAAGTGAGGAGAGCTGAATTACCGCCACTCATTTCTTGCTGAAGGCTCATCAGCGCAATAATGGCGAATATTATCGCACACCACACAGTACCCACTGCATTGGTTACAAGTAGTGCAATTCTATCAAGGTAAGCCAAGTTCTCTTTTTTATACTCATTTTCTTGCATATAAACATAATATTAGCATACTAAAACAAAGAATTGCTAAATGTATAGAGACACAATATAATGCACAAATGAAACTAATCATTTTAAATGGTAGCCCTTGTTCAGGGAAAAGCACAATAATAAAACACATAATGAAGAAAGAAGAACATTTATTCTACCTGTCATATGACGCTCTCAAGCGTTCTTTTTCCCAATACGAATTCGGTAAGTTCCATGACGATGTGTATCATGTAGTTTTGGCTGTGGCAGAGGCAGTATTCAAAATGAAATATGATGTGATTTGCGACACTGCTTTATATAAAATAACTAAAGATAAGATAATAAATCTTGCAAAGGAACACGAGTACAAAGTCTTGGAAGTAAATTTAGAAACAGAGTGGGATGTACTCTTAGATAGATATAAAGCTAGAGTAGCAAAAAATTTGGCAAATACAGATACAAAGATAGCAAATATTTCTCCAGAAAGATTTAAGGAGCTTTTTGATACATATAATAACGAAAAGAATAACAACGCTATTTCATTTCATACAGACATTGGAGACGGTAGGGAGGTAGCAGAAAAGATAATGAAGCTTAGCTAAGTTCTCCTTGCCAAATTTATTTCACAAGGGAATCACCAGCAAAGAGATTGAGAGACCCTATGATATTTTCATTTGTACCTAAATACAAAATCACCAAAGTGTCTTTTGAATATACGTAAGTTGATGACTTCCATAAATATTTCTCTGGATTTGCGTTATAGAGGTTCGCATAGTCATTTGCTTCTTTTTGCGCAGTTGATACATCTGCATACTCAAAGACCGAAATATTATTCTTTATACCGTTGTCATCCAGAATTATCATGTTACCGGGCACGGAAAGTTTCTCATTTTCAATCGTACTGCCCAATGTCGGTGCGAAGGCTTCTTTGCCAAGTATTGTTAGCAAGTTGTTAGTTTGAATACCTAACTCCTTTGGAGCTGGAAGGATGGATCCTTTTTCCTCCAAATGCGATAGGTAATAGAGGTTTGCCGAAGAGCTCTCTGCTTGTGTTTGTGGAGTTAACAGTTTTCTGGAAAAGTTTAGGAGTAAAAGACCGTCTATAATAGCTACACAGAGCATAAACTTAAGTATCAGTTTCCTTGTGTTTTGGGGATTTTGTTTAAAGTAGCCTACGTACTTTCTAGCTTTACTTCTTGCTTTATCAGCGTCTAACGGAGTAAAAGCTAAGCCATTCCATTTGTTTTGTATTGCTTTCATACCATTCATGACGAAGTACAAGGGGTATTATTTCAAATGAAATTGTACATATTCCCTATATAACGTATAATAAGACTATCTTATCAATTTAATAATTCAAGAACATATTTATGGCAAAAAGAGGAACAACATTGAGTCCAAAGGAACCTTCACGAAGGTCTCATAAGACAAAGAAGCGAACTGCAATCAAGAAGGTGATGATGGCAAAGAAGCTCGCTCGACCAAAGCATAATAAGAAATAGAATAGACAAAATAAAAATTCCCTAATTGTTAGGGAATTTTTATTTTATTTGTAAAACTTATGAGTTTAAAGCGGCATCATCTTTGAAATGTGGTATACTTTAAGTAAGAACACATTAATATTATTAATAGGTAAGGAGAAATATAAAATACGTATGAATAAAAAATTACTATCTTTAGTTATAATCGCGTCCGTTTGTTTTAGTACGCCTGTTTTCGCAATCTCTGTTTCCCCGGTCGCAACTCTTCCCCCTAATGGAGAACAGCAAATGCAGCTACAGAATTTCTCTGTGCCATTCGTTCAAAATGTCGGGCAGGCAGACAAGGAAGTTAAATTTATTGCAGAGATCTATACTGGTGCAGCCTTCGTCACCAACAATGGACTTACTTATAATGTAAAAGGAGATGGCTTCACCTATGGTTTTTCTGAAAATATAGTCACCAAGAAAAAACTCTCTCCGGTGCCTGTTTCAGCTAGCAGTACCAACGTATCTTCTTTCCTAGGTAGCGACCAGTCAAAATGGAAAAGTACTATTTCTGCAGCTAGTTCTGTGTCGTTCGGGTATCCATGGAAAAACATTGAACTATCCCTGAACGCGACAAACAACAAAGTAGAGAAGATCTTTACTGTTTTTCCAAAAGGTAAGACAAGCGATATAAAGTTATCTTTTTCTGACATTCCGAAGATTTCCGTTAACCAAGCAGGGGAGTTAGTCCTCGCTACAGGCCATGGGGATTTGACGATGTCGAAACCTATTGCATTTCAAAATATAAATAATGCTACAGTACCAGTTTCCGTTTCATATAAGATTTATAACTCTACCACTTATGGATTTGAGGTGGGTGCATATAATAAAAAATATCCTCTGATCATTGACCCGATTTTGCAAGCGACGTATCTAGGTGGCACAGGTGCTGATGGTTCTTTCGATTGGAGTGATTTAGCTATTGGCTCTGACGGTGATGTATTTATCGTGAGCGAAACTTCTTCTACAGATTATCCTGGAAGGACCGGTGGATATCAAAGTGCTTTGAGTACAGCGACTGACATCGTTGTTAGTAGGCTTTCTTCTGATTTAACTACCCTAGAACAATCCACTTACTTAGGAGGTACTGGAACTGAATATCGGCCTCAAATAGTTGTGCGTCAGAGTGATAACGCAGTCTTTGTTGCAGGAACAACTAGTTCTACTGATTATCCTGGAACAGCTGGTGGTTACCAAGCGGTAAAAAGTACTGGACAGGATTATGTAATAAGTCTTCTTCCTTCTACCCTTACTAGCTTGACTCAATCCACTTACCTTGGAGGTACAGGATCGGAATCATTTTATGGTATAGGAATAGCTTTATATGGGTCAAATATATTTATAGCAGGGGATTCCACATCTACAAATTTCCCAGGAGTTGCTGGTGGTGCTCAGTCAGCAAACGCCGGAGGAAGTGATTTTGTTATAAGTAGCTTAGCTCAAACTCTGACCACTCTTAACCAATCTACCTATGTAGGTGGTACGAGTAGTGAAGACACTGCACGCATGACTGTCAGTTCTACTGGTAGTGTTTATCTTGTAGGAACTATATATTCAAGTGCTACATTTCCAGGAACTACCGGTGGTGCTCAAGCTACCTTCATGGGCGGTAGCGGAGATATTATTGTTGCGAAATTAAATACTGGGCTTACTTCTATCTTGCAGTCTACGTATATTGGAGGAACTGGTTATGAGGACTATCCTAGCGTGGTTACAAATTCCTCAGGTCAAGTTTATGTTTCTGCTTATACGAACTCTGCAGACATATTAGGAAAAACAGGAGGAGCTGTAGCAACTATTCAAGGTGATAATGACCAATTTATTACTTTACTTAATTCTGACCTTACAAGTATTACTCAGTCGACCTATGCAGGTGGCACGCTAAATGATAGTCAACCTGGACTGGCTATATCTGCAACTGGAGATTTGTATATTGCTGGCGACTCTGGATCGACTACAGCCCAAGGGTCATCCAGTGGTTTTAGAACTACAAATTATGGTTCTAATGATATTTTAGTTTCTCATTTTGACAGTACTTTGACTACCTTGCATGAGTCCACATTCATTGGTGGCACAGGCAGTGAAACTAGAGCAGGATTCGCTATTGATTCGTCGGGGAATATATATCTTCGAGGTAGGACAACTTCAACAGATTTAGCTGGCGTATCAGGGGGAGCACAGACCGCTCTTTCTGGTTCTAATGATAACTTTATAGTGAAAATGTCATCTCTACGACCAGCGGCAGTTTCTAATGTAACTTCTTCTACTTCGAACGGGTCATATGCAGCAGGAGGGATAGTTTCTGTACAAGTAGTTTTCAATGGAATTGTCACTGTAACAGGTACTCCACAACTTACTCTTGAAACAGGAACAACTGATGCAGTAGTAAATTACGCATCTGGATCTGGAACCACTACGCTTACTTTCACTTACACAGTTGCGGCAGGACAGAACAATAGTGATTTGGATTATGCGAGTACCACTGCTTTAGCATTAAACAGTGGCACCATTTCTGACAATCTTAGCAACGCAGCTCTCTTGACTTTACCTACTCCAGGAGCTACAGGTTCACTCGGCGCAAACAAGGCATTAGTGATAGATACCGCAGCTCCAGTTTTAAGTATTTATCTGAATCCAAATATAGTTATTTTTAATCCCGGGAATACAGTCACTCTATCTGGTAGCTGTGAAAGTGGTCTGACGGTTACTGTTAGCAGTAGTTTCTTTAGCAATCAGACTACTATTTGCTCGAGCAGTGCGTATTCTGTTTCTGCAACGATGAGTAATGTAGCTACAGGTAGCATCACGGTCTCTCAAACAGACGGTCTTGGTAACATCGGCACTGCCTCTTCTTCAAATATAGAAGTAGCTAATGCTGCGGCTGTCCCGTTGCCACCAAGCAGTGGAGCTTCATCTGTTCCAAGCGTAGTCTTTGCTGCACCGAACTTGCCATCCCCTAGCTCTTATATCCCGGCTCCTACTCCGACTCCTTCAAACTCTTGTGCATTGCTACTTACTCAGACCCTCCGTTACGGTTCTAGAGACAACAGGAATGGAATTACACAGGTTAAAATCTTGCAAAAGTTCTTGATCAATCGTTCAATCTCTCTAGGTACAGCCGACGGTATCTTCGGCACGAAGACCAAAAGAGCAACTGTGAGCTTTCAAACAAACAGCAACCTAAGTGCAGATGGTATCGTAGGGCCTAATACTAGGGGCGTGATCAATGCTTTTTGTGAGACTGGTTTTTAAGTTTTAAAAAAGAAGAATAACATTTGAACCTAGTCAAAGAAAACACCCCTCCTGTCTGGGTGTTTTCTTGCTTTCTTGTGTCGGTTTGGGATAATGACTGTATGAAAAAAATAAAAATAATTTATTATATTTCGACTATTATTTTATCTCTAATGATGCTTATGAGTGCATATGTGGAATTAACTATGGCGCAGTCAGCGCGAGACCTTTTTGCTCATTTGGGTTACCCAATGTATCTGCTTACCATTCTAGGTGTGGCAAAAGTTTTGGGAGTTATAGGTATTTGGCAGACAAAGGTCACGTTTCTGAAGGAATGGGCCTACGCAGGATTTATGATCGATTTCACTGGAGCCTTAGCTTCACATCTGATTGTAGCGGATCGTCCTCAAACATATTTCCCGGCAGTAGTAGCCTTGGTGTTGGTTGTAACGTCTTATGTGACTTTTAGAAAATTAAATTCTGTTAACTCGACCCTAGCTCAGAATCAATAACCGTTTCAAGTATACTCACTTTAGTCTCTCTAGTCTCGGCGCAAGGTCTTCAATGAGAGTCTTCGCGAAAGCAAAAAGTTTATTTAAGCTTCCTTTTTCGTTAATAACGTTTCTATTGTAGATAAAAAGTTTATTATCAATGAATTCAAAACTGAATCCATCAGCAGTATCCATAAGTTTAACCATTATTTCTGGAGTAAATATTTGCAAGGCTTCGATTTCATAATCTTCATTTGGCACATAGAGAGTGAAGTAGTGATTAAAATCTCCTTCGAGTTTTAATACTTTACCAAATTTCATGTCATCTCCCATGCCTTCAAACAAGTTGGTGATAGCCCACTTGTCTTTCTTTGAACGCAAGAAAATGCTTCGGAGCTTTGTTTTGTATTCAATTTCAAAAGTAGTAAAGTGAATATGTCTTCTTTGTTTACCATAGCCTATCGTGCAGTTGAATTCGAAAAGCTTCATCGGACAATCTCTGTAAACTCCGCTTATCACATGATTCATGTCTCTACTATGGCCTATTTTTAGATAGAGTGCGGGCAGAGTTTCTAAATTCCCTTTGTCCTCATAGGTATAGCCATTTGCCAAGGCGAATTGCTTCATGGAGACCTTCTTCATGATCATCGACACAACAGCTAAAAATACAAAATCAATTGCTATTAATAGCTGTAGTATGGGAAAGAACTTGGATTGTAAGACTACAAGGACGCCAATTATATTTAAGACGATAATAAAAATACTCCACTTTAGGTAATTCTTTTTGGTGTATCGTAGAACACTACCAAACCCGAGGTCTTTTATTTCTTCTGTTTGTTCCATTATGCTTTAAATTTGTACACATAGTATAGCTGGATTATCAAATTTAGCAAAAATTAAGAGATTTATTTTGATAATAATCTTTATTACTAGAATTTCATTTTATTTTGGCCGAGTTTTAAAACTTCAACTTTTTTGTTATACTAAAATCCAATGAAATCAAACATAGACGACAGTACAAGCTACATTAAGTTACAGCGGAAGCATGACCAATATCATATATTTGTGGCTTTGGTTTCTATTGCTTCATTTATAGCCCTAGGTACGGTACTTTTCCATTTCTTAGAAGGCTGGCATTTTGCAGAAAGTTTTTATTTCTCAGTTGTAACTTTAATGACAGTTGGTTATGGTGACTTGCATCCAACTACTGACTTTTCTAGAATTGTGACTGCAGTTTATGTTTTGATTGGAGTAGGTATTACTCTTAGCTCCATTACAGTTATTGCCACCGATCGGATAAATTCTGCGGCTGCTAGCATGCGAGATGGTGCGAAAGCTAGAAAAGGAAAGAAGCAGGTGGAAAAAGATAATGAATAATAAAGAAAATAAAAATGTCGGGGAGGTTTTTGTCGAATGCTTGGAGGCTGAGGGGGTTAAGTATATTTTCGGTGTGGCAGGAGAAGAGAATTTAATGTTTCTAGAAGCAGTAAGGAAGTCCACGATAACTTTTATTCCCACAAGGCATGAACAGGCTGCGGTATTTATGGCGGCAACTATAGGCCGACTCACTGGTAAGGTTGGTGTTGCTCTTTCTACTCTTGGTCCTGGAGCCACGAATCTCATGACCGGGGTTGCCTACGCTCAGCTTGGAGGAATGCCACTTTTGGTCATTACGGGTCAAAAGCCGATTAAGAAAACGAAGCAAGGTAAGTTTCAAATTATTGATGTTGTTGCTATGATGCGTCCTGTGACTAAATATTCTGAAACTATTGTCTCATCGGATCGAGTACCTGCAATGGTTCGCAGTGCCATAAGTATCGCCGAATCTGAACGCCCAGGGGCCGTGCACCTAGAATTGCCAGAAGATATTGCCGAAGAAATGTGTGAAGGTCAACCCGTAGAGCCTTACAAAATACGTCGTCCAGTCGCAGATGATAAATCTATAACCATTGCATTGAATGAAATTGAAAAATCAAAAAAACCAATCATTGTTGTGGCTTCGGGAGGAAACAGAAAGTTAATTCGTAAACAACTTCAAATATTTATAGATCGTAGCGGTATTCCTTTTGTCTGCACTCAGATGGGCAAGGGGGTAATAGATGAAACTTCTCCGCTATACATCGGCACAACTTCGCTATCGAAAGGGGATTATGTCCACCAAGCTCTCCGCGTTGCAGACCTTGTAATTATGATAGGTCACGACACCAGTGAGAAACCGCCAATACTGCTTACTCCTAGATTTTGTAAAGTGATCCATATTAATTTCTATCCTGCATCAATCGACAATGTGTACATACCCACTCATGAAGTCATTGGAGACATTTCCCACACGCTCTGGGTCTTTGGAGAAAAAGTAAAAATCACCCCAGACTGGGACTTCAACTATTTCTTTAAAGTCAGAGACATTTTAAAAGAAGACATACAATCTTCGAGCAATGCGGAAGATTTTCCTTTGCGTCCAGAAAGAGTAGTTGCGGATTTAAGAAAAGCCATGCCAGACGATGGAATACTAGCCCTCGACAACGGTATGTATAAAATTTGGATTGCGCGAAACTATGACTCTAGAGTTCAAAATGGAGTGCTTTTAGATAATGCGCTCGCGACTATGGGAGCAGGTTTACCTTCGGGAATCGCAACCAAGATGCTTTACCCGGGAAAAAAAGTTGTGGTAGTGGCAGGAGATGGAGGAATAATGATGTGCCTGGGAGATTTAGAAACCGCAGTGCGCCTCGGCATAGATCTCACCATTTTAATACTAAACGATAATGGCTTCGGTATGATTCGCTGGCATGTTGCGGAGATGAATATTCCAGAGCATGGACTTTCTTTCAGTAATCCTGATTTCGTGTTATTGGCACGGTCCTTCGGTGCCACAGGGTATGAAGTAAAGAGTGCTGACGAACTCCAGCCAACCCTCCAAAAAGCCTTAAGTAACAAAGGGGTAAACATAATATCTTGTCCAATTAGTTACAAAGAAGCGAACGAAGTGTTAGCTAGTATTAAGGATAAAAAAATACTATAATTTGTAGCATGAAAAACAAAATGTTTTTAAGCGGGCTTTTGATGTGTGCGCTAATTTTACCAGTTGCGTTTATAAATGCGGCAACTTTTTTACCAAAAAGCGTAGAGGATTCTGGTAATGTCGTGGTTAGTGGAGAAGAAGAGTATAAGAATCTGTATATTGCGGGCGGAACTATAGTTGTTAATAAAAATATCCTAGGGGACCTTTTTTCAGTTGGTAGCAGTATAAATGTGGGAGGGGAGATAGAGCAAGATTTACTTGCTATTGCTGGCAACATATTTGTCACCAGTCCTATTTTAGGAGACGCTAGAATGGCAGGAGGCAATATTACTGTCAATGCGCCAGTTGGCGGAGACCTTTTGGTGGTAGGAGGAACTATTTTAATAAATAAAAACGTGACAGTAGCCGGAGATTTGTGGCTCGCAGGTCAAATGACGAATATTAACGGCTCCATTGCTGGTGATGTGAAGGTATTAGCTGACGAGGTTTTTATAAACGGAACTATTAATGGTAATCTGGAAGTAGACGCTGATCAAAAATTAACTTTCGGTACAGAAAGTAAAGTGTTAGGTAGTATTGTTTATAGTGGTAAAAATGAACCCGTTATCCAAGATGGTGCACAAGTAGGAACGATAGAAAGGAAGATAGTAGAAAAAAAATCAGAATCAGCTGGAAGTCAGGCTATCGGTTTTATTGCAGAGCTTATAATGAATCTGCTGACACTCTTTGTTGCGGTTTCGGTTATTTTGTGGCTTTTCAAAAAGAGAGTGCAAACAATTCTTTCTTCTTATGAATTTTCTTTCTCTAACAAATTCTGGCGTACAGTTGGAGTTGGCTTCCTGTCTCTAGTATTTATACCCATAGTTTCCTTAATACTGATGGTAACTATGGTCGGTATGTATCTTGGTATAGTTTTGTTTGTTTGGTATGTCCTCGCGATATTAATGAGTGTTATTCTGTCTTGTATCTTGCTCGGAGGAATGGTGCAAAAGTTCCAAAAAAGTAGAGACAACACTGAGGGTTCTACTTTGAGCTTAGATTTGTCCTGGAAAACAGCACTTATTGGTGTACTTGCGCTGGGGATACTCTGCTTGATACCTATCCTTGGGGGTATTGCTATTGCGCTAGTCATTATGTCTGCTTTCGGGACTATCGTCCTAACCATTAAAGAAAAGGTAATGCATTAGACTCGGTGTGGGTTTACCCCGTCACTCGCGAGTGACGGGGATTACATCTCCTTTTATTTTAATGTATAATTTATGCATTATAAATCTTAAAATTATTAACAAGTAAATTCGATGAAAAATTTTATGAAAAAATTAGCAAAGAAATTATTAGTGCTAGTCGTTGCAATATGTGCCACTTTCGGCATGCTGACGTTTGCTGGAGGTTTGCCGTTTTGGTTTGGTGGCGGTTTAATGAACAGCCCTGCCTGGCTTGTACCTAACGCAAACATAAATGTGGTTTCACCTTGGGCTCAGCTTTTGAATGGCGGTGTTTTTCCTTTTGGAAATCAATTAGGCGGAGTATCATTGGCTCAAGCAAACGCTAATGTCATGATCACAGAAAATGCTGCCAATCCGGGCAAACCTATTGTGGCTCCGTTTACTGCAACTATAGGACAAAACGGAAAGGTTAAGTGGAGAAACAATAGTACTACTACAGCGTTTAATTTAGTGCCACAGACCAATAATTTCTTCCCACTCACTAATCTTGCGCCAGGAGGTACTTTTACTCATGTTTTCCCTGTCGCTGGAATTTTCGAATATTCAGTCGAAAATGCTCAGACTCCTGGATTAATGGTTAAAGCAAAAGTAAAAGTTTTGGCACCAGCAGGTGGAGCGGGGGCTGGAACAACTACTGTAGCTCCCGGAGGACCGAATGCAAATATAGTCTCCAATATTGTTATTAAAAATGGCTCCGTTCAACCTTTACTCGCCAACATACCCCAAAACGCAACAGTAACTTGGGAGAATGCGACAGGTGAGCCTCGTATGATTGTGTCTCAAAATGGTTTATTTTCTACTACTGTAGCGATTGCTCCTGGAGGGACTTTTGTGTCTCCTGTGTTTAATGCTGTGGGTATGTTTAAATACACAGTAAAAAATACCCTTAACGCCAACGACATATTTAGCGGTGGAGTAAATGTCTTTGCTGCTTTGCCAGTCGGAGGTGGTACGACCGTAACATCAGCGACAGGAGGCGCGGTTCCTCCTGGAGTAACACCACAACAAAGCGTAACTGTTAAGATTATGACTACTGCCCTTGATCCAGTAAATGTTCATTTAGTAGTTGGTGGAAAAGTTACTTGGGAGAACAAAACAAACACCGATGTTAAGATTATGGCTACAGGAATGGCAAGCGGCTTATTTACTACTCTTATTCCGGTAGGAGGAACATATACTTTTACATTCACCCATCCGATTGTTGGTCTGACTTACGAAACTTCAGGCAGTCTTGTCGGTAAAGTTAATGTGTACTAACATAAAATTCTAAAATCTCACAAACAAAAAACTCCCGTGTAACGGGAGTTTTTTGTTTTAAGTATGTCTTAACTGTATGGCAACTCCATGAAAAACTTTGTTCCTTTGTCTACCCCCTCGGACTTGGCATATAACGAGCCCTTGTGTCTTTTTATTATTTGTTTTGATAGATATAATTTCAAGCCCATTCCGTCTGGGTACATTAATACGGCACGCTTATTTCGATAAAATCTAGTAAATATTTTTAACTTATCAACAAAAGAAAGACCCATACCACTGTCACTAACTATTAAAGTGAGGCTTTTCTTGTATCCTATGCATTCTATCCATATTCTGGAGTTTTTGGGGGAATAAAAAATAGCATTTTCAATTATAGCGTCAACAACAAAAGATATTTTCTTTATATCAAGGGTCAATAGTGGAATGTCTTTAAAAGTTGAAGCTTGAAAGGTGATATTCTTTTTGCCTATTTCTTCTCGGTATTTCAAGATACTTTTCTCTACCACGTCTCTTATTGAAATCGCTTCAAAAAAATAAGAAGAAGTGTTGCTTATGTTTTTGATTCCCATAAATAAATCAACAATCTCAAGGACTTTATTTGTTGAGTTGGAAATATTTTGTAGGAACAAAAGTCTATCTTTCTTGGGCATATCTTGCTCTAATTCTTTTGCAAACCACATAATACGGGTAAGAGGGGTCCGGAAGGTATGATTTACTATCGAAGTAAACTCGTACTCTAGCTTGCTGACCTTCATATATAAGTTCAAATAGCTATATAAAATATATAGAATTCCTATAATACAAAGTACCCACAGCATTGATAAAGGAATCTCGTACGAAAGAGAAATAGCTTCAATATTTCTTACTACGTAAAAAATCCCCAACAGGAACACAAAAAAAGAAGTACCCTCTAAGAATTGCAAAAACTTACTCATAGCAGTATTATAGCAATATGACTTTGAATAAGAAAGTTACTAAAAAGCAGAACAAAAATCCCAAAAAGATTGTTGCTGTTTCTGGAGGGTTTGATCCTATTCATACTGGACATATTCATCTGTTTAACGAAGCGAAGAAGTTGGGGGATCAGTTGGTGGTAATTTTAAATAACGATAATTGGTTTAGTATAAAAGGACGACATCTTTTTATGCCAGAGGAAGGCCGTAAGAAAATAATTGAGTCGCTACGTTCTGTTGATAGAGTTGTTTTGAGTAAACACAAAGCATCTAAGAAGGTGTTTGATCGTACAAGTCGAGAGTATAGTATTTGTGATGAATTAGCAGAATTAAAGCCCAATATATTTGCAAACGGAGGCGACAGATTTGCGGATGATGTTCCAGAAGTTGAAGTTTGCAAAAAGCTGGGGATACAGACAGTTTTTAATGTTGGCAATGATGGAAAAAGTAACAGTTCTTCTTGGCTGCTTCGAGATTATATAGAAAAAGTAAATAAAGATAAGAAAAAGCAGATAAAGAAAACTCTAGCAAAAAAGCAAAATGGTTAAAATATTAAAGAAAAAAGTTGTTTCGAAAATTGCAAAAAGCACAAAGACTAAAACAAAGCCTAAGGTAAAAGGTCCGGTTAAAAATACAAAAATAAAAATAAATAAAAAGGTACCAAAAAAAGTTCTTGTCAAAGTTGTAAAAAAAGTCGTCACTAAAAAAAGTAAAAAGATTGGGAAAGTCCCATTAGGGAAAGAATCTTCAAGGGCAACATTACAAAGATCCTTGCAAAATCCAATAATAAAACCAAGACTGTATTCTTGGGAATCTAAAGCCACATTGAACCCGACTGCTTTTTTTTCTAACGGCAAGATTCATATCCTCTATAGAGCAATAGGGCACGATGATGTGTCTGTTCTCGGTTACGCTTCAAGCTATGACGGGTACCATATCCAAGAAAGACCAACATATCATGCATACAAAAGACCCTTCCTTACTTCAAAAATAGGTCGAAAGATAAGTTATACCTCCGGTGGTGGATGGAGCGGTGGGTGCGAAGATCCCAAGATTACTTTGATAGGGGACACGCTATATATGCTCTATACTGCTTTTGATGGCTGGAGTTCTGTTAGAATAGCAATGACTTCTATCAGTCTGGAAAATTTCAAAAAACACAGATGGAGTTTATGGGAGAAGCCGGTTCTGATTTCTCCTCCAGGAGTACTGAATAAAAATTGGGGATTTTTCCCTGAAAAAATAAATGGTAAATTTGCATTGATTCACGGCATTGCGCCGAAAATATTAGTGAATTATTTCGATACGCTCGATGTATTCGACGGCAATTTCTTCATAGAAAGTGTCTCTCATCATGACAGAGAAAGAGCTATTGATGAAACTGGAATTCGTAGCATGGGTCCTGTACCAATTAGAACTAGGCTTGGGTGGTTGGTGCTTTATCATGTTACGGAACCTCACGATAGAAGTAGATATAAACTTTTTGCGATGATTTTAGATATAAAAGATCCGACCAAGATTCTTTATAGGTCACCGGGTCCTGTACTTTCCCCGGATGAAAATTATGAAAATGAAGGACATAAGGCTGGAATCGTATATTCCTGCGGAGCAGTGATTAAAGACGCTAGACTCTTTGTTTATTACGGTGGTGCAGATACTGTGACTTGTGTGGCCTCGATACCACTTGAAGAGTTGCTCTCTAGTTTAGAAAAGCATCAAAATATTAAATTAAAAAATAACAAAACAATAAAACTTCCACCCATCAAGGAAAAGCTTTAAAAGAATAACATTAAAAAATTATGTACGTTACAAAAAGAGTAGAAGAAAATCCAATTTTAATCCCAAACCGAGACCATTACTGGGAAGAATTTGCTACATTTAACCTATGTCCTATCAAAGTAGGCAAGACGACTTATGGATTATATCGAGCAATTTCTGCAGAAGATAAAATTCATGTTCCGCACCAACTCTCTGTAATAGGTATTGCCAAGAGCAAGGATGGCGTGCATTTCAAGGATAGAAGTATTTTCATAAATCCCGAGGAAGAATGGGACCAGTTCGGTTGCGAGGACCCGCGCGTAACTTTCTTTGAAGGAAAATTCTATATTTTCTATACTGCGCTTTCTAAGTATCCTTTTGGGCCGGAAGGGATCAAAGTCGCGGTTGCTGTCTCCAAAGATTTGAAAAAGATTGATGAAAGACATTTTGTTACACCTTTTAATGCCAAAGCCATGACTCTTTTCCCTGAGAGAATAAATGGCAAAATCGTGGTAGTTTTTTCTGCTCACACTGACTCACCCCCTGCAAAGATGGTCTATGCCTATTTGGATAAAATTGAAGACCTGTGGTCACCAATTTTCTGGGAAAAATGGAATGAAGACCTGGGGAGTCATGTTTTTGATCCAAGGAGGAATCCATACGACCATGTTGAGGTAGGGGCTCCACCTGTAAAGACGAAGGATGGATGGCTTTTGGTTTATTCTCACATTCAAAACTATTTTCCGAATCCCGATAACTTCGGAGTTATTTTCGGTATTGAGGCCTTACTCCTTGATTTGAAAGATCCAATGAAGATAGTCGGACGCACTCGTGGTCCAATACTTGTGCCAGAAGAACATTATGAAACTTCTGGATATATTTCAAACATTGTTTTCCCGACGGGGGCACTCATCGACGGAGACACTCTCACGGTGTATTACGGTGCCGCTGACACTACATCTTGTGCCGCTAGAGTTAATCTATCTGACCTAATAAAAAGTATGATGCCGAAGTCGCGTGAGAGCTATACCTTCAAAAGGTTCGCTGGTAACCCAGTAATTTCACCCATAAAGGAAAACTCATGGGAATCGCAATGCACCTTCAACCCTGCAGCAATAAATATTGGTGGTACCACCCATATTCTTTATCGTGCAATGTCAGCAGACAATACTTCTGTAATCGGTTATGCTAGTTCTCTAAATGGTTTTGATATCACTGAAAGACTATCTTTCCCAGTATATGTTCCACGGGAAGACTTCGAGATGAAAAAAATTGAGAATGGTAATTCTGGTTGTGAAGATCCCAGACTAACACAAATAGGTAAGAATATTTATATGTGCTACACAGCTTTTGACTGTTTTGGTCCACCTCGAGTAGCCATTACTTCGATTACTGAGAAAAATTTTCTTGCGAAAAATTGGGAATGGGAGAAACCCTTCTTGATTACCCCGCGCGACTTAGATGATAAAGACGCGTGCCTCCTTCCTGAAAAATTCAAAGACGGGTATTTTATTATTCATCGAGTGAGTAGTGAAATTTGCGGAGACTATTTGACCACTTTGGATGCTGACCATGCTATGGTAAAAAAGTGCATCAGAATTATGGGACCTCGTCATAATACTTGGGACAGTTTGAAGGTAGGAATTGCTTGCCCTCCTGTTAAAACCAAAAAAGGCTGGCTACTTCTCTATCACGGTGTTTCGAAAAGTCATAGCACCTATAGAGTTGGCGCGGTACTGTTAGATTTGAAAGATCCCGCTATAGTTCTAGCTCGCTCCTCAGAACCCATCTTTGAACCAGTAGAACCATATGAAAAATTTGGAATTGTAAACAATGTAGTATTTCCTTGTGGTATGACGGTCCGTGATGGATTAATTTATATTTACTACGGTGGCGGGGATAAGGTAATTGGTGTGGCTACTATGGAACTAGATGTTGTCTTGAAGGCACTTGTAAACGGCGCTAAATATTAGACTTAAATATGGTATAATATAAGTATGCAAATAAATTTACAAGGTAAAAATCTTGAGTTAACTCAAGAAGTCAAAGACTATCTACATAAAAAGATCACTCATCTTGAGAAATATACCTTATCGAGTGAAGAAGAAGCAGTAGTGAATGTAGAATTGATTAAGACCACCAATCACCACAAAAAAGGGGAAATATTTAAAGCTGAAGCCAATCTGTCATTCGGGGGAAATAAATTCTTTGCCGTAAAAGAGCTGGATGATGTGTTTAAAGCCATAGACGCAATAAAAGACGATCTTGAGCGTAAAATAGTTCAAACTAAAACAAGAAATCACTCTCTGTTTATTCGTGGCGCCCGCAGTGTCAAAAAGATGATGAAAGGGCTTTCAAAGAGGAATCCTTTTACTTCGAAATACTAGCTTTGTTTTAAAAATTCTTCGTATGTAATTTCCTTTTTACCTTCAGGTAATACCTTTCTGATTACAAATTTCCTGTCCTCAAGGGTCGCATCTGTAATGATGATTCTTTTTCCATTCTTAAAAAAATAGACTCTAGGCCATTTGTGGTACGCGCGGAATTTGTTGTATAAAACTTCTACTGATTCGTTTTCTAAATCTACTAACCCGTCTTCTTTTTTTATTTTTTTACAAAAAGTTGCTTCTAATTCGTTTTGGTGTTTCGGTATAATTTTGCCTTCCAAGAGATCTGGAATTACATTTACTAAAAGCTCTCCTCCGGTTTGTATAAGCCTGGCTCTCAATGCTTCTGCTTTTTCGTCCGGCAGTATTGGAACCACTTGCTCTGCTAGTATTGGTCCTGAATCCATTTTAAATTCCATTTGCTGTATGCTGACCCCGGTTACCATTTCACCGGCAAGTATCGCAGACTCAACAGGGGAAGCGCCCCTATGCTTTGGAAGTAAAGAATAGTGGATGTTAATAGAACCCAGTGTAGGTGTTTTTATTATCGTTTCGGGCATTATTTTGCCGTAGGCAACTACTATCGCAAGGTCGCTCTTAGTGGACTTAATTTTATCCAGGATTTCTTCGGTTAACTTTTCAGGTTGTAAGTAGGGAATGTTATTTTCTTCTGCCCATACTTTTACTGGAGGTGGAGTAAGAAGCATTTTCCGCCCTTGTGGTTTATCAGGAGAAGTCACAATAAGCCCAGGCATGTAGCCTGCTTCTTTTAAAATCTCGAGCGTAAGCGAAGCCACATCCGGCGTACCGAAAAATATGAAATTAATGTTTTTGGTATTCACTTTATAAATTTGTAAACTACTCTGGGGGAAGTTCTTCTTTTACTTCTTTAGCATGGTCAATAAAAAGTATACCATTTAGATGATCAGTCTCATGCTGGAATATTTGAGCTAGTAACCCAGAGCCACCCATTTTAAAGTATTTACCATTTTCGTCGTAGGCTTCCACCGTAGCTTTTTTAGATCGATGGGTTTTACCATACAGCCATCTGACCGACAGGCATCCTTCTGGCACCCAAACCTTTTCTTTAGAAAGCTTAGATATGACTGGATTTATAAAGACTATATCTTTGACCTTTACAGTTTTTGAAAGGTTAGTAAAATCTGCTTCTTCTGTAACTTCTTCGCCATTTCTCCGTGCTATCTTTTTATCTCTTTCTTTCATGAAGCCTTCCTCAAATATTTTTCCAGATACCGTAAAGATACGCAAAGAGTGACCAATCTGCGGAGCAGCAATTGCCACACCATCGTCTTGGCTTTGAAGGGAATCTGACATTTCCTTTAGAACTTTTTTAATTTTTGGAGTTGCAATCTGCTCGACTGGTATTTCTTCTGCCACTTGTCTCAGCACACGTTCCTCCCTTTGAAGGATTTTCTTCATGATTGGGGCTCTACTTAAGTTCTTTTAAATATTCAAGCAGTTTACTTATTTTTACAGTGTTTTGAGAGCGATTGGACATGTCTCTAACTATTACTGAGTCGTCGATGGCTTCCTTGACTCCAAATATCAGGGCGTAGGGTATAGCCAGTCTCTCTGCAATTGCCAACTGAGACCCCAAGGAATCTTTAGACAAAGATTGTGCTATCGGCACATGTGCTTTGCGGAGGATTTCAATAATATTGAGACTTTTTAATTTCGCCTCTCCACCCAATTGAATGAAGTATATTTTTGGTTTCTTTATTATTCGTGGAGAAAGTTTCTTGTACCAAGATGATTCAATAACTCTGTCCACTCCAATTGAGAATCCAACAGCTGGGACATCTTTTTTACCTCCGATTTGTTTGGCTAGATAGTCGTAGCGTCCGCCTCCACCCAGAGACAGAGTAGAGCCGTCTTCGGTAGTTTTCTGTTCAATGATTTCAAAGACAGTGCGAGTATAATAAGAAAGTCCACGTACTAGGTTCTTGTTGATATTGTATTGTATACCCATTTCCTCTAAGTACTCCAGAACTTCTTTAAAGTGTTTCTTGCAAGACGGACACAGGAAGCTGATAGAATCTGGCGCTCCTTCGTTTATTTCTTTGGTTTTTTCTTCTTTGGAATCAAGAATCCGTAGTGGATTGGTCTTTAACCTTTCTCGATCAATAACTGGGAGATTTGAAAGATTCTTTTTGTAGTAATTGGTAAGTTCTTTAAGGTATCCGTTGCGACATTCTTTATCTCCAATTGAATTTATGTCTATGGAGAGATTTTCTGCACCTGCTTCCTCGAGGATACTCATACCAACTTTTATCACTAGTGCGTCCATAATACTCTTGTCGCTACCTAGAGAGTCTAGATCAAATTGCCAAAATTGTCGGTAGCGTCCGCGCTGAGGTTTGTCGTGCCTGAAGTTAGGCCCGTATTGATAAAACATTACTGGCTGAGGCATGGATTGCATTCCATGTTCGATATATGCACGCATTAGTGGGGCGGTGTGTTCAGGGCGAAGTGCTAAATGGTCGCCACCTTTTGTTTTAAGTGCGTACATTTCTTTATCGACTATGTCAGTCCCTCCGCCAACTCCGCGAGAGAAAACTTCTTCATATTCCATGATCGGAGTGTCTATTGGCTTAAAACCATAGTAAACTGCTACTTCTTGTGCCTTTTCAAAGAAGCCTTGAAAATTGTAGTAATCCTCATTCATGATGTCTCTCATTCCTCTTGGGGTTGCTAGGTCCTTTGGTTTTACTTTTTTATCTTTGCTTGTAGTTTTCATTTGGTTAATCTACTTTTTATATTCTAATAATCTACAGTCTATTCTTTTGGCAAGTATGCACCAGGCATGTATTCTAGATTTTTTACTGGCAACAATCTAAGGAAAGCCCTACCTATTATTAGTTTTCTTGGAACTGCCCCCCAGTATCTGGAATCAGAGCTTGCGCCTCTGTTGTCTCCCATCACGAAATATTCGTCTGCTTTTAACTCTAAATGTGTTGTTTTATCCGACTGGCTACCAATAAAAGGCTGAGCAATTTTGAATCCTCCCTTGTTGTCCTTATTTGTGATTGTCACAGAGGCGCCATTCACATCTACTGTCTCCCCAGGGAGGCCAATGATTCTTTTTATATAAAATTTAGTTGTGTCCCCAGGGTATCTGAAAACTGCAACGTCGTATCTTTTTGGATCCCCTAAATGGTACGATGCCTCATCTATTATTAAATAGTCAGAGTTTTTAAAAGTAGGGAACATGGATGAACCTGAAACCACGAAAGGCTGGGCAATAAAGACACGAATCGGTATTACTATCAATATTGCAATAACAGCAAAACGCACTAGTTCCCAAAATGACTGCTTCGCAGTCTGCTTTACTGGAATGCTTTTAAATTCAGTATCAATTACTTTATTTTCATTTTCCATTGTGACATTGTAGCACACAAGTTACTTGACGTAATAGCAAGTATCGTTGCCTGATGGACATTGGAAGCAATTTAATCATTATGTTAGAATAAATCGATATGAAACTAGTTGTGGGATTAGGGAATCCAGGAACTGAATATGAAAAAACTCGGCACAATGCTGGGTTTATCATAGTGGACGCTTTAGAGAAAAAGATTGATGACAAACTAAAAATTAAATTTCTTAAACCAGATACTTTTATGAACAATTCCGGTCGCGCTGTTTCGCCCCTGGTTAAAACCAAGAAGGATTTAAGCGAGCTTATTGTGGTCTACGACGACATAGATATTCCGTTGGGTAAAATTAAAATTTCTTTCAATCGCTCCAGCGGGGGACACAACGGAGTAGAATCAATAATCAAACATGTAAAGAGCCAGGAATTTTTGAGAATCAGAATAGGTATCTGTCCGATAACTCCGACAGGCAAAACCAAGAAACCAAAAGCGGAGGACAAAGTGCTAAAATTCCTCTTGGGCGAATTCAAAAAAGACGAACTCGATGAACTTAAAAAGATTTCTAAAAAAGTAGCTGAAGCGGTGGAGACTATTTACACGGAAGGGAAAGATAAAGCAATGAGCTTGTATAACTAAATTATATCTCCTTTACTTGTTCAATGATAATAGTTTTTTCCTCATTCCGGATGGAAATTTTGCCTGAGAAGGCGATGCATTTTTCGGCTTTTAGAATTGCTTCCGCAGTTTTGTAGATGCTGGGGAAGGCTACGACTTCGATAGAGCCCGAAAGGTCGGCAACTTTCAGGAATGCCATTTTTTCATTTTTCTTGGTAATTATTTCTTTTACACTTTCTATGATTCCAGCAATAGTTACCGCCGTGTCGTTCTTAAAGCGATTTAGGACTCCGTCTTGAATTGGCGCTTTTATTTTTTTAATATTCACATCTCTAGTTTCTAGTTTCTCGCGGATACGATCGAGCGGATGGCCAGAAATGTATAGACCTAGTAGTTCCTTTTCCCAAATTAACTTTTCGTTTTTTGTTGCTTCAGTTGCTCCCTGTAATCTGAATTCAGGCATTTTTATCTCAACCAATCCACCAAACAGTGAGGTTTGGTTTGCGTTTTGTTTACCGCCTTCTTTATTGTAAGCGAGCATACCCTCAAGATTGGCGAGTAGTACTCCGCGGTCCGCCCATTGGTCCATACAGCCGGACTTGATTAGGGCTTCCATAGATTTCTTATTTAAATTTTTATGTGTGACTCTATCTAGAAAGTCAGAGATGGATTTGAATGGTCCGCGAATTTTTCTTTCTGCAATTATCCCGTCGCCAATGTCAGAGCCGAAATTTTTTATAGTAAGCAACCCGAATCTGATTGTATTTTCATTTATATAAGTGAAGTCTTTATAACTTTCGTTAATATTTGGTGGCAATACATTTATATCCATCACCTTACATTCACCTACGATTTCTGCAATTTTTTCTACGTCACCGGATTCTGCGGTGAGTATTGCGGTCATGTATTCCACAGGGAAGTTCGCCTTCATATATGCTGTCTGGTAAGCCACGCGTCCATAAGATGCCGAATGCGCTTTATTGAATCCGTAGGCCGCGAAAGGCTCGATCCACGCCCAGAGTTCCTCTGCTTTTTTGAGTGGCCACTTGCTATGTTCAACACATCCAGTGATAAAGTGTTCTTTTTGTTTAGCCATTTCCTCGGGAATTTTTTTACCGACAGCTTTACGGAATTTGTCCGCTTCTCCCCAAGAATATCCAGCGATATGAATTGCAATCAAGAGCAAGTCATCCTGATAGACCAGAACTCCATAAGTTTGTTTCAGTATTGGTTCTAGTGCTGGGTCGAGGTACTTCACTAGCTTGTTGTTGTGCTTACGTTCAATATACATCGGGATGAATTGCATCGGGCCTGGACGATAAAGTGCCACCATTGCATTTATGTCATGAATCGAAGTAGGTTTGAGTTGTTTCAAATATGCTGTCATCCCTGAACCGTTGAGTTGAAATAACCCCTCAGTTTGACCCGATGCAAGGAGCTCGAAAGTTTTCTTGTCGGCTACATCTATGTTTTCTAAATCCACTTCCACATTTTTAGTCCATTTTACTTTAGCAACAGCATCTGCCAAGATGGACAAGTTTCTAATTCCCAAGAAGTCGAACTTCGGCAATCCCACGTCTTCGATTTGATACATGTCATATTGAGTGATGACATCGCCCCCCTTCGGGTCATACTGCACCGGAGTAAATTCGTACAGAGGTTTCGGCGAGATTACGATGCCGGCCGCGTGTACTGACACATGTCTTACACAGCCTTCCATTTTTTTTGCAAGGTCAATAATTTCGCGAGTTGCTTCTTCTTTTTCGTAAGCGAGTTTTAATTCTGGAACGAGCTTGAAAGCATGCGCGATGGTCATTGGCATACCTTGCGAACCGAGCGGAATCATAGAAGAAATTCTGTCTCCGACATCATAAGGGTGACCAAGCGCACGAGCGACGTCGCGCACAGAGCCCTTAGCCATCATGGTTCCAAAAGTTCCTATCTGTGCCACGCGGTCTTTGCCGTATTTTTGTTTGGTGTACTCGATCATCTCCGCACGCCTATTGTCCGCGAAGTCCATGTCGATATCGGGTAAGGACGGACGTTCAGGATTTAAGAATCTTTCGAAGGGGAGTTTGTACACGAGTGGGTCAACATTAGTAATCCCCAGTAAGTAGGTAGTCAGTGAGCCCGCCACCGAGCCTCGAATGTTGGTCAAGATTCCATTTGCACGGGCAAACTTAAGCAAGTCTCCCACGACGAGGAAGTAGGTGGGGTAGCCTTTTTGTTTGATGATGCCTAGTTCGTATTCTAATCTTTCCGTGTATTCGGTATTTTGCGGTAACTTTCGGAATTCAAAACCTGCATACGCTTGTTCTTTCAACACCTCGTTAGGATCACGGTTGCCTTCGATTGGAAAGTTAGGAAAGTAGGCAACGCCTAGCTCGATCTCATAGTCCTCACACAAGTCCGCCACTAGCGCCGTGTTGTCGACTGCTCCTGGTGCATCGGCGAAATATTCGCGTGCGGTTTTGTCGTCGATCAGTGAAAAGTCATCGTCTGAGAATTCAAACTTACCTGTGTCTTTGCCGTCGGAGCCGGTATTAACCTGGAGTAAGGTATTGTGTGCTTTGTGGTCGTCTTTACAAGGGTAATGGGAATCTTGGGTTGCCACGGCCGGGATATTAAATTTTTTACTTAGTTCAATTAACTTATCTCGGAGTTCCTTATCTTTTTCTATGTGGGGATGAGATTGTATTTCAATAAAATAATTTCCTTTACCGAAAATGTCTTGATGCTCTTCTATTATTGCTTCCGCTTTTTCCGTGTTGCCGGCTAGTACTGCTTTGGAAAGCTTGCCACCCATACACCCCGAGAGAGCTATCAATCCATCGCTGTAGGTGCGTAGTAAATCTTCATCTACCCGAGGTTTGTAATAGTATCCATTCAAGTTAGCTTCCGTCACAATGCGCATAAGGTTTTTATAACCTTGTAAATTTTTCGCAAGCAAGATCAAATGGTAACGTTTATTGTCGATACCAGGTTCTTTGTCGGTGAGTTTTCTCTCTGCAACGTAGACTTCACAGCCGATGATCGGTTTAATCCCCACCTTTTTGCATTCTTTATAGAACTCAATAGCTCCATACATGTTTCCGTGATCCGTTAATGCAATCGCTGGCATTCCAGCTTTTTTAGCTATTTTTACAATGTCTTCCACCTTCGAAAGCCCGTCTAGCAGGGAATAGTGGGAGTGGGTATGCAGATGAATAAACTTGTTTTTCATTCTGTGCATTATACATATTTTTTGTTTATTTTGGTATAATAAAGCTATTAAAATTTAGTAGTAATTATTTAGAGAATTTATGGACAAAAAAATCAGGGTAGCTATTAATGGATTTGGCAGAATCGGACGGGCTTTTTTGAAGATTGCTTGGGAAAGAAATGATATTGAAATAGTAGCGGTCAACGACCTAGGTACTCTGGAGAGTATGGCGTACCTTTTGAAATATGACACAGTGTATAGAACATGGCCTAAAAATATTGAAGTCAAAGAAGGTTCGATAGTGATAGATGGAAAGGTTGTTAAAGTAATTTCAGAAAAAGATACCGCTAAGCTTCCTTGGAAAGAGTTAAATATTGATGTAGTAGTAGAATCCACCGGTCTTTTTACAGCTTTTGAAAAGGCAAAGTTTCATTTGGATCAAGGCGCGAAGAAGGTTGTCATTACCGCTCCATCCAAAGGTGATGGCTCTTTCCCTGGAGAGACTATTCTTATGTCAGTGAACGAAGATAAATTTGGTACTTGTGATATCACTTCCAACGCTTCTTGTACTACAAATGCAGCTAGCCCTTTAATTGGAATTTTAAGCGAAGCCCTCGGAATTGAGAAAGCAATCTTAAATACAGTGCATGGATACACAGCTACCCAGTCGCTCGTTGACGGTCCAAGCAAGAAGGACTTAAGAGAGGGTAGAGCTGCAGCACAAAACATTGTGCCTTCTTCTACTGGTGCGGCTATCGCGGTCACAAAGGCGTATCCAGAACTAGAAAATCTTTTTGATGGAATATCTATTCGTGTGCCAGTGCCAGCAGGAAGTATTGTGGACGTGACCTTCATCGCCAAGCGCGCAACTACAGCAGAAGAAGTTAATGAAATTTTGAAAAAAGCAGCCCAAGATTCCAAATGGAGTAAAGTGTTTGCTGTCACTGAAGAGCCTTTGGTCTCCTCTGATATTTTAGGTAATTCACATGCATCGATTGCAGACCTTGCACTTACTCGAGTCGTTGGTGGGAATTTAGTTAAAGTAATGGCTTGGTACGACAACGAAATGGGGTATACCAATACACTTGTTGACCATGTTGTTGCAACAGGGAAAAGTATCAAATAGAAACTAGATAAAAAAATAATTATGAAAATATACATTGGCACAGATCATGCGGGATTTGCTCTCAAAGAAGAATTGAAGAGGTATTTGCCAGAACTTGGGCTAGGCTACGAGGTTACTGATCTTGGCAGTTTTACTGTGAACCCGGACGATGATTATCCTGACTTTGTTACCAAGGTGGCGGAAGTGGTTGTTGGCGAAGAAGGAAGTATGGGAATTGTTCTGGGTGGTTCAGGGCAAGGTGAGGCAATGTGTGCGAACAAAGTCAAAGGCGTACGTGCATTTACATTTTATGGACCGAAAGAAATGCTCGAAGGAGAAGATGAGGACACATTCCAAATAGTGAAGCTTTCTCGAGAGCATAACGATGCCAATATTATTTCCATCGGCGCAAGATTTGTGACTGAAGACGAGGCCAAGTTCGCAATCGAATTATTTTTAAGTACCAAGTTTTCCGGAGAAGAAAGACACACGAGACGCATTAATAAATTTTAATTATATGACTGAAATAATACCCGCAGTATTGCCTAAAAATTACGAAGACATGAAGAATAAGATTGCGCTCGTGCGTGGTGTTGTTCCAATTGTACAGATTGATCTTTGTGATGGAAGCTTTGTGAAAAACACAACTTGGCCATTTTCGACTGGCGGGAATGAAGACTATAATTTGCAGGCTATTTTAGAAGAAAGAGAAGGTATGCCATTTTGGGAAGATATTGATTTCGAACTTGACCTCATGGTCGCAGACGCAGTGGAGAATTTTCATATTTATACTAAATTAAGTCCAAAAAGAATTGTGTTTCATTTGGAGGCGGTTGGGGACTTGGAAGAATTCAAAGGCTTCGTGGAAGGGATCGATATTTTTATCAGAGACAGTTTCGAGATCGGAGTGGCGATAAATACGACGACAGAAATTGAGAAAATATTTCCGATTGTGAATTCTGTAGACTTCGTTCAATGCATGGGGATTGAGCAAATCGGATTTCAGGGGCAGGATTTTCATGAAAAGGTTTTAGAGCACATCAAAGCTCTGAAAGAAAAGTTCCCTGACCTAACTATTTCAGTAGACGGTGCAGTAGATTTCAATTCTGCACCAAAATTAATCCAGGCCGGTGCAACACGCCTCATTGTAGGTTCGGCTATTTTCAATACAGATGATATAATTGATACGATAGAGAGATTTAAAGAACTATAATTTTTTTATTCATTTTAATTATGCTCACTCAAGAAAAAATTTTAGAACTAGAACTCCAAGCAACTCAAATCCGTGAATCAATAATCGAGATGCTGGTGGAGGCGGGGAGTGGACATACTGCCGGACCCTTGGGTATGGCGGATATTTTTACTCTTCTGTATTTTCAAACATTAAAACATGACCCAAAGAATCCTGCATGGGAGGAGCGGGATAGATTGGTGCTTTCAAACGGGCATATCTGTCCGGTACTCTATGCGACCATGGCACATGCAGGGTATATGCCGGTAGAAGAGTTGAAAACTTTGCGAAAATTCGGCTCGCGGTTACAAGGTCATCCACACCGAGAATACATGCCTTGGTTAGAAAATAGTTCGGGTCCTCTTGGCTCGGGTCTTTCCCAGGCAATAGGTATGGCGATAGCAGACAGGATTGATAATGGTAGAAATACTGGGCGTTACATCTATGCACTTCTTTCAGACGGCGAACATGATGAAGGAAACACTTGGGAAGCAATCCTTTCGGCAAGTAAAGAAAAATTAAACAATCTTATCGTAATAGTTGACCGCAATAACATCCAGATAGATGGCTATACGGAAGACATCATGCCACTTGGAGACTTGGTGGCTAAATACGAAGCTTTTGGCTGGCATGCACAAGAAGTAAATGGGCATGATTTTGAAGAAGTAAATAGTGCAATAGAGAAAGCGAAAGCGGTTTTTGAAAAACCATCGGTTTTGGTAGCACGTACAATTCCTGGCAAGGGAGTTTCTTTTATTGAGAAGGATTTCAGGTGGCACGGAGACCCGCTTGGCAAGAAAGATGTGGCTGGCGACCCACCAAAAGATGATCAAGTAAAAATCGCACTCAATGAACTTCGGACATTAGAAGGTAAAATTAGAAGTGAACACCAGTAATTATGTTAAATCCAGAATTAAAATTAAACCCAAAAATATTCAATGATGCAGGAGAAAATGCCTGCGAGCAATTGCCTATCCGTAAAGGCTTCGGGCAGGGTTTACTCAAAGCTGGCGAGGAAGATAAAAATGTCGTCGCTCTTTGCGCGGATTTAACAGAGTCTACTCAAATGCACTTGTTTAAAGAAAAGTTTCCGGAGAGATTTGTGGAAATAGGTGTTGCGGAACAAAACCTAGTGACTGTGGCCAGTGGTATGTCTGCGATGGGTAAGATTCCATTTTGCTCGAGTTACGCAATGTTTTCGCCAGGCAGGAATTGGGAACAGATACGTACAACCATCGCCTACAATGACAGGAAAGTAATTGTCGTGGGTTCTCATGCAGGCATATCAGTTGGTCCCGATGGAGGTACTCACCAAGCCCTCGAAGACATAGGACTCATGCGGATGTTGCCGAATATGGATGTAATTTCTCCTTGTGATGCTATTGAAGCCAAGAAAGCAACCATGCAATTAGCTAAATCAAAACGACCTGCGTACCTGCGTCTTGCTCGCGAAAAAACTCCAATCATAACCACAGAAGAAACTCCTTTTGAAATAGGTAAAGCGCAAACATATTGGCTACCAGATGTTGGACTTGCGGAAGTAGGAATAATTGTCACCGGCGGTCTTACTCATCGAGCATTGCTCGCAGCCAAAGAACTCGAAGCCGAAGGAATAAAAATAAAAGTATTAAATCTTTCTTCTATTAAACCAATAGATAAAGAAGCACTAATTGCACTTGCGAAAGAAACAAAGTGTATTGTCACCGTCGAAGAACACCAAATAGCTGGTGGTATGGGTTCGGCAGTGTCTGAAGTCTTGTCTGCAAATTTTCCGGTGGTAATAGAATTCATAGGTGTTAAAGATCTATTTGGACAGTCTGGTACACCGGACGAACTCATCGAACATTATGGAATGGGTAAAGACGCAATCAAAGAAGCTGTTAGAAAAGTTTTTAAGAGAAAAACATAATATATGCCAAACGAAAGTTTTAATTTCGAAGATTATAAAAAACTAAAACCAAGTAAGATTCCAAAACCAATTGAAGAGACGGTACACGAAGGAGGTCTTGTTACAGAAGAGTGGTGGACATGCACTAGTTGTGGAAAAATAAACAATAGAAAAAATACTTCATGTGCAAATCCTGAATGTAGTGGAAATAAACCTTACAGTATTACAAAGAACCAGAGTTAATCTAGTTTCTTAACTTTGTAACTTTCTGGTGCATTCTTAAGCAGCTCTTCCAATTTTTCTCTCGGCAAGAGTCCTTTTTGTGCTCCAATTTGTTGAACCACAGACATGGAATTAATTGGTCCCCAAGCGAGGGCTTCAGGCACTGACATGCCGAGCCCAAGTGCAGCAGTGAAGGTGGAAGCAAATGCATCTCCGGCTCCGGTGCGATCTGTGGCAGGAGCAGTGTCAGGATAAATCGGCACTGACCAGATGTTTTCTCCGTCAGATGCGAATGCCCCTTTTGGTCCGTCAGAAATTGCAACTATTTTTGGACCTAGATCATGCAAGCCTTTTGACAGAACTTTAATATCTTTGCTTTGAATGCCTAAAATTTTCTCCGCTTCTTCAACGTTACAGAAGAAAACTTCAGTGTGTGCGTAGATATCTTTCAACTGCTCTGTTCCTAATTTAATTTGGAAAGTTCCAGGCTGGAAAGCAAGCTTGGTTTCTGGATGAGCTTTCAAATACTCAGCTATTTCCATGTGATAGGGTAGAGAGTTTTCTCCTAAGGAAGTAAGGTATATCCAAGATATTTCCGTGCCATCTTTGAATTTATCTGAGAAACTGTAAGTAAATTCAGTATGCTTTACTAGGATCGTACGCTCTACACCGAACCACAACACATAGTGATAATTGGTTTTTTTGCCAGCCTCCATACTGACATATTCTGTAATTACTTTGTCTTGCTCCAGTGCATCCAAACAGTCTTTGCCAGTAGCATCGTCTCCAATGTTTGTCATGCTCGCAGAGACAAGTCCTAGTCGGGAAGCAGACACTGCTGCGTTTGGACCATTGCCTACACCATTGACCACATCTACAGATTCGTAAGGAATTTTATCTCCAAAAGTTACGCACAATTCCGCGCCGTCGGTGTCTATTCCTGAATGTACATGTGCACCTTGCAATTTTATGAATGCGTCAACTACAATGTCTCCAACTGCTAAAAAATCTATTTGTTTGATTGTGTTCATGCTAGGATTATAGCATGAAAGAAATCAATTCCTTCACCGTCTATGTAATCTTCGGACTATCTGTTGTTCTTGCTGTTCTTTTAGTTTATCGCCTTAGGAGGTATGGACGAAATGAAAAGAGAGATGAAGCTGGGGAGGATTTTGAAATTTTGGATTAGTAGAGTTTCTATGTTAATATTAAGCTATGTTTAAAAATTTTTTACTTAAAAAAATGCTTAGAGCGCAGGGGGTACCTCCTGAGCAGATAGATATGGTTATTTCCATGATGGAAAAGGATCCAGAACTCTTTAAAAAAATAGCCGACGAAATACAGCTAAAAATAAAAGCAGGTATGGGTCAGAAGGAGGCTGCCATGGAGGTAATGGGCAAATATCAAGACGATTTGAAAAAATTAGTTTAAATTTCGAAATATCATAGTTATACACATAAAAACATGGCTCACGGCCATGTTTTTATGTGTGCATTTATACTATAATAAGAGGGTTCATAGATGAAATTAAACACAATACAAAAAGGCAAAGTTAAATCCAGAAGGACAAATTTGGTTGTTGCTTTTTTTGCATTTATTTTTTTCATCTGTTATTCTTTTTTGCCTATCATTGCTAACGCAACAGCCGGAGTTCCGCTCATTGTAAATTTCCAAGGAAGACTCTTAAATTCTAGTGGTGCGCTTTTGGGTGGATCGTCTGGTACGAACTATTGTTACAGATTTTCAATTTACGATGCAGCAACTGCTGGCTCTAAAATCTGGCCAGCGGGCACACCTTCGACCATGACCATTCTTACTCGAGAAGGAGTGTTTGACGCAGCAGTCGGAGACACAGGTGCGGGAGGTGACGCGCTTACTCTTGCCTTCACTGACGATCAAGCTTTTATGAATGTTGAAGTTGCAGCACAAGTAGCAAGCTCCTGTGTTGGGGTTTCATTTGACACTCTTACACCGCGTCAGCAAATTGTTTCTTCTGCTTTTGCAATAAATTCCAAAACCGTAGGGGGATTTACTCCAGCACAATCTGCAACAGGAAGCCAGATACCTGCACTTACTTCGGGCTCACTTGTACTTGGAGATACCAATCCAGGAATTAAAGTTACCGGTGCAAACACCCTAACATTTCAAAGTGGAGTCGCCGGTGACATTCAGTTTTACAGTTCTGCCAATAAAATAACTTCAAGTGGAGCGCTTACTGTCGCAGCTTCTGTAACTTCGCCCTTACTCATCGGCGGCACTACTACGACTTCTCCACTAACACTGCGTTCTACTTCTGGTGTTGGCACCACTGGCGCGGACATAATTTTTCAAACTGGCAACAACGGCGCCACTGAAGCGATGAGGATTTTAAATAGTGGTAATGTGGGAATTGGGACAGCGAGTCCGCAAACTAAATTGCAAGTTACTGGTGCTAATAATGCAGAAGCAATTTTAAGAATAACGAATACTGCGTTTGGTGGAGGTGATACCGCTAAACTCCAGTTTGGACACTCAACAAATGGCAATTCTTTGATTTCATCAATCAATTCTTATTTGCCAGGAGATGCTACTTCACAATTACGATTTTCCACAAACACAGCAGATGCAATGACAATTACGGGGGGAGGAAGTCTTTTAATCGGAAGCACCACTGACAATGCCTTTCTGTACCTTGCAAAAAACGGAGCAGTATCTAAGCCTGGTTTCTTGGCTGATGGTACATGGTTCACAGGGGGAACGGCTACAACTACAAAACCTCAGTTACTAATCGAACCAAGTGGTACAACTTCAACAGCTTGGTCTACAAGTGGAACTGGTTTAGGCATAAACGCTGCGAGCGGTTTTACAGGGAATTTGATTGATGCACAGTTACTTGGGGCAAGTAATTTTAGTGTAGCAAGTACGGGCGCAGTAACAGGTGCTTCTAGTGCGACATTTGGTGGTAATCTCATACTTGGTAGTGGTAGTGCAGACGGAATGATTATTACTGCTACGACTAGTGCAGTAGGGAAAACCATTCAATCTTATGGCAGTGACCCACTTTTTCTTAATCCTTCTGGTAACAATATTATTTTAGCTACTGGTGGTGGCTCCGTTGGCATCGCAGATGCCACACCAGCATCACTTTTTACTGTCGGCGACGGAGACTTATTTCAAGTAAATTCTTCAGGCGCAATTGTTGCAGCCACCGGCATAAGCACCACAGGAACATTTTCTCTAACCTCCGCCAACACCACCCAAGTCACCACTGCTTCTGCTCTAGCACTAAACGCCAACTCTCTCACCACAGGTACCGGACTTTATGCAGCATCCTCAACTCTCACCACAGGCAAACTTCTAGACCTCCAAGTTTCCGGCACAGCCGCCGCAGCTTCTCAGACTGCATTAAACATTCTTACAGCAGGAGCCACAGCAACCAATGCTATTACCACTTACGGAGCCCAAATATCCAATACGCACACCAACGCAACTTCAGGAACCAACGTTGCACTTTACCTAAATGCCTCTGGAGCTACGACTGCGAATTATGGGTTGATAGTGAATTCGGGCAATGTGGGGATTGGGACGACAGCGCCTGATTATAAATTTGTAGTTAGTGGAACAGCTGGTGCTGCTGATCGAGCTCAATTTGTAAACACCGGAAACTCGGTTATTCAAATTATCGGAAACAGTGCTACACCTAGATCAGCTTCGGTAGTATTTCAAGCTGGAACATCCGCAGCATCATTATGGGAAGCTGGTACCGATACTGATGGTAAATTTAAAATTGCTGGACAAAATGGAGACGTTGCTTTGTTGGGAACTAATACAAGGTTAACTATCGACTCATCAGGTAGCGTGGGTATAGGTGATTCATCTCCAACAGCACTCTTCACCGTAGGCTCCGGTGATCTCTTTCAAGTTAATTCTTCCGGAATCATCGCAGCTGCAGCCGGAGTCACATCGTCTGGCACGGTTACTTTTTCTGGATTAGGTGGTGGTGGTACAAAATGTGTCGAAGTAAGTAATACCGGAGTGCTGGCAGCAGCAGCTGCTGCTTGTGGATCAGGATCTTCTGCTTGGAACGGCCTCACTGATCCTACAGGGACACAAACTCTTGCTTTCGGTGATGGAGAATTAAATGCATGGACAGTGTCGTCTGACACAGAAGTATTTCATACTATCACGGCTAACTCTCTGACTACAGGAAAAGTTCTTGCTCTTTCTTCTTCATCTCTTAGCTCTGGTTCACTGATAGATCTAACCGTGACTGGTACTGCTGCAGCGTCCAACACTCAAAAAGGCTTAAATATTTCTGTCTCAGGTGCAAATGCAACTTCTACTCAAACTACTTATGGCCAATATATTTCAAATACTCACACTGGAACTTCCTCTACCAATGTTGGCCTGTACACGACTGCAAGTGGCGGTACTACTAACCTTGGTCTAAATGTTGACGGCGGTCAAACATTGTTTGGAGGTACAACTTTAACTACAGGAACGTTAGCAAAATTGAATATTGTTTCTTCAATGGCTACGAGTGGAGCGACCACTTCAATAGCGGGTATTCATGGTGAATATACAATTAACCCCAGCTCAGGTGGCACCCAAGTAGGGAATCGCTTCGTGATAAACAATGCGCCGACTTCATCAGCGAACACTGTTGTAAATACAATCGTACGAAGTGTAGACAACACATCTCTCGCAAATCTGGTTCGTGGAATCGAAGTTACTTCAAACGCTGGTAGCAACACGGCCGGCACCAACACCGGTATTCGTACTACAGGTGCAACCTTTGGTATCCAAGCGTTTACTTCTGGTCTTGCTGGTGCGCAGTCTGCTCCAGCAGCTATCTATGGTGAAAATACTGGAACCACTCAAGGCGATGTTTTGAGATTGTATTCTACTACGATGACATCGTCTCCACAGATGGCATATCTGTATCACGACACATCTACATTTACTGGTGCAGGTTTGTTGATGGATTTCGCAACAGGTTCAGGAACTTATTCTGGAAACTTTATTGAATTCCAGAATAACAATACAAGTGTATTTAAAGTCACCTCAACTGGTGTGACCAGTACTGGATTAGGAGGCACAGCAAGTACAAATGCAGTATGTTCCAGTCTCGCCAACGCGACAGCTCCTACAGCAAGTGTGGCGTACGAACTTCGTGATTGTAACGCAGCTCCAGCTGCTGACTACGCCGAAATGTACCCTGTCGAAGAGGGAATAGGATTTGGAGATATTGTGGCAGTCGGTACGGAAATGGTTATTACGTATGATGTAACTGACGGCAACATTGATTGGAACAAGGTCAAAGGTATGATTACTAAACTCAAGAAATCAGACACTCCGTACCAGAATAATGTTATTGGTATAGTTTCTGACAACTACGGAGATTTTTCTTCAACCGGACACAACATAAAAGAAGAAGATAATCCTATGCCTGTAGCACTTAATGGTCGTGTACCGGTGAAGATGTCTCTCAACTCTCTTTCTATTAATCCCGGAGATTACATAACCACTGCAGATGAGCCAGGTAAAGCTATTAAAGCAACTAAAGCAGGCTTCGTAATAGGTAAAGCTCTTGAATCTTGGACGCCAGAGGGAGGCAAGGGAGAGCTGATGGTATATGTTGAGCAAGGCTACTACAATGGAAATTCTGTTAGTGAATTCGCTGGTTTGGATCAACACAATGGCCCTAATCCAGAGGCCAACATCTTGGGCCGTCAGATTCTGGCTAAATTCTTAGAGAATCAAACAAGCCCCGTAGAGTTACCAATATCTGAATTACTTACTGACAGAGTTGCTGCAGCGCTTGAGATAGTGACTCCACAATTAACTGCTTCAGTAATAGACACCGACAAAGTCTTGGTAAGTGGTGAAGCTAATTTTGCGGGTCTAACATTCTTTACTAATGATGTGTCCTTCGCCAAGAATGTAAAGTTCGCAGCACAGCCGGAATTCTTGATGCCACCAATATTTAACGCAGACACAGCTGGGTTTGCGCTCATCAAGAAAGATGCAAGGGTTGTGCGAGTGGAATTCACTGAACCGTATCTGGCTACACCCGTCGTAACTACGTCTATAACTTTCGAGAAAACTGATATTATAGACGAGCTATTTGCTGATAAATTTTTCGCTCAAAATATTTCGTTTGTTGTCCTTGAAAAAGATCAGACTGGATTTACCATAATGCTCAACAAAGTGGCAATAGAAGATGTACAGTTTTCTTGGATCGCACTCGCAGTCAAAGATGCAAAGACTTTCGAGAGTGCTATGCCAGGACTTGTACTAGAATCAAATACAGAAGAAGTCACTACTGGAGGATCGCCTACACTTACTCCGGAAACTACTTCAACATCTAATCAACCAGAAGAAACTACTGACGAAAGTTCAACATCAGAAACAACTGGGACACCAAACACAGAAGTCACTATTACAACAGAACAAGTTCCGGCCGTAGAAGCACCACCAGTGATTGCACCAACACCAACACCTGACCCTGCACCCGTCGCAGCAACAAGTTCTGCAGAATAAAAAAAATCTCTAGTAATAAACTAGAGATTTTTTTTATTTTAACTTTCCAAACTTTTTACTTTTATGAAACGAGTTTTCTTCAGGTCTATTTTATTTAGGGTGATGGTGACGAGCCCATGGAACTCAATGGCTTCGAAGTTGTCGACATCTACGAAACTGGTTAGTTTTATTTCCCGGTAGAATTCCCCTGAGTTGAGTTCTTTGTGGAAATAATTTTCCTCAGAAACTTTATTGCTTCCACTTGGCGGTTGAATGGACCCTTTGAGGAAGAGGGTATCCATCGAAGCTGAGACAAGTAGCGAGTTTTCATTAAAACCTGGAGCGAGAACTTTTACAATAATTTGGTTATTTTTTTCAAAAACATCTACTGGGATTTCTATATCTGTGGATATCTCATCTTCGTGTCTAGGTGGTTCTTCTTCGTAACGAGGTCTTACATCTGTAAAAGTTTGACTAGAAATTTTAGAATTTTTCGTATTGGGTGAATTTGCCATCTCAATGTGCTCGAACCAAGAGCGAAAAGGGGGAACATTGTGGGGGGCGATGATCTGGATGATTCTTTCTAAGGTGTCAGCATCTGCGACATCTACGAGATAAGATTTACCATCTGAGGCAGTCATTTTCAGTTGGTTACAATTCATAACCAACTGGTTGTGTGAACTTTTCAAACGGCTTTTCAGAGCCTTCCAATAGTTGCGGGCATCGACACTTTCAGTCAGCACTGCTATGACATCCGTGACGGAGAAGTACCAGCGCCCTCTTTGGATGTCCCATTGTCTACGGATCTTGTCCGCCTCGGCTTCGGTGATGTTTATCTTTTGTTTGATTTTTGCCATAAGTTGTTGTCTATTTATTATATACGAAGTCACTAGAAGAAGCATTTTTTGGCAGGGCATTCTATGCAAAACACTCATGAAAAACTTCCGAATTTTGACCGAATTTTCTGTTTACACTCCGAACGCATGATTATATAATGTATGTATAAATGTTTGGAGACATATTAAAAAAAATTGTGAAAGTTTCTGCGATACTTCTTGTTGCAGGATTTTTATTTTTAAATTTCGGTATTCATGAAGTTCATGCTGCAATCGCTCATGACGTAACGACAGAATTTCCTACCTCAGGAACAGGTGGCTGTGTCACGAGCGGTTCCTGTTCGTTTACTCACACTCCTTCAGGTACTCCAAGAGGAGTTCTAATATATGTTTATTATATTCTCACAGATACTGATCCCGGGACCACGGTAACGTATGGAGGTGTGAGTGTTCCGGCTGTTAGTAGCGGTTCCGCTGCTGACACAGTTACGGAAAAGGGGCGTGTTACTGCCTACTATTTAGGTGCAGGTATCTCAACTGGCGCGCAAACAATTGTAGTAACTCGAACCGGCACAACCGCAATCTACATAACATCTACAACCGTGACTAGTGCTACTGTAGATACAGAAGTTACTGGTACGACCTTACAGCAAGAAAATGGTACCATCGCTCAGTCGTCTATTACAGATGGCTCTCCTGGAACTAACTCTGTTAGATTTCATGGTTGTTATTCGGGTGCTACTTCGATAACCGCTGGGGCAAGTTCAACATTGCTGCAAAGTTTCGCAATTTCAACAACCGCATTTGCTGCGAGTGTTCGTGAGACTACGGCTGGACAAGGTGCGCGCAGCTCAGGTTGTGTTGCTGTTACTGATGACCGAGCAGTTGTTTCTTTAGCAGTTAGAGAAAAAATTATTACTGTTTCGGGAACAGCCAATGGAAACAACGGAGCAACTGTTAGAGTGGCAGTAAATGCTACACTTACGACCACCACACCAGCAAACCCGACAATTGCGAGTTCTGCCTGGACATTTGTCATACCGACCCCTACGGCAAATGATATTATAACCGTATGGGTAGATGCTGTCGCTGACGATCTCGAAACAACCGCAGTAACTAAATACAGTTCCGGTCTTACTGTCTCCGGGATGGTCCTAAATACCGGTGTAGTCAGTGTGGGGAGTAACCAAAATACAAGTGTGACCGTTACCAATATGGGTCTGTGTGATGCTGATACCGGATGTGCGAATGAAGACGTAATGTTCACTTCGAACTCCGGAGCACTGCTCTTGGCTTCTTCTACTAATAGCGATACACTGTCAGTTCTCGCAAGTAATACACTAACTCTAACGAGTGCTTCATCGGAGACCATTAGTACGGAGCTTATTAACAACGCCGGCACTATCACGGCGACGAGCACTCCGACCATAACTCTGACCGGCACCACCGGTACTTTGTTCACCAACAGTGGTACTTTTAATGCGGCAAGTTCTACCGTACAAGTCACTTCGGCTTCCGGTACACCGACACTTTTATCTGCCTCGACCACTCTTCATATTTTAAAAATAAATTCAGCAGCGACCATTATTAACTTAGGTGCCAACTTCACTACCAATAACAATTCCGGCAACAAGCTCTGGATAGCGTCCGGGGTCTTAAATAATGCTTCTTTTACAATTACCCCTGGAACGTCGGGTACTTTCCAAATAGATTCTGGAGGCGCTTTTTGTCTGGGGGGTACTCTTGGAGGGACGAGTGCCAATTGTCTCTCTGGTGCATCATCGACCACAGCTGTGTCGATGCCTGCATTTACTACGTTTACTTTTGATGCGGCTTCGACAGTTAGGTATTTATCCGATGCAGCAACAACTATTTCTGCAAGTCCCACTTATGGGAATCTTGAATTGTCTCCTAAATTTGTAACTACTGCTCGTATATATACTACCGACGGAGCTGCTACTTTAAGTGTGGCTGGTAATTTAAACATAAACCCAGATGAATCTGGTGCAAGTGCTCCAACTCTTACTGTAGACCTGGGAGCGAGTGTTAGTGTTACCGGAAGGACCACGATAACTGTTACAAACAGCGCCCTGGCGATTTTGGATTTAAAGCCTTCTGCCTCTCAGTACAATCTAACTACAGGAGATTTTCGTTTGACTACTGGAGGTACCCTTGATGCAGGAAGCACAACTTCAACTATTACTCTGACAGGTACGTCCGGCACCCTCTTTCAATTACTCGGCGGAACTTTTACTCAAGGTACTTCCACCGTCACTATGTCTGGAAACGGTGACGCGACTATAAACTCTGGCAGTCCGACATTTTATAATTTGACTTCGAGCGGTACTGGAACTAAATCATTGGCGGCTGGTATTACCTTAGCTACGAGCGGAACCTTAACTGTTTCCGGCGGAATTTTTAATCCAGCAACATTCCTAGTAACAGGATCAGGAAGTAATACTCTCGCGGTGTCTTCGGGTGCGACTGTGAATGTCGACGCGTCAACATTCACTGATAACTATTCTGCAGGATTTGGAACTCTTACATTGAATTCTGCTTCAACGACTAATTATAATTTAGCTGGGGCACAGACAGTTTCTGGTACGCCTGGCTACGGAAACCTTACTATCTCGGGTAGCGGCACCAAAACTCTGGGAGGTACTACTACTGTCGCTGGTAACTTAACAGTATCAGCTGGAACATTTCAACTTGCGGATCAAAGCATTACTGTAACTGGTACAAGTTCTATAACTGGAACAATTGACGACAACAATACGACCGGCACCAATATTTTTATTGGGAATCTTACAGTCAACAACGGTGGTACTTGGACTTCAACTGGTAACGAGTCGTACGAATTTCGCGGGGGGCTAGATGCGAATTCCACATCAACTTTTACTTCAGGAAGTGGGACGTATACATTTAGCACTAATGCACAAACAGTTGATGGTACGCAAAGTATTACTATCACGAATATTTCAAATACCATTACTTCTGGCAACGGACTAACCTTCAGTGATGCGGGAATAACGGTAGGAACTCTTACTCAAGGCACAAATGCAGTACTCACTTTTTCTGGAACTGTACCGACAATCACGACACTTACTGCGACTGCAAGCCCTAACACTGTGCAGTACACTGGAGCTACACAGACAATAAAAGGCACGACTTATCATCACCTGACTATTAATGGTTCGGGCACGGCGACGCTGGGTGGAGACACAATCGCCAATGGTACAGTCACAGTAACTGCAGGTACACTAGACACAGACAATTCCAATAATCGTGCTCTTACAGCGAACGACATTTCAATCGCAAACTCAGCCAGCGCAATCCTCACTGCTCGAGCATCTACGATTACACTTACGGGTACAGGTACGGTGTTTTCTGTCGGAGCAAGCGGAGTAATAAATGCAGGGACTTCTACAATTAAATTATCTGAAACAACAGGTAGTGCTACAGCAAAAACTTTTGCAGGCGGTGGCAAGACTTACAACAATATTTGGTTTGCAGCTGCAACTTCTGGCACAAGTACCGGCTCTGTAACTATTACCGGTTCAAACACCTTTGCTGATTTTAAAGATGACAACAATGGTGCAGGTGCTGCCCATTCTATTTTGTTTACTAATGGCACCACAACCACAGTTACAACTTTCACCGTATCAGGAACTTCTGGAAATTTGATTACAATAAACAGTAGCGACAATTCTAATACTCATACTCTTTCTGATTCTTCTGGCACAAACAGTTTAGATTATTTAAATATACAACACTCTGTAGCGACCGGTGGAGCCGAATGGTATGCGGGTGCGAACAGTACGAATAATAACTCTGTGGCTACCGCAGGAAGTGGGTGGGTATTTACAGCGCCACCACTTAACATTATCATCAGTACGTCTTCAACTACGTGCGGTGGTACTGCTCCAAACTACGTCGCATCCAGTAGTTGTGTTGTGAACACAACCACAATCGCAGGGTATCTCGACGCTGGTACAAGTGTGTCATTCACCACGACAAATGGAAATATCACAGTCTCAAACGCTATTGCAAAAACTGCTGGTGGGAATGCAACCATCTCCATGTATGCAAGCGGGAATATTATTGTTAGCGCTTCCATCTCTTCTACTACTGGTACCCTCGGCATACTTATGAACGCCGATCGCGACGCTAATACTTCCGGTTATGTCAACATCGCCGCCGCACTCACATCTCTCGGAGGCAACATTACCATGGGTGGAGGAAGCGGAACAATCTCTGCTGGTACAGGTTTTGCAGTCGGAAACTCTGGTCAAGCTACAGGGGTACTCGTAAACGGAGTCACCGTTGCAGCAGGTGGAGGGAACGTGATAGTGAATGGACAGGGATATAGTACTACTACTAATGGTAATTACGGTATTAGAGTGACTGGCGCAAGTGGAGCTATTACAACCACTGGTAGCGGTACGATCAATATTAAAGGCACAGCAGCAGGAACAACAAACAGTGCTTCCAACTATGGTTTATATGTGGACACAGGCGGAATAATTTCTACGGTTAGTGGAAATCTTACAATATTAAATTCAACTGGCGGTGGTGCAGGAACTGGAACTGATAATTATGGTGTATATATAACCGGAGCAAACAGTACGATTAAAAGTACAGGTGCCTCGGGGAATATTTCTGTCACAGGCACCGGCGGCAATGGAAGTGGTTCTGGTGGTTTTAATCCCGGGGTTTATTGTGGTGTTGCTAACTGTATTCAAGCCACGAGTACTGGAACAGTTACTGTTATTGGAACAGGATCGGATAGTTCAGGTGGATTTAATTTCGGGATTTATGTTACTGGTTCTGTAACCGGATCGGGAGGTTCTATGACTATAACCGGCACTGGAGGTCATAATTCTGGTATTTATAATAACGGAATTGTTGTCGAGGGGTCAGGTATCGGAATAACTAATTCTGGTAATGGTACTATTAACATGACTGGTACTGCTAGAGGTACGGGTGATGGAAGTGGTAATATTGGTCTAAAGGTTTCTAACGGCGCCGTAATTTCGACTGCTAACGGGGATTTAACAATAACAGGTACAGGAGGAGGTGCAGGGTCCGGGACAAATAATTTTGGCATGGAGATAAAGGAGGCGAGCACTGTAAAAACAACTGGTACAGGTAACCTTATTATTACAGGGATTCGTGGTGGAGGTAACACTTCAAATAATTACGGTGCTGCATTTGCCACAGCCAATGCTCTTCAGACTACAGGCTCCGGAAATATTACGATAAATATCGACACTGTTTATCTTGCCGAAACAGATGATGTAAATAGTATAGGAACATTAACTATCGCTCCATATACTGCAAGCTCTACAATTGGAGTCGCCGGAGGAACTGGCACCCTGGCTCTCTCAAGTACATATCTCGGCTACTTAACTTATGCAACAAGTTTACAGATAGGTAATTCTTCCCAAACTGGTACGACAACAGTAGGTGTGTATGCCTCATGGGCAAAGCCAATTAGTTTTGTAGTAAATGCTTCTGGTGCAATAGCGGTATCCGGTGCCCAAACTAACTCCTCAACATTTTCATTTACCGGGCCCACAACTCTGTCTGCAGATATTACTTCGACAACTCTTACCATAGTTTCCGGAGCGTTTAATGCTGGTTCACAAACAATTAATCTCACTGGTACAGGATCACTTTTCTTGAATTCAGGTACATTCACTGCGGGAACTTCTACAATTAAATACACAAACAATTCAGCGACAGGCAAAACTTTTGCTGGGGGTGGAGGAACATATAATAACTTCTGGTTTGCGCCAAGCACGGGTACAGGGACGCTCACCATAACTGGTACAAATACTTTTGCTGATTTTAAAAGTGATGGAACTGGTGCTCACACTATTGTGTTTCCAGCTGGAGTAACCACTACTATCACCAGTTTAACTCTAGATACAGATTCTGCTCAATTGATAACACTACAAAGTAGTAGTCCAGGATCGTATTGGAATCTTGTCGACACTGCAGGCAGTAATACCGTTTCCTATGTATCTATCACTGACAGTTGTGCTTCGGGTGGAGCAACATGGACAGCAACTGACGGTACAAATGTTAATGGTGGACACAACTGTGGATGGATTTTTATAGTCGCCAGATACTGGGTCGGCGGAACAGCCGACTGGGACGGTACAGTCGGTACTAAATGGGCTACTTCTTCAGGAGGTACAGGCGGAGCATCTATTCCTGATAGCACCATGAGTGCATATTTTGATGCATCCTCGGGTGCAGTTACCGTAACCATCGCTTCGGGGAATACTGGAGTAAAAGATTTAATTTTTACAGGCTTCACCGGAACACTCGCGGGAAGCACAGCTATATCTGTTTCTAGAGCACTTACTTTAGGGGCCGGAATGACGAATTCTTACACTGGAGCAATTACTTTTGATGCAACTTCGGGGACCAAATCTATCACAAGTAATGGAAAAAGTTTTGGTGGGAATATTATTTTCAATGGTACAGGTGGTACTTGGCAACCGACAGACACTCTTACTACCACTGGGAATTTAACTCTTACTAATGGAACTTTCTCGGGGAACAGTCAGACAGTAGCCTTAACCGGCACAAGTCAAACGATAACTGGTGGTTTTACTTTTTATAATCTTACTCGCACCGGCACAGCCTCAATGACTGATTCTCTGACACTAGCCAATAACCAAACGATAACCAATACACTAACCCTTTCGGGAAACTCCGCTACTAACCGAGTTCTGATTCAATCCAACACTCTCGGCACTGCTCGCACTCTCACCGCTGCAACCGTGTCTCTGACTAACGTCGACTTTATGGACATCACCGGCGCAGGTGCAGCATCACCATTTACTGGCACGAGCCTCGGTAATGCACTTGGAAACTCTGGAATTACTTTTACTGGAGCAACTACCAGATACTGGGTAGGAGGAACAGGTAACTGGTCTGATACAGGAGAATGGTCAGCAAGTTCCGGAGGATCATCTGGAGCATCGGTCCCTCTCCCACAAGACTCCGTAATATTTAATGCAAACTCTTTTAATGCAGGAAGTCAGACTGCTACCGCTGACATGCCAAGGCTAGGTGCCGATATTAATTTCACTGGTGTAACCAACTCTCCAACGTTTGATGTTAATTCCAGTACGATGTATGGTTCTCTAACTCTTGGTTCAGGAATGTCCGCAGGAGGTAATACATTTACAATGGCAGCTCGGAGTTCGGTAAATATAACTAGTAATGGTGTAAGCACTACTTGGGGTCCATGGAACATATCAACATACGGAGGCACTGTAACTCTGCAGGACGCATTAGTAAATACAAACGGCAATGGGTTTAATTTGAACTACGGTACATTTAACGCCAATAATCAAAATGTCACTTTGACTAAATTTATTTCTAATAATTCTGCGACAAGAACTGTTACTATGGGAAGTGGTCTATGGACTATTACCGGAACTGGGTTTGCCTGGAACACTGACTCTACTTTAACTATAAATGCCAACACCTCAACTATTAAATTTACTGACACTTCAAGCAGTACGGTTGAATTTTATACTTCAGATAAAACATACAACAACATATGGTTTGCAAGAGGTGCTAGTACTGGAAATAATGCCATATATGGATCCAACACTTTCAATGAGTTTAAAGACACAGGTACAGCAGCCCATAATCTCTTATTTGCTGCAGGGACTACTCAAACCATCACAACTTGGACTGTCAGCGGCACCGCTGGAAATTTAATTACAATCAATACTAATGGAAGCACTCAAACCCACACACTCTCAATGGCACTGGTTGGAGTTTCGGCTGACTATTTAAATATTCAGCACTCTGTGGCAACCGGCGGCGCTTCGTGGTATGCCGGTGCCAACAGTACAAACAATCAGGCTGTAGCCGATGCAGGTAGTGGATGGATATTCACTGTACCGCCAGCACGAAGCTTGACCATTACAACTTCTTCAACCAGTAATGCCGGCACCGCACCCAATTGGATCGCGGGAATAGGAGGTGGTAATGTAAATATTACAGATGTTCAAACTCAGCTAAATGCCGGGACAAGTATCTCCTTCACTGGAGCGGTGGACATAACAGTTTCTAATGCATTTACCAAATCTTCCGGAGCTGCTGCTGTTGCCACATTCTATGCAGATAGAAATATTATTGTAAGTGCGGCGATGTCTTCGAGTTCAGGAACTTTAGGTTTTGTGCTTAATGCGGATAGGGATGCAGATTCTTCTGGTTATGTAAATATTGCTGGAGGTATGACTTCTCTTGGAGGTGATATTAAAATTGGTGGTGGTAGTGGTACTATCTCTGCCGGCACAGGCTTTGCAGTGGGAAATTCAGGGCAAGCCCAAGGCGTGTACGTAAATGGTGCAGCTGTCGCTGCAGGTGGAGGGAATGTGATCGTGAATGGTCAGGGGTATAATAGTTCGTCTAATTTTAATTTTGGTGTAGATGTTAATACCGCAGGGTCAATTTCTACTACAGGGAGCGGTACTATTGCTGTCTATGCTAATGGATCTGGAAATACAAACAGCGCATCTAACTTTGGTCTCTATTTAGAAAATGGCGGCAACATAAGTTCTGTTAACGGCAACCTGACCGTAAATGCTACAGGTGGTGGTGCCGGCAGCGGAACTGGCAACTACGGAGTATATATTCTTGATACAAACAGCAGTATTAAAACTACGGGTTCAGGAAATATTTCCGTCACCGGCACAGGAGGAAATGCAGGTGGAACTGGCAACCAAAATGAAGGGGTGATTTGTTCTGTTGCTAACTGCATTCAAACCACAAGTACTGGAACTATTTCTGTAACGGGTACAGGAAGTACAAGTTCTGGCGGAACTAATGAAGGAATATTTGTTAATACTCCTGGTTCTATCACAGCGAGTGGCGGGGCAATGACTATTGTCGGTACCGGAGGAAATAGTAGTGGTAATGGAAATTATGGAATTCGTGTTGCGGGCGCCGCTGCTCTTATTAGTAATACGGGGTCAGGAACAATAAGTATCACAGGAAATGGTACAGGAAATACTAATAGTGGAAGTAACTACGGAATTTCTGTCGACACTGGAGGAGTTATTTCTACAGTCAATGGGAATCTCACAGTAAACAATTCCACCGGCGGCGGCGCAGGTACAGGTACTACTAACTATGGTGTGTATATTACCGGAACAAATAGCACCATTAAAACTACCGGCTCAGGAAATATTTCTGTAACCGGCACAGGAGGCAACACAAGTGGTTCAGGGGGAAGTAATTATGGGGTATATTGTAATATTGCAAATTGTATTCAAGCTACAAGTACGGGTACAATTTCTGTTACTGGAACTGGAGGACACACTAGTGGTAGCGGTACTAATAATTATGGTGTATATGTTGCTACTAGTTCTTCCATAACAGGTGCAGGTGGAGCAATGACTATTCTTGGTACTGGTGGCAATAGTAGTAGTAACGGTAATGTTGGGGTTCGAGTTTATGGAGCTAGCGCTCTTATTAGCAATACTGGAAGTGGTACTATTTCTGTAACCGGTAATGGGGGAGGTATTACCAATAGTGCTAGCAATTATGGTCTTGAAGTTGGGTTTGGAGGAATCATATCCACTGTTAATGGAAATCTTACGATTGCCAATTCAACTGGGGGTGGAGCAGGATCAGGTACGGATAATCTTGGTGTTCGGATTGGTTCCACAAATACCACCATCAAAACCACAGGCTCAGGAAATGTTTCTGTTACCGGTACTGGAGGAAACGCTAGTGGTTCGGGCGGAGTTAACTACGGTCTTTATTGCTTCGTTACAAGCTGTATCCAAGCTCCAGGTGGGGGGACAATTTCTGTCACTGGTGCTGGAGGGAATGGTTCAGGAAGCGGTAGTAGTAATATTGGTCTCGGTATTGACGGTTCGATTACCGGTACAGGTGGAGCGATGACTATTGTTGGTACTGGTGGGAACAGTAGTGGTAATAATAATCATGGTATTTGGGTTGCAAGTGAAACCAGTAACACTGGCTCGGGCACTCTTTCTATGACCGGTACCGGTAGAGGTAATACTAATAGCAATAATTCTTACGGTTTGTATGTAAGCGCTGGTGCAATTATCTCTACCGCCGATGGAAACACAACTGTTGTGGGCACCGGTGGCGGAGCCGGCTCAGGTATAAACAATTATGGAGTCTATGTAACCGGAGCAGGTGGTACCATCAAAACCACCGGCTCAGGTTCTCTGGCCGTCTCCGGTATCCGAGGTGGAGGCGATACCGCTACCAACTACGGCACCAACATCGCTGTCGCCAACGGTCTTCAAACCACAAGCACTGGTAACATCACAGTTAATACTGATACAATTTTGTTAGCACAAAGTAATAACATAAACTCTGCCGGCACTCTAACCATCGCCCCATACACTGCAGCTGGCACAGTAGGAGTCGCCGGAGGCGCTGGCACACTTGGACTCACCAGTACATTCCTCAGTTACTTAACTTACGCCACAAGTTTACAAATAGGTAATTCTTCTCAAACAGGTGCTACCACTTTAGGTGCATATGCATCTTGGGCGAAACCCATTAGCTTTGTGGTTAATGCATCCGGAGCTATCGCAGTCTCAGGAGCACAAACTAACTCTTCTGCATTTTCATTTACTGGACCAACGACCCTAACAGCGGATATTACTTCAACTACACTCACAATAGTTTCCGGAACCTTTATTGCAGGCTCTCAAACCATAACGCTCACAGGTACAGGATCACTATTCTCAAATTCAGGAACATTTACTGCCGGAACTTCAACGATTAAATACACGGACTCGAGTGCAACTGGTAAAACTTTTGCTGGTGGGGGGCAGACTTACTACAATTTCTGGTATGCGCCAGGAACAGGAACGGGCACGTTGACAATATCTGGCAGTAACACTTTTACTGATTTTAAAGATAATGGAACTATTGCGCATTCAATCTTATTTACTACGGGCACTACCCAAAATTTCACAACATTCACCGTGAGTGGAAATGTAGGGCAATTGATTACTATCAACAGTACAGATACTGGAACTCATGCTTTGGTAAAAGTGGCAGGGACTTCGACAGTGGATTCTGATTACTTAAATATTCAACACTCCATAGCAACCCCGGGTGGCACTTGGTCTGCAGGAGATAATAGTACGAACAATCAGTCGGTAGCTTCTGCGGGGTCTGGCTGGTTCTTTGTTCGCAATAATACTTATCGAGGCGGAGGAAGTGGTAACGTGGAAGCGTCTGCGACCCCTGACCCAGGAGTCGGTGGTGGAGGAGTCGGCGGCGGAGGCGGAGGGGTAGAAGGTGGTGGAGACCCAGGTGGTGGCCAAGGTGGTGGTGGTTCTGGCGGAGGCGGAGGGGACATCGGGTTTATCCCTAGAATAAAATACTTTATGCAATTTCTCGCTCTGAATTCCTGGAGCAAGTTTATACTATAGATTTTATAATTGGATATTGTTATTATTAATCATAATGAGTAAACTACTCTCATATTTAAATCATCCGCGCAATTTAATTATATTTCTTCTGGTGTCAGGGGGAGTAATATTTCTGATTGGAACTTTCTTCTCGCGGAACGAAGAATACGTCAACAAGCAAGCCAACGAAAATATTGAGATTGAAAGCAAAAGTTTAGTAGATAAAGTATCGCAACTTATTTATCTACCCGAAAATGAAGTACCGACAATTGCCACTGTCACAGACCTGCGCGCACTCAAAGGTCAGGCCTTTTTTGCGGATGCAAAAGTAGGGGACAAGGTGCTCATCTATACACAGGCAAAGAAAGCGGTGCTCTACAACCCCAAATCGAATAAGATCGTAACCATAGCGCCACTCTCAACAGGTGAAGCTGATCCAGCATTGCAATATTAGATGATTAAATTAAATTTAAAAATGAAGAATAAATATTTTAATTTTCTTTTTCTGTTTGCTCTGGTGGCACTTGCATTTTTTATGCAAGATGAAGTATTTGCAAAAGATTTAGTCGGCTCTCAATTTATAGTTCGTGACCCAGTCATCGGTACTGGAGGCGAATACGCGACTTCTTCAAATTTTAAATTATTTTCGGGAGGGGACACACTGCTCACTGGAGTGAATTCCGGATCTACTTATATCGGACATTATGGATTTCTTTATTATCCTACTGCTACTGCTGGCACACTCTCAGTGGTACAAACTGGTATCAACGCTGACTTGTCTTGGGGGGCGACTACAGCTTCGGGCGGTTGGACCGTGTCAGGCTATAACACCGGCAAGGCGACTGTGCCTGGCGGGCCGTATACCTACACCTCAGTCGGTAATGTTACAAGTTATTCATACGCAGGCATTGCTCCTGGGTATTATTGTTTCGTAGTGCAGACATTAGATACGTTGAGTTACGTGATCGCAACTTCCAATGAACAATGTATCACTATAACCGCAGCTCTTTCTTTTTCACTTGGTTCTAATAGCGTAAACTTGGGCACCTTGACTACAGGGGCAGCTGGCACCGGAAGCCATACTGCCTCTGTGGCGACGAATGCCCCGAGCGGTTTTGCTATTTCTTACAATGGAGCGACACTAACCAATACCTCTAATCCTTCTTACACTTTGCCACTTTATTCTTCCTCCGTGTCTTCTCCTGGTACGGCGGGCTTTGGAATAAATTTGAAAGATAATGCAACGCCGAATATTGGTGCGGAGCCGGTCGCAAACTATGGAGCTTGTGGTATCGCATCTGGATACGGTACGGTGAATCAATATACCTTTGTCGCAAGTACAACTACTGCCATAAATTCGGTAACTGCTGCTGCGGATTGTGTCTACACAGCCTCGTATGTAGGTAATATTTCTTCTGTGACAGCTGCGGGTGCATACAGTAGCACAATTACCTACATAGCAACCGGAACTTTCTAATTTGGGGATAACTTTCTTGTTCCTAAGGTTTACAGATATGATATAATATCTGCATCTAATATTTGTAAAAAATTATAAGAAGATTATTAATAATTATTAAAAAAAATGATAAAAAGATTCAAAATGTTTTCTAAGTTAGTAAGTGCAGTTACTGTTCTTGCGATGTTGTCCACTATCATAGGACCATCGTTTGCAATGGCTGCTTCGGTGACATCTTTCTCTATACTTCTTTCTCGAGAAAAAGCCGCAACTCTAGCCAATCAGACTATTACATTCACTGTTCCTACTGGTATTGCTTCCGGTGAAACAATGATTCTTACCTATGACAACAGCACCAGCGTTGCAGCAACTCTGGATTTTGAAGATGTGGACCTTAAAGATGACGGTACAGATCTCCCTCTTGCTGCGTCTCCGTCGGGAGCAACTTGGGGAGTGGTAAGAACATCCTCCACAGTCATAACATTTACAAACGGAACCACTGCGGTGGTAAGCGGTAGCGTGATGGAAATCCAGGTTGGTACGCATGCTACTTTCGGTGTTACAGGTGTAGAACAAATTACCAATGGTTCTGCCGGCTTAACTACACTTAGCCTCACAGGTACCATGGGAACTCCAGATATAACTGGTTCGGCTTCGATGTCTATCATCGACGACGATCAGGTTTCAGTTACTGCTACAGTAAACTCTTCAATTACTTTTGATCTTGATACTGCTACTACAGATACAAACAGTTCGACTCCTTATTCAGTTTCGTTTGGAACACTTACAACTTCAGCTGTAGCACGTTCTGGTGCAAGCATAAACTCAATCTGGGCTGACCTGGATACTAACGCCAGTGGTGGCGCAGCCATTACAGTGCTTTCTACTAATGCATCTCTCAAATCAACCTCAACTCCAGCAGACACTATTGCATCCGCCACTGCAACTATGGCAGCAGGTACCGCAAACTATGGACTCTGTGTTGCTTCTGCAACAGCAGGCTCCGGAACACTTACCGCTGCGTCTCCTTTTAACGGAGCTACCTGCGCTGATGGTGCAGTTAATACTGTAGGAGTCCTTACAACATCAGCTCAAAACATAGCAACTACTTCTGCGCCAATAGCTACCGGACGTCTACAAATAAGAGCCAATGCAGCTATAAGTGGTGTTACCAAAGCTCACACTGACTACACCGATACTCTTACTTTTATTGCCACCGCTACGTTTTAAAAAATAAGAATCTTAAAAGTTCATGAATAATTGTACCAAACAAAGAGGTCTTGTAATACTTTCTATGTTAGCTATTGTTTTGTTTGGTTACCCATTTCATAAGGCGGAGGCTTTGTCTCTTTCTCCTGTACGATTAGAATTAAAAGGTAATCCAGGCGATACTATCACCGAAGAAATATTACTTACCAACGAAACCAGCACTCCCCAGACCTTTTACTCTTCATTCGCAAATTTCGAAGCGCAAGGTGAGACAGGGAATCCTTCTTTCGTTGACCCCAAAGAAGGACTTGGAACTTGGATGAACATTGTTAGTTCTGTGGTGTTACCACCGAACGCAAGCAAGGAAGTGCCTTTCTCTATAAAAATACCAAATAACGCAGAACCAGGAGGACATTTTGCAGTTGTATTTTTCGGCGATACACCTAAGGAAAAAACTGACCAGCTTGCTATAGGTTCCCAGACAGGAGTGTTGGTTTTATTGTCTGTAAATGGTGAGGTTAAGCAGGGCGGAGGTGTGACCCAATTCAATCTTAAAGATAATAAGCATTTTTATAATACTTTACCGGTAGGATTCGAATATAAATTTCAAAACAGCGGTAATGACCGTATCAAACCCGAAGGATTTTTAAGGATTCGTAATACTTTCTTCCTTCTTGCAAAAAAGCTCGATGGAAATCCTGTGGAAGGAAATATCTTACCCAACAGCACTCGTAAATTTGACCTTACTTGGGTAAATCAGGCTCGGGAGACTGACTATGTAGAGCCAGTAAATCCACTCCTTGACTTTTTTGATGATGTAAAGTATCAATGGAAGAATTTTTCCTTTGGTTTGTATTCCGCAAGTCTGGATTTGTCTTTTAGTGATTTGAAATTTGATGAGGGCAAGAGATTGTTCTTCTTTGTCTTTCCTTGGCAACTATTAATTGTCGTCTTTGTTGTCTTAATGCTCGTATATTTTGGAGGCGGTAAACTATTGAAGAGATATAACCAACACATCATAAAGAAAGCTCGAGCTGGCAATCAACTGCCTTCCTAGCTTTCTTTACATGACCAAGAAATTATCCGAAAAATTTATGGCTAAATTAGCAAAGGTCTCTTTGTTCTCTTTTTTGGTTTTATCTCTAACTATCATGCCGTTTGTTGGTCTAGTTTACGCAGACGAAACGGTTTCAATAAGTGCAACTGTGGGCAGTGTGGCTACACCTCCTCCTAGCAGTTCTGGTCCTGGTGGAGTGGTGATTATTTCAGTGACCGCTGTAAGGTTTTCTGGATATGCTTATCCAGGAGCTACTGTGTATTTATTAAAAGAAGGAAAAGAACAAACAAAAGTTGTAGCTGACAACTTGGGCGCTTTTAATATCACTTTGCCTGAAGCGTACAACAGTACTATTTTATATACATTGTTTGCGGTTGATTTGGCCTTAAATAAATCATTACTTTTAAATTACCCGATAGTTGTCTATGGTGGATATGTTACCTATCTGTCCGGGATTCGTTTCGCGCCAACTGTTTTAATTGACAAGTCAGAAGTTAATTTTGCCGATTCGATAAATGTGTCAGGATATGCGACCCCAAATGCGAATTTGGAAGTTGTGGTAATCAAGAAGGATGCCACTACCGAAAAGAAAATATTTACTATTGCTTCAAATGAAGCCGGATTTTATACCACAGCCATGCCTGTGCTTGGGTATTCAAAAGGCGAGTATACTCTCTATGTCAAATATAAAGACGAAGTAAAATTTAGTAAAACTCTTACATTTACTGTTGGAGATACTACCAAGTTAAATACAGATTCGGACAATATCCCGGGAGATTGTAACTTTGATAATAATATTAACCTGGTTGATTTCTCGATTCTAGCATTTTGGTATAAGAAACCAAATCCTCCTGTGTGTGTTGATACCAACCAAGATAAAATTATCAACTTGATAGATTTCTCGATATTGGCCTTTTATTGGAATGGATAATAAATTATTATGAAAAGTAAATTATTTAATTTTATATTTATCTTGTTAGCAGTTTTTATTATAGTTTTTACACTTGCGCCGAAAGTTTTTGCTGGAAGTGCGACTATCAAAAACTCTGCGACAGTAAGTGAAGGCAAGACTTTCGAAGTGGTTCTGTACGTGGATACAGACAAAGAATCCATCAATTCCGTGGACATGGTTTTGGATTACGGTGAGGAAATACTAACTTTTGTTGGTTATAAAAGCGAGGGTAGTATTGTAAAAATGTGGATAGATGCTCCGCATGCAAATAACGGTACCGTAGTTTTAACCGGGATAATTCCTGGCGGGGTATCGGGTGTCTTTGACCCTAGAAGACCAGAGTTAACTGCTATCCCCGTGGTAACTTTGCTTTTCAAGGCTCATAAAGTAGGTATTTACAATTTCTCATTTATAAAAAGTAAAATACTAAAGAATGATGGTATCGGTTCGGAACTTACCCACGAAACTGGGACCAGCAAAGTGGAAGTGACAGCTAAATTAGAAAACCTAAAAGCCTTAGTTGGAGAAGAAACTGCGATTTCCACTACAGCAGAAAGCTTCATTGATACAGAAAAACCAGAGCCTTTTGAAATTTTTTTTATTAAATCTTCATTCTTTTCTCGCACACCTTCCATGATTGCCTTTAACGCTTCTGATCCAAGATCTGGAGTCTCGCAGTATGAAGTCAAAATAAACGACGGAGAGTGGAAAGTAGTGGAGAGTCCCTACCCAGTACCTAAAAGTTTGTTTTCTCAAATACTTACAGTGCGAGCCGTAGATTTCTTTGGCAACACAAGAGAGTCTGTTATCAATAGCGTAGGATTTATCGATGGTAATTTAAGGCTGAACATATGGTCATTAACTGGAATCGTGCTTCTTTTATTTGTTATTTTGGTGTATAAAGTATTAAGTAAGAAAATAAGGATAAAGAATGAGAACATACAATAAATTAAAATGAGGACTAATATTAAATTACAAATTACAACTCTCTTTTTTTTGCTCATACTGCCAATGCAATTTGCGCATGCCGCTGGTGCAAGTTTGTTTCTAAACAATCCTCCAAAAATTGTGGAAGAAGGTAGCACCGTCATTGTTGATGTAAAGGTGAACTCAGGTGGAGAGGTAATTAATGCTATTTCTGGTGTTCTGTCGTTCCCTCAAAATATTTTATCCGTAAATTCCATCTCAAAAGGTAATAGTTTGATAAGTCTATGGATCGAGGAGCCAAAGGTGGGTTCCGGACAGATTTCATTCGAAGGAGTAATACTTAATCCTGGGTATGCTGGTGCAAGTGGTCAGATATTTCGTATAATTTTCAACGCCAAGAAAACAGGATTGGTAACTTTAAATTTTAAAGAAGGTTCAATTCTAGCCAATGACGGACTTGGAAGTAATTTGTTGACGGGTTTCGGATCTACAAAATTCACAATCATTGCTAAACAAACAACTACGACTGGAAGTTATGTTCCTCCAGATAAGCCTACTTATGTACCTCCGGCCGACAATGGTTTAACCACTATACCAAAAAAGACCATAGTGGCATTGCCGGTTATTACAGAGTACTCGCAAGCATCTTTAAGTTCCGAGTCGATCTTTGTGAAAGGCAAAGGCGAGCCAAATGCACTTACCAAAATAGTATTTAGAGACATAGCCACTAAATCATTGGGGGAGAAGTTCGTCGCATCTGTCGATAATAAGAAGTTGAAGCTCGAAGAAGTCCTGGTAAAAAATGACGAACAAGGAGTCTTCAGTTATATCAGCTCAAAGAATCTATTGGCTGGAGTCTACAATGCGACACCCTTTCTGGTAGATGAAGAAACAAACACAGAGAAACCTGGTCTTGGGGTACAACTTTTGGTTTCAGATAGCAAGGTAGTAAAAGCACTGGTGGTTGTTATTAATATTCTAGGACTACTTATTCCGATTGTTACTCTATGTGTAATAGTGTATTTTATTCCATGGTACTCATTCCGAAGAATGCGAATCATAAAAAAGAAATTAGGCCTCGAGGAAGAAAAGTTAGATATCACTGGGCACCAACTTGAAAGACAAGACAAGGCAGAAGAATTTGTTTCAAATAAAGTGCAAAGTTTGACGGTAGAAGAAATTCGCCACAATAAGCCGATAGAAAAAATTATTGAAGACGCTATTAAAAGCACCGACCATTCCGGCTCCGTATCGCAATAGCTACGAATTTGTTATAATATTTCAATATGAAAAAAGGCTTTACTTTCATTTCCATCGGAGCAATTTTTTTTCTAATTGGAGCATTGCCTTTACTTGGAAAAACTCAGGGATTTCTCACACCTGAAGAAGACTTGTGGTTGAAATCTCGTAATAGCGTAATCGTGGTACATCCGGAAAAAAACGATCCGCCATTTTCCTATACGAGTGCTGGTGGTAATATTCAAGGACTCTCTATTGACTACATGGAACTCATTGCAGAAAAAGTAGGTGCTAAAATCGAGTACCTTTCTCCTAAATCCCGTAGTCAAATTATCGATGAATTAAAAACTGGCAAGGGGGATGTAGCCACAGGGTTAACCGCAATGCCAGAAAGCGAGGTGAGTTTTATCTTTACAGATTCATACATTGCAGTACCAACGGTGATAGTAGTGCGGAAAGATTTTGAAAAAAGAAAAGCGCTCACCCTGAATGATATGAACGGCAAGCGTGTTTCAGTTGTTTCGGGTTCGGCCTTGGAGGGCTATATTCGCGAAAACTATCCTCGAGTAGTCATAGAAGATGTGACCGATGATGAAGTGAGCTTACAGCAAGTGGTACTCGGAGAAGTAGAGGCTGCGGCGCTTGATGTTGCCTCGCTTTCTTTTTATTTATCCAAGCAAGTCTTAAGCAGCGTAAAAATTGTCGGTAATACAGGTTTTGATTATAAACCTTCTTTTGCGCTACTAAAAGACAAAGCCATGCTTCAGGCAATCCTAGAGAAGGGAATGACCCAGATTAGTATAACTGAGAGAACAGACCTAACTGATAAATGGATTAACGTGCCGATAGAAGAAGGAGCGAATACTTCCTTTATGAAGAGTATAGAGGAAGCCTTTACCATAAATGGTCTCTATGCACTCATTGGTGTAATCATGCTTCTTGGCTTTGTAGCTCTTTTTCATCATAAAAGAGGGTTCCGAAGTAACTTCTTAAGGAAAGCCCACGATATCAATGAACTCAAAAAAGAATTCGAAGAATTAGAAGAAGTAAATGAGTTGCTCTCAGAAGAACTTAATGAAGTTAAGACCCAAGAAAGTAAGTTAAAGGAAAAAATAAATTCATTTTAAAAATAGTTCTATTATTACTCTAAAAATCAAAAAACCTGGGCTTGTAGCCCAGGTTTTTTGAGAAGGTAAAGCTTGAAATCTATTGAGTAGCGAGATACATCTTTGCTTTTGTATTTGGTCCTACGATACCATCTACTGCGAGATTATTTGCAGCTTGAAACTGTTTTACCCCAGCCAAAGTTTGTGAGCCCAGAATACCATCTACCTCGAGCCTGAGATTAAATTTAGTATTTAGAAACATTTGCAATTGCATCACAGCTTCGCCTCTGCTGCCAAAGACTAGATTGGCCATACCAAAGTTATAAGTTGTGGCGCTTACATTTGGAGTAACAGTAGAATAATTCATACATCTTTGTCCAGTAGTGATACTAAATAAAGTTGTGCCAGAACAGCCATGCTGTACGGTGTAGTTACTACAAGGCTGACCAGTGGTAATACTAAATGGAGTACTACCGGAACATCCTGACTGAACAACATAATTAAGACAAGGCTGTCCAGTAGTGATACTAAATGGGGCGGTACCGAAACAACCTGATTGCATTGTTACTGTTGCGTTCGTTGTCAGAGGGTTTACTGTCGTATTATTATTGTTAGAATTATTATTATTTGCGTTTGAATTAGAAGAAGATGAGTTTGTGTTTGTATTAGTTGTTGTAGTAGTTGAAGTTGATGATGATGGAGCAGTGACTGAGTTGGAATCTAAGGTAACAGCAGTTTGAGCCAGAGCCCGACCGTTTAATGTTGCACCTGTGTTCAGTACGATTGCTGTTTGGTCTAAGATGTTTCCGTTGAAAACAGAATTAGTTCCGAGGGTTGTCTGACCTGCAACAACCCAGAAGACATTGCTCGCCTTTGCTCCACCAGCTAATACAACCTTTGCGCCGGAGCTCACAGTAAGGTTTTGCGCGATTTGGAATATCCAAACATCATTCGCATTTCCAGATAAAGTTATATCTGTTGGGATAAGCACACTTGTGCCCCACTTATAAACTCCTGGAGCGAAAGTTAAGCCACCGATATTTCCAGCGGAAAGTTCAGTGACGTCTGCTGCTCTACCCATAGCATCAGTGTATGCAGTCTGCATATCTCCGATAGCAGTGGTTAGTGTCGTAGGAGTAGGGCTTGCATAATCAGATGCATAGACCTTGCCCGTGATTAAAGATGATGTAGAGTAAGTTCCTCCTGCCGGGAGAGTTAATCCAAAGCCTGTTACATAACTAGCAGCGACGGGGCTAACACCTATGTCACCAACCACAGAAGTTGACCCTGTGGTAGAAACTCCTGTCTTAGAGAGAATAGTAAAATTACCCGCTGAGCCAAGGTTGACTATAGCAGGGCTTGCTGCGAAGGCATGAGACGGTCCAATAATGCTAACCATAAACAAAACAGCCAACACAACTCGAGAGACAGACGCAATATTTAATTTTTTCATACTTTATTTATTCAAACAACTAATTAATAATGACTAATATATAATCTTGTGACGTACTGGGAGCAATATCATTACAAAATCAACAGTTTAATATAATAATGACTTTTCAGGCTAGGTTTGCTATATTCTATCCATGTCATTAAGTATCGGAATCGTCAGGACACAACACGACATAGTGGTGTTAAGCTAGTGCCGTTCTCCTTTAGTATTAAATTGTCGGTTCCCAGCGGGTGTATTTGATTTTGGAATATACGATAGGGCTGTGATATAATTTCTTTACAATGAAGTTAATTCCAAAAATCCTTTTTATATCTATTGAAAATAACAAAAAAAAATATTTCAAAAGCATATCAATAAGAAAATCCGTTAGATAATTTTCAATTTTATTTATATAATAACTACTATGAATACAAAAAAGAAGTTCATTTTATTTTTTAGCATTATAGTTTATTTAATATTTGGTTTTAATACAGTTTTAGCAAATATTTCTGAGATTACCTATGATAATAAAAGTATTTCTGTAGGTTCTCAAGATGGTACTGCTTTTGAAGCTCAGTTTAAATCTAACGGTACAAAAATGTACATGCTCGGATACATTAATAAAAGGGTCTATCAATACACCCTCTCGACTCCTTGGGACGTATCTACCGCTACTTATGATAGCGTAAACTTTTCTGTCCTAAATTCACCCCTCAATTAGGACACCCCCAATTACTCTAATAATACACCATTCTCCCTTGCGACTTCAAGAGAGGAACGATAACCTAATATCTTTCTAGGTTTGTTGTTAATAATTTTAATAAT
>JALYQS010000013.1 GCA_030855725.1 bacterium | reverse complement strand
GAAGAGTGTCGAACGTTATGTTGCTAACCAAGGAAAGACGGAAGATTCACCATATCAGTTACGATTACTGTAGGCTCATGCTTCCGATCATACCCTGTGGGCTTGCCCCAGGGTGGTTGATTTTTGGGAAAAGTGATTTGTTATCAAGTTGGGGTGTCTGGAACAGACACCCCTCTTATTTTTTATTTGGATGGGTTTTCAATCTATGCTAAAATAGACGGGTGATTTATTTTAATAATGTTACAAAATTATATTCAAAAGACTCGCTAGGGATTGAAAACGTTAACCTTACTGTGACCACAGGAGAATTCGTCTCGATTGTGGGCCATTCCGGCGCCGGCAAGACCACCCTGGTTAAAATGATAATGGCAGAAGAAACCCCGACCGAAGGGACGGTTTTTTTTGAGTCCTTGGATGTGCACAAGCTCGGGAGTAGCGACCTCACTAAACTTCGAAGAAGGATTGGTGTAGTATTTCAGGACTTTAAGTTGCTAGCAAACAAAACTGCTTATGAAAATATATCTTTTGCAATGGAAGCAGTTGGTAAAACCAATGCAGAAATTGCTTCTGATGTACCTCATGTTCTTGAACTGGTGGATTTGAGCAATAAAATGACTCATTTCCCACACCAAATGTCCGGTGGAGAGAAACAAAGACTTGCCATAGCGCGTGCCATCATAAACCAACCAGAAGTTATTATTGCAGACGAACCAACCGGTAACCTTGATCCTATAAGCACCTACGATGTCATTCAGATATTAAAGAAAATAAATGACCTAGGTACCACGGTGATACTTACTACACACAACCGAGGTGTGATAGAATCAGTAGGCAAAAGGGTGATAACCATGGAAAAAGGCAAAGTTGTCAGGGATGATAAGGACGGGAAATATATAATTTAGGTATGCTATAATCAATAAATGTCTTCATTTAACAGAATTTTTAAAGCAGGATTTTTGAATTTTTCTAGAAACGGCCTTATTTCCTGGGCTTCGGTACTTGTGGTTACCATAACACTTTCTGTAATCACAACTTTAATTTTACTTCAGGCTGTTTTGCATTTCTCACTTGATCAAATCAAAGACAAAGTTGATGTCACTATTTATTTCAACGTCGGCGCACCAGAAGAGAAGATACTTGCTCTGAAGCAGTCCTTAGAGAAACTGCCCGAAGTGGCTGAAGTGTCATATACAACTGATGAACAGGCTCTGACTATATTCCGCGAACGTCACAAAGGCGATTATCCTACCATACAAGCATTGGATGAGATTGGGGATAATCCTCTAGGCGGGTACCTAAATGTAAAAGCTAGAGAAGTATCTCAATACGAAGCGATTGCCAACTTTATGAAGTCGGACAACGCTTTGGTCTTAGGGTCAGCTAATATTATAGACAAAGTAAATTATTCTCAGAACAAGCCTGTTATTGATAAACTAAATTCGATTATACGGGGGGCACAAAAACTAGGTTTTATTATTACACTTCTTTTGGTGGCAATCTCTATCATCATTACTTTCAACACAATAAGGCTTACTATTTTTATCTCTAAAGAAGAAATTGGTGTCATGCGCCTCGTCGGTGCATCCAAGATGCGTGTGCGTGGACCATTTATGATTGAAGGCGCAATGTATGGAGTCATTGCTAGTGTTTTGACTGCAATTCTATTCTTGCCGGCAACATACTGGGTAGGCAACAACATGACTTCTTTTTTAGGAATTAATATATATGATTATTATACTTCAAATATGTTTCAAATTTTCGTAATAATTTTATTAGGAGGCGTATTACTTGGGATAATTTCTAGTGTCCTAGCTATCAGAAAGTATTTAAATAAATAACCATACCATGGCCAAAATAAATAAAGAAAAGCAGAACCGTAAGTATATTTTTGTAGTAGGGGGGGTCATGTCTAGCGTAGGTAAGGGGATTGCAGCTGCGTCAATAGGAAAAATACTACAGTCACGTGGCTATAAGGTTGCGAACATGAAAGCAGATATGTATATCAACATAGACGCTGGAACAATCCGACCCGCAGAACACGGAGAAGTCTTTATTGGAGAGGACGGCATAGAAGCAGACCAAGATCTAGGGAACTATGAGCGATTTACCGGGCAGACCAGTACACGAGAGGATTATGTAACCACCGGACAAGTATATGCTGAAGTAATTAGACGTGAAAGAAATCTTGAGTATGAGGGTGAAGATGTGGAAGTATATCCCGATATTCCAAAAGAAATAATCAGACGCATCGAGGCTTGCCAAGAAAAAAATAAATCCGAAATTACAATCACTGAGTTCGGCGGAACAGTAGGTGAATACCAACTTCTTCCTTTTTTAGAAGCGGCAAGAATGATGAAGGCGAAGAATCCAGCTGATGTATTTTTGGTATTAGTGAGCTACCTGCCTACTCCTTCGCTTCTCGGCGAGCAAAAATCAAAGCCAACCCAGCGTGCGATTAACGATCTTCATTCCATGGGTTTAAATCCAGATTTCGTACTTTGCCGATCAGACCGCCCAGCAACGGGGGATATAAAAAGGACAATTAGTAATGTATGTAGTTTGCCAATTGAGCGGATAATTTCCGCTCCAGACGTTTATTCTATTTATGATGTACCGGTTAATTTTGAAAAAGAAAATTTAGGAGCAACTTTGCTTGAAACAATGAGCTTATCACCTCGTAAGTCTGATTTGACGGAGTGGGCTTCTCTTGCGAACAAGATTAAAAAAATAGAAAAAGAAGTAAAAATAGGTATCGTCGGTAAATATTTTAATTTCAAATCTTGCAAAGATACTTATATCTCAGTAATTGAATCAGTGAACCATGCTAGTTGGAATTTGAATTACAAGCCAAATATTATCTGGATTGATTCCGAGAAATATGAAAAAGACCCAAGTTTGTTAAAAGAGCTCGATGATTTAGATGGGGTACTTATGCCAGGGGGCTTTGGTAAGCGTGGCACCGAAGGTATGATGCTGGTGGCGGACTATACCCGTAAAAATAAAATTCCTTATTTTGGATTGTGTTTTGGAATGCAGATCTTAACTATCGCATATGCCCGTAGTGTGCTTGGGTTTACTAGTGCGAATTCTGTGGAAATGGATCCAAAGACTAAATATCCAATTATTGCGACAATGGCGGACCAGATTGAAAAAATAAAAAACAAGAATTATGGAGGAACAATGCGTTTAGGTACTTACCCTGCAACACTAAAAAAGGGAAGCGTAGCAAATATAAGTTACGGCAAAGATGAAGTTCTGGAGCGCCACAGGCACCGCTATGAAGTAAATCCTGAGTATATAGAACAATTAGAAAAGGCAGGATTAGTGTTTTCAGGCAAGTCCCCAAACGGAATATTAATGGAGATAGCAGAATTGCCTAAATCCCAGCACCCATTTTATCTAGGTACTCAATTTCATCCAGAGTTTCTTTCTCGTCCACTCGCTCCACATCCACTTTTCACGTCTTTCCTAAAATCTTGTATTAAGAAATAATTTATCGGAGCAGGTTTCCGCTTTCGTAGCGCTTAATGGCTAGGGTAAATACTGCATAGGTAATCCCAACCCACACCAGGGTAATGAAGATGCTCCATCCGGCAAGCTTTAGTGAATGTGCTTTGAGGATGTCTATGGGTATCGCACTAGTGATAAGTGTAGGGATGATGGTCATGAAAAATATCTTTAACTTTTCGGGGAATATTGGGCCGGGGTATAAGCCAGGACGCAGAAAGATATCAAAGAGTTGTGCAGAAACAACTTCACCGTCATAAACGAAGAATACTACCAGAGAACACAAGAGTCGAATACATAGGAAAATCACGCACCCGGACAATATTCCTAGCAGTAATAACATCCATCCATAAAAGCTTAGCCCTAAATATATTCCGTAGACTATAACAATAATCAGTCCCTCTAATAAATCTCCAAAGGCAGTGACCGAGAAAGATGATCCGCTAATTTTAAGAAAAGTACTTACCGGCGAAAGAAGAGTTTGGTCGAAACTACCCTTCACTACTGACTGTGGCAAGTCCACAATGCCGTAAAAGAATGCATGCGTAACACCAAAGGTAACCAAGGATATTCCCAGCATTCCTACTACGTCCATACTGTTCCAGCCCCCGATTGGACCCGTAGCTTCCATGAATAAAACCCAAATCACAAAGAACGCTATGTTATTTAGCATCATACCGAAAACTCCCGTCCAAAAGGATGCACGCAATGCATACGCATTCTTAAAATTATAAGTCGATTGTTTTATAAAATAAATAATGTCCTTCATTTTTCTTAAGTTAATACTATCCGTTTACGGCCAGTTTTTTTAAAGCTCTTTTTGAAACTGTTAATACTGCTCCGCCACAGAGTGCCGTCCAGAATAATATGTTTAATAACAATACAAAAAAATGTTCACCGAAATTTGGGTACATTGTGTAGGTGACGGCCATGGCCGCTCCGAAAGGGGAATATTCCGCGAAAAGTTGTAATGCCTTTGGGAAGAATGCCACCGGCACCCAAGCCCCGCCGAGTACCATGATAAATTTACTTACGATAAAAAATACAGGTTCACTATTATCTATCCAAAATCCAGACAGTCCGCACAAAACGAACATGAGACACATGAGAGTCTGACTTGTTATAAAGATTATTATTGTAGCTAGGATCCATAATAGTATAGGCATGTCCATGTTCGGTAATCCTACTAAGAAGTAGTCAATAGTGACGGATAATACCAATGCAAATAAAAATGGGAAAAGTCCCAATCCAATCTGGATAAATACTTTTTGCCAGATATAGTCGAGAGGTCGCAACAAGTACATTTCAATATTTCCGGATTTAATGTCGTCCCGGAACGTCCTCTCTATTCTGTTGAGGGCCAGCCAAAACATAACGAAATATATGGACATGCTCCAGATAGCGTTTGAAAATGGAAGTTTTGCTCCTACGTGAGGCAGTATTTCATAGACGTGTCGGTATAAGTATAAGCTAAACAAAAGAAAGACCACATGGTTTACCATTTGAAAAATAACTTTTTTCTTTTGTCCCATGCTATTTTTGGCAACGGTATATATATAAAATAGAGCTTTTTCCATTGTTTTATTCTTTGTAGAATTTCATCAATACGTCTTCGAGGGTGGGGCCCACCATAACCATTTTCTGCTCTTGTTCCACCAGCTTATTTAAGTCTTTTGTCGGTTCATCTACCACTACTCTGCCGTGATTGATGATTATTGTACGGTCACAAATTGCTTCTATGTCACCAACATCATGTGAGGTGAGAAATATAGTCATATTATTTTTCTCTCGGAGATTAAGAAGTGTCTCCCTTAGGGTTTGTTTAGCAATGATATCTAGCCCGATGGAAGGTTCATCTAGGAAAAGAATTTTAGGGTCGTGAATGAGTGCACATGCTATCTCGACTTTCATTCTTTGTCCGAGAGAAAGGGTGCGGATAGGTTGGGTGCTGAAAGAATTAATGGAAAGGACTTCGAAAAGATGTGCAATGCGTTCCCTTGCTTTTTCTTTAGAAAGTCCGTACATTATGCCAAAAAGTTTCAAGTTGTCTTCTGCCGGCAGGTTGGGCAGGAGGCTACTTCTTTGTCCAAAGACAGCACCGATTTGGGACACTACTTTTTTTCTGTCGTTTTGAGGAGAAAAACCAAGCACAGAAATAGTTCCATCAGTAGGCCAAAGTATACCCGTTAACATTTTTATTGTGGTAGATTTACCTGCTCCGTTTGGTCCGATGAAGGCGACTGACTCACCTTGGAGGATTGTAAAACTCACGTCATCTACCGCCACTATTTCTGTGCCTTTGTGTTTAAATGCCTTTTTTAAAGCCTTTACTTCGATCATTTAGAAAGCATACCAAATTAAGCTTGTTTATTAAAGTCGATATTATTTCAGAGTATGGTTATAGACTATATTGGCGAAGTGTCTCGGGTATGGATGTACTTTGCCCATAGTTCAACAAATTCGGGAGAATTTTGTTTTAATTCTTCAAATGTGCCCCGGGCAATAATTTTACCGTCTTTCAAAAAGTACACAAAGTCAAAAAGAGAAAGTAAATGGAGTCGGTGGATAGATGAAATAATTGTTTTAGTGGAGAAAGCGTCAAATATATTTTTGTAGATTTGTAATTCATTTTTGAAGTCGACACTACTGGTCGGTTCGTCGAAAAGAATTATATCTTTATCCTCTGAAGCGAGTAGTCCTCTAGAAAGTGCCAGCCTTTGGCGTTCGCCACCCGAGAGGTTCACTCCTTTCTCAACTATCGACGATTCAAGTCCGTGGGGCAGACGGCTCGCCACGTCAGTGAAGCAAGCAATATCAGTGTATTTTTTTAAGTCCTCATCTGAATACTCGACTCCGAGCGTGATATTTTCTCGGACGGTAGTAGCAAATATTTCAGGGTCCTGGGGAATCAAAGATACAGAATCACTAAAATCTTTGAAACCGTTTTTTAGTGGATTATCATCTGCTGAGACAGAAAGTGTTTTTGGGTGGTATAAGTCGCGAATGACTTTCAGCAATGTGCTTTTACCTCCTCCAGACTCCCCGATAAATGCAATTCTTTCACCATTTTTTATTTTTAAAGAAATATCATCTAGATGTAAATCAGCATCATCTTGTGTATGATAGGAAAATGATAAATCTTTTATTTCCAAAACAGACCAAGCCTTCGGTAGTCTCTTTATTTCATTATCCACTATTTATTTGAAATCGTCTGAAAGCTCTTCGGTATTACTTACTGCTGTTCTGTAACGGACGATGTCGTTATATAAGGAAGCAAATTTAAAAAATGTGCTTTGAATTTTGTTGGCGTAGCCATATAAAATGTAGACTGTACCAGCAAGTAAGGCACCATTTTCAAAATGGGTAAAGATGTAAATACCCACAACCGCAAAAGCTGTAATTCTGCCACCGATTGAAGCAACAAACCATTTCAACTCGCCAACTATATTTGTTTTGTCGTATACAGGAAAAGGCTTTTGAATGAAAATGTTTATGGACTTGAGTACAAGTGATTCGATGCGAAGGATAATGACCGTGGTAATGTTCGATAGAGCGTCGAAGACTTTAGCGGATGTTTTATTTTCCATACTACTCATCTCGCGATATTTTGGCACAATATACTTGTCGAAACTGTTGAGAATGATAAAGGTTGAAATAGTTATAACTAGCGCAACTCCTCCTGCAGTGATGTCGAAGTAAAGCATAGTGCCGAAAGAGGTTAAGAGAGTGATAACTGAACCAATAACATCAAAAGTTCGGCAAGAAAAAGTATGAAGTGCTTGTGTGCCTTTCTCTATTTTGTCTATCGTGTCTCCCGAATGGTGGTCCGTCTGCCACTCTATGGGAAGGGACATGGTCCCTTTAAGGAGAAAGTTTTTGTAATTAGCTCGCACAAAAAATGCATTACGGAGTTCCATTATTCTGGATGTACCATGGAAAATCCAAAAGGCAAGATCCATTAATGGCAGTAAAACCAGTAAGAATAACAAGTGCCATATATTTTCTTTGTGTATTCCTTCTGTTTGGACTGCATTCAAGAAATTACCAATCAAAAGTGGCTCCAAAGATATAATTAGCATTGCAATCGCAGATAGGCAGGCATACAAAATAACGCGCTTGCGTTTGCCTCTAGCGTAATGCCACATCTTTTTTAAAAGATAAATCAGAGGATTGTCTTTCATGCGTTAATCATTTATATGATTGGTTTTTTCTCTATAGTTAGTGAATAGTCCGTAACGATAAGCATCACCATTACCACAAGTGCAACTATTGGCAGTATGAAGCAAATTAAGGCAAGGAGGATTAGGTTTATTTGAAATATTTTCTTACCACCTGGAGTAATCCAGGCTGCATTTCTAGAGTTACCGGCCTTAAATATCTTCTTAAAGAATTTAAGAACATCCTCCCCAGATAATTTCATTTCTTCATAAGTCTGTTCTTTCCTGTCTTCGGTTGTTTTTTCTGTATTTTCCATAGGAATATTATACCATAAGTACTGTTATTTTAGGACTAGTTGTTATAGAATGACTCAATATGAAGAAAATAACCCTTTTGTTATTTTTGATAGCACTGTGTGCTTTTAATTTAAAAGTGCTTGCTCAATCGGGCTCTGTGCCTCCGGACCCGGACCCTTCCGCTGGAGGACAGTCTTCCGGTGGCACAGCACCAGCAGACCCAACGCCTGAGCCGGTTGTAAGCATACCAGCTGAGCCAGTATCTGTCCCAGCGCCTAGATTTACGAAACCTAAACCCCCGACACCCAAGCCAGAACCTGTTGTGGGACCACTAGTAATAGCTGAAATTCCAGTAGCAGAAGAAGTAGTGCCTGTTGCGCCCGAGGAAGATAATTTAGCGTTTCCAATTATCGGAGGGGCGTTGGCGCTTTTTGGTCTTGGATTCCTAGGTTTCCAAATAAATAAAAATAATAAAAATAAACAAGAAAAGAAAGATGATCCTTGTGCTGGCATAAAAGCAAAACGAGATGCTAAAAACACAGAACTAGTTCAGGTTATCGGAGAGGTTTCTTTGCAGGAAGTGCTGGTTGAAAAATTAAAAGGAAAGATGGAAAAAGAAGCTAAAGAAAGAGTTATAGAGAAAACAAAAGATTCTATACTTGGAGCGGTTGGAAGTGCTTCGCTTAACAAGGTGGTGAAGTTAGCACAAAAGGGAAAAGATGTGTACGAAAAGGTTAATGAAAAATATGAAAAGGCCAACGAGATATTAGAAGTACTAAAACAGAAAAAACAAAAGCTGGCCGTAGAGGTGGAGAGTCTGGAAACTGCTTGCAAGAAATGCATGAGGGATGTTGGTTCCAGTGCTTTAATTGATCAAGGAGTGAAGCTGGGAGTGTTACTCGATAATCATGTGCAAAAAAGTAATCTTCTTTTTCTCCGAAAACCCAAAGAAAATAGAATTCTTTTAGCCATGAAAAAAAGAGGCTTCGGTGCAGGTAAATGGAACGGGGTAGGAGGTAAACTGGATAATGGTGAGACTGTAATGGAAGCCATGATACGAGAAGCGGAGGAAGAAATAGGAGTAAAAATAAAATCAGAGGACCTAGAAGAAGTGGCAATTAACGCTTTCAGTTTTCAAGATAAAAAAGAATGGAACCAAGTCGTGCACGTGTTTTTCACAGATAAATGGGAAGGGGAGCCAATAGAGACAGAAGAAATGAATCCGAAGTGGTTCGACCAAGACACATTACCATATGAAGATATGTGGATTACAGATCCACACTGGTTGCCGAGAGTTTTGGTTGGAGAGAGAATAAAAGCATCTTTTTTGTTCAATAAAGACGGAGGTGAGATTTTAGAAATGAAAATAGAAAAAATTTAATTTTTTACTGAGAAGAACTAGGTGAACTCAATTCAGTAAAATTTATTCTAGTAGGTAGAGCGAATTTACTTTCATCCACTTTCCATTCTTCACAGTTGTATTCTCCGATTTGTTCTGCGTTCCAGGTGTAGGTTTCTTTTGCTTCTCTCCCATTGTCATCTGCACTGGTAAGCACTTTAACTTTTACTCCCATGCTCGGTAGGGTAGAGGACCAATTATAAGCATAACCGTCTTTCATAATAAAGGACGAATCCATTGGCTGGCCTTCAGCTATGGTGCTAAATTCTCCGCGCATCATGCCGTTATTCATATAGATAGTTCCACTATTTTCCATATCGCTAAATGCTTGCTTCACTTCACATTTATAAGCCCCTTTGTCTTGTTTAATAAATTCACTGAAGGCCATTTTCTTGCCGGTTGGTTGTACTTTTGTCTCGCTCTCAAATTCATTGCTTACCATCGGTGCGGTATTTTCTAACTTACTTTTTTGGAATATGAGCCCGTATCCACCTAGAGCAATTACTATTAATACAAAGGTTAAAATTATCTTTGTTTTTGACATATATTTGGTTAATTAAACTAATATTTAGGGATTATAGCATATCTAAGTATAAAAAATCCGCTACACCTCGAAAAAAGGGTAGCGGATCAATCCGTCATTCTTCCTGTCGTTATCCGCACGGCACGATTGCTTTCAGTGTTTCCAGTATTTCTTTAAACAATCGGAAGTTACTTCGAATATTTACTCCTCCATCATTTGTTAGGAGAAATAAATTTTGCTCGTGGATGTCATATTTTTCTCGACACCCGTCGTAACTTCGGGGTAAGGACAATATAACGATAACACCATGAGAAATGATTTCTTTTAATTTTTCTTGGGAAGCCGGGAAATCATCCCAGTGGTAATCTGAGTGTATCAGAATTACCTGCCGTTCTGTGGAGTCCTGCAGTCTTCTTTCAGCAAAGATTGAATCAATTTTCATTAGTCCTGAATGGGGGTTGGTTCCGCCACCTACTGGCTCGACACAAAATGAGTCGATGGCCTCCACTAACTCTTCTTTGCTTCCAGTGGGCGGAGACCACTCCATGAAATAAGATTTAAATGAATACAATCCTACTTCGGAGTACCCCTTACTTGCTGGGATTAAAGTCATGCCGCGTGCCCAGCGGTGAATATCGCTCGTGGCCGAATCCATAGATCCTGACTGGTCCCCGTACATAATGACACACAGCTTCAGACAAGGCTGAAGGTAAATGTTTTGGGCGGGGGTTTGGGTTGAAAATGAAAGTAAAAAAGTTGCGAAAATCAAGCTTGTCTTTGTCATGACTGAGTAGTTTGTTTTGTGAAGAAATTTAGTTCTAACCTGACAGTACAGTAAACCCTTGAAATTGCAAGGTTTCAAATATTGATAAAAACGCCTTTTTGGGCTATTGTATCTAAGTTAGTTAACGATCGGGAGACCCGCCTTGACCCGCGTCAAAGCGAGGCAGGTCGTCTAATGGTTCGGAGGTGCATATCTCTAAAAGTATGGCTTATTTATTGTATGTGTTAAAAAGTCAAAATTTTCAAAAGAGTTATGTGGGCATAACGGACGACTTAGAACGAAGACTTTCAGAACATAATTCAGGAAAAAGTTTTTATACAAAAAGATATGGGCCGTGGAGAGTTATTTATACCGAGCAATGCACAGATGTTAGAAATGCTAGGGTCAGAGAAAAATATTTTAAATCAGCCTCTGGTAGAAAAGCCCTAAGGAAAATATTTGAAAATTTGTGAACAGTGCTGGGAGATCGTCTAATGGTAGGACTCATCCCTCTGAAGGATGTTATCTTGGTTCGAGTCCAAGTCTCCCAGCAGTCTAGTTTAGTTCATAAGGACCAGGACGGGTCAAAAAACTAAATGGATACTATACCGTCATAGCACACCTGCTGAGAGCAGTATTCAGAACTAAAAATCACCCAACCGGGTGATTTTTAGTTTGTGTTTTAGATTGTGATTTTCTTTTCTTTTAAAATTATTTTACTTTTTAGACATCCTAATAAATCTCTTTTCTCAAAAATAGATCCTTCAGTTAATAAATACTTTGCGTAATTTCTAATATCAGCATCTTTTGCAGAATACTCTTCTTTTGGTTTACCCATAATACCTGAGTGGAATTTCTTATGACGTTCAATCTCAACTTCAAGTTTTTTCTTTATACCGGATTTATCTAGATCTATTTTATCTATAATACCTAGTAATTCTTGAATCAGTATTTTTTCTTCAATATAGCCTTCTTTACAGTTAATGTCTCTTGCCTTTGTGCATCCATAATAAATGTACTTTGCGATAGATCCATCTTTTAAGTTTTTGTATTTCTCTTGTGCGCAGACACCGGATCCACATGCACCACAGGTGAGCATTCTAGTAAATGCAAACTCTTTATTTTTGTTTTGTGATCTTACTTGCAAATGTAACTGCTTTTGAACATCATCAAATAAATCTTTAGTAATAATTGGTGTATGTCTACCCTGGAACCATCTGCCACTTTTCTTTGGGTACTCAAAAGTTCCATAGTAAAAATGATTGTTTAAAATCATGTATACATTGCTTAGTGTTAGAGGTTTTCCACTTTTTGTTACAAACTTTACATCCTTTAACCACCTGTATACTTTTCTGCCACTCCATCTTTGGTGACCGACCTTAACAAACATTTCTTTTATAGTTGAAGCTCTATCTGGGTCGACAAACACTTGGCATTTTTGATCTTTATTTTTTGCATTCAGGTATCCTGTTGGTGCTACACTGGGCCAAAGACCCATTTCACATTGGGTTTTTAATCCACGTTTTACATTGATACTTTTATTATCATTTTCAAGTTTCGCCTGTGATCCCAAAATCATTAGCAGGAATTTCTCGTTTGGATTATTTGTAAATCGTTGACTGTATGTTCGTATCTCAATTAATCTCTTCTGATCTAATAAATCCACTATCGCTCCAAGGTCCCCAGCATTTCTTGAAAGCCTATCTGGATGCCATACAAGTATTCCATTAAACTTTCCTTCCTTAATATCAATAATCATTCTGTTAAAGACTGGACGTTGTCCACAATCCTTAGCCGAGTGAGATTCTCTGTAAACGTCCACAATATTGAGGTTATCTCGCTGGGAGAGGGTCAGCATCTCCTTTATCTGGGAATCTACTGACAAAGCCTGTTTTTCCTCTGCCTCGCTCGATTTACGGGCATATAAGCAGTACTTAAGCTGTTCTTGTTCTAATACTGCTGGGAACCCTATTTGTGCCCCATATTTTAGTGTATTTTCCATACAGTACACAACATACCGGAACAACGATTTAAGTCTACTGAAAATGAGTGGACAACTAAAAAATAGAACTAGGCCCTTTATTTTCCTGTAAAACTCGTGTAAACTTATGTTAAGTTAGAAATAACCGATTATGACTACAAAAAAAGGCGACCAAATTTTAACACTGAGTGAGGCATGCGAAATTCTTGGATGTCATCCAAACACTTTAAGGCAGTGGGATAATAAAGGATACCTCAAAGCCATTCGCTTCGGATCCCGAGGTGATCGTCGGTATCACAAAAAAGATATTGATAAGATGATCGCTAGTATGAAGCAAAAATAATATGGCAAACGAACAAACTTACAACTACACAGAACAAGACGCACGAATAGTAATCAATCGAAAACTCCAAGAAGCAGGGTGGGTTCTTGAAGGTGTAAATAAAAATGTTTTAACAGAGCAACATTCAGAAGTTGGATTCATGGATTATCTCCTTCTTGATCGTAATGGTAAAAATCTTGCTCTCGTTGAAGCTAAAAAAGATTCTATCGATCCTTATAGTGCAAAAAATCAAGGTCGTGGCTATGCTGAAGCAAACAATTGTCGCTATGTATTCCTTGCAAACTCTGAACAGCTTTATTTTTGGGACCTAGAAGAAGGAGATGCAAATCCTATTGAGCGTTTTATTTCCCCAGACGATTTACAGCGTCGTCATGATTTAAAACTTTCTCGAAAACCCCTTTCTTCTATTTCGCACAACACAATTATCTGTGATAGACCATACCAAATTCAAGCATCTGATACTATTGCGAAACAATTCGATGAAGGTAAAAAATCTTTCCTTATTGAAATGGCAACAGGTACTGGAAAAACTAGGTTATCTGCTGCAATAATTGATCGTTTTCTTAAAGCCCATCAAGCAGAGCGTATTTTATTTATCGTTGATCGTATTGAACTAGCAAAACAAACACTTGATGCATTTCAGGTGGCCTTTAATGATCAGTATCGTGCTGTTCGCTATAAACCAGGACAGAAAGCTGTACTTGGTGGTGCAAGTATTGTTGTCGCAACTATTCAAAGCCTTAACATTCACTTTAAGGAAGATTTTACACCTGGCTATTTTGACCTTGTTATTAACGATGAAGCACATCGCTCTATTTATGGTGAACTTCCTCGACAAGTGGTTGAATATTTTCAAGCAGTGCGCATTGGACTCACTGCAACTCCAAATGATTTCTTAAAGAACATTGATCTTGAAAAGTTACAAGATAATGATCCTCTAAAACTCGAGTATCGTTTTACTCGTGACACATACAAACATTTCGGCTGTGAAATGAGTACTCCAACATTTAGATATACCATCCAAGATGGGGTTAAGGACGGATTTCTTGTGCCTGCAAAAATTGCTCGCATGGTTTCTCTTATTACGAAAGAAGCAGTTTCATATGAGGGTTGGAAGATTGAAATTGACGGAGAAGATTATACTTATCGTATTTCTCAGCTTGAAAAGCAGGTTCTAATTCCTGGAAGAAATCAACTCATCTGTGAGCAGTTTTTACAAAATGCGTTAAAAACTCCTGATGGTGCGATTGGTAAATCTATTATTTTTGCCGTGTCTCAGAATCACGCTGTCGCATTAGCAAAAGAATTAAACAGACTTTCTCCTGAGCACAATGGTAAATTTGCTGAAGTTATTACATCAAGAGTAAAAGATGCGTCTGATTTAGCAAAACAATTTAGAAAAGATGAAAACTTTTATCCTAGAATCGCTGTTAGTGTTGATATGCTCACAACTGGATTTGATTGTCCTGAAGTTTTAAATATTGTACTTGCTCGTCCTATTGCGTCTCCTACAACTTATATTCAGATTAAAGGACGTGGTACTCGTAAATACACATTTGCAGATGGAACTGAGAAGAAGAATTTCTTACTACACGACTTTTGCGAGGTAGTAAAATTCTTTGAGGAAGAATATGACTTTGAAGCACCACTCCCAACTCCTTCCGGCGGAGGAGGAAATCCTGGGCCACTTCCACCACCACCTCCTGAAATTCAAACTTACAAGGGTTCTGATAACATTGTTCTCACAGAGATGTTGGAGATTGGACCTGAGGGTGAAAAAGTAGACCGACTTGTATACATAACTAAATGGGAAAAGATTATAAAGCAAATTATGCTTGAGAATCCAACCTTTGAAGAAAAGATTCGTGCAGGTAATGCTGATGAAGAAATTTCTGAATACTTAAAAGTAAATATTTTTGATAGACCCAATGACTTCTTTAATGAAAGAAACCTATCAAAAGCATATCGTGTATTTGCAGATCTTCTTGATTATGTTCGAGCTGGACTTGGAATTGAAAAACTACCATCACAAGAAGAGCAACTAATTGATTTAGTCGAGAGTATTCGTACTGAACACGACCTAGACCTTGAACAAGTACGACTTCTAAAAATCCTCGTTAAGCAACTCAGTCAAAGTTCAACTCTCTTAAACAAGTTCGAACAAGGAGACTATACATTCCTAGACCAGGCTCCGTTTACTCAGTTTGGCGGTACTCGTAGCTACATCACTTGCTTTAACCAGAAGATTAAGCCAGTATTTGAGACGTTACGAATTAGCCCAGTATTAACTGTCGTTCAATAATTATATGGCATTACATTTCACCAACTCAGATTTAAAACAAAAAGTTGACCAAATAATGAACGAGCTTTTTTCTGGTGGTGTAAACAACCCCATGACTGCTATCGAACAAATCAGCTACTTGATGTTTCTAAAATCTCTAACTGAGGTTGATGAACAACAAACTCAGCTTGCAGAACTTTCAGGCAAAAAACACGAAAGTGTCTTTGATGGTCATTTGAGTAAATATAGTTGGCGTGTAGTGAGTCGTCTTGCCGGTGACGAACTTTATAATACTATTTCAGAGATTTTTGATAAGTTACACGAACTTCCAAGTCTTTCTCATACTGGTAAAATTTTGTTTAAACAAGCTCATCTTAAAATCTACAATCGGCCAACGCTCCGATCTGTTGTTTCTATTATTGATACAATGGACTTTAATAACACAGAAAAATACGATACTGACGTTAAGGGTGATATGTATGAATACCTACTTAACAAGATTGCATCATCAGGAACAAATGGCCAATTTCGTACACCTCGCCATATTATCAAGATGATGGTTGAAATAACAAAACCAAAACCATCTGATCTTATTCTCGATCCTGCGTGTGGTACTGCTGGCTTTTTAATTGAGAGTTATAAATATATCCTCAAGACAAACACAAGTGATGAAGAAAAAGAACGAGGTCAATTTACTGGAGATAAACTTAGCCCTGCTCAGCACGAATTCCTAAGAACAAAATCCTTCCATGGTTTTGATAATGATGCAGAGATGATAAAAGTTTCTATAATGAACCTGTATCTTCACAATCTTGCCCAATCAAATGTTATCAACTTCGATGCACTTACTCTTCCTGAAGAAAAGAAACGTAAGTACGATTTGATTCTTGCTAACCCTCCATTCTCTGGAAACGTAAACAAAGATTCAATTCAAGAAGACATTGACTTGAGTACCACAAAAACAGAGCTTTTATTTTTGAAATACATGTACGATCATCTTGCAGATGGAGGAAGGACGGCTGTCATTGTTCCTGAAGGTGTACTATTTGGCTCTACTGGTGCCCATAGAAAGATGCGAGAGCTTATGATGGATACTTGCCATATTGATGCAGTAGTCAGCCTTCCGTCTGGCGTATTCAAACCATATGCAGGGGTAAAAACTGCAATTATTTTTTATACCAAAGGAGGTGAAACAGACAAAGTTTGGTTCTATGAAGTAACTGGTGATGGATATACATTAGACGACAAACGACAGGAAGATCCAGGTAATAACAATTTAAAGGACTTACCACTAGCTTTTGAAAATAAGAAAGTAAGTTCTTGTAGTTGGTTTGCCACACGAGAAGAAATCATGGCCGAAGACTACAATCTTACTGCTTCAAGATATAAGCCAGCATCAAATGAAGTAATAAATCATCGTGATCCAAAAGAAATTATTTCTGAGGTTATTAAGCTTGAACAAGAAATTTCAGATGGACTAACTAAGCTGAAAAGCAAAATATGATATGGCAATTAAATGGAAACAGTTCAAATTGGTTGATCTAATCGACGTATCAAATAATAAAGTTACGTCTTTTGATGGTGAAAAAGAATACATTGCAACTGGTGATATACACGAAGACAGGATAGCCTCACATCAATCTGTAACGTTTTTTAATAAACCTAGCAGAGCAGATTTAATTTTCACTGAGAAAGATCTTTTGTTTGCAAAAATGAAAGCTACAACAAAAGTTCTCTCTGGAAAAAAGGAATTTGAAGATAAAATCTTTTCAACTGGTTTCTATATATTTTCTCCCAAAGAGAATGTTTCGAAGAGTTATCTTTACTTTTTTCTAATATCAAATGGATTTAATCTTCAAAAAGACTCCTATTGCAAAGGAGTAACTATGTCTGCACTTTCTAATGAGGGATTAAGAAAGATAAAAATTAATATACCAATCAATAAGGACGAAGAACCAGACTATGAAGAACAAGAGAAAATCGCTTCTCTTCTCGAAGAAGCAGAGGACTTAAAAAACAAAAGAGCTGAAGCAAATCAGAAAATGGAAGACCTTATTCCAGCTTTATTTGTAAAAATGTTTGGGGATCCTGTAACAAATACAATGGACTTTGATCAGATCTTGTTAAGTGAATTAGGTAGACTAGATCGTGGTAAATCACAGCATCGCCCTCGTACAGCACCTGAGCTATTCGGAGGTAAGCACCCATTCGTCCAAACTGGTGATGTTTCAAATGCTGGATGGAGATTATCTGAATATAATCAGACATACTCAGATATAGGTCTGGATCAAAGTAAACTTTGGCCAAAAGAAACTTTGTGTATAACAATAGCTGCAAATATTGCAAAAACTACAATACTTAACTTCGCTGGATGTTTTCCTGATAGTGTTGTTGGATTTACTGCAAATAAAGAAAGATCAAACGTTGATTACGTACAAGGCTTGTTTATTTTTCTACAAAAAGGTTTAGAGGCTATGGCTCCTCAAGCTGCACAACAAAATATCAATCTTCAAATATTAAGAAGTATAAAAGTTCCCAATCCTCCGCTCGAATTGCAAAATAAGTTTGCTGATTTAGTTAAAGAAATAGAAATACAAAAAGATAAGCAAAAACAATCAACTCAAATGGTTGATGAGTTATTTAATGCTGTCATGGCTAAATCTTTTGCAGAATAGTATGAGCGCAAATCCTATTAAAAAAATAGAAACTATAAAAAATGTGAGGAGTTTTTTAGATTTCACATGTACTGGTAATCTGGGTAAGAAAAATGTTATTTACGCATCAAATGGTAGTGGAAAAACAAACCTGTCTCGTTTTATAAATCATGTTAGCGATAAGAATCTAGATCTACAAAAACTAAAGTCTCTAGAAGCTGGCACTAATGCAATAGAGTTTAAAATTTCTTTTACAGACACTACTTCCATTGATCAAAACAATTACACTTCTTCGAATCTTGAAAGGGTTCTTGTTTATAATTCTGACTATATTGAAAATTGTGTTCGCTCTAGTGACTTTTCGAACAAACAGATTGATGGGCAGTTGGAAGTTGAACTCGGCCCTGAACAAGCAAAATTATTAGACCTAGAAAATCAACTCACAGCAAAGAATGCTGAACTTGATGTAGAAAAGGTTAATTTGGATTCTCTCCTAACGACAAAAATAACTGAAATAAAAGAGTGGGATCCCAGAGGTAGATTAGTTACTGTCGAGTTGGTGTATGCAAATTTAACTACTACAAAATACTCAGATTATTTACTTAATAAAGAAGATAAGAATGTTGGTGGTTCCACACAAGAAGGATGGTTCAATGCAAAAGAAAACTTTGATCAAATAAAGGATTTGGATCCTGAAACAGATAAAGTCCAATTTAATTTAAATGAGTTTAACGTCGACAGACTAGACCTTGGTTGGACTGAAGAAAATTTAACCAAGAAAGCAGAATTTGCTGAACCTCCAAGCGGTGAAGTAAAAGAACATATAGAAAAAATAACCAACGAGTGGATTAAGTCAGGGTTAAAGACTCACGAGGCAGATGGAGATCATTGTCCATTTTGTTTGCAAGATTTGAATGATAAGGGGAAAGATGTAATTCAAAAATATAAGGTGCATATAGAATCTGAGAAAGCTAAGTTCGAGGAGAAAATAGACCAGGAAATTAAAAATATCACTAGTTTTGTAACTGACCTTGAGCGAATAGATAATACAACAAAAGCTGTATTTGAAATTAGAGTTAAAAATTTAAATATATCAGATGCTTGGAAAGATCTTGATCCAGTCACTCTTATTTCAAAATTAGAAGAAATAAAAGTTAAACTAGCTGAAAAAAGAAAGTATCCAAATGTTGAGAATGTTTTTATTGATAATTACTTTATAGATTTGAAAAATGCCATTTCCTCAGTTAATATAGCAATAATCTCAAACAAAGCAGGAGTGGAGCATATTAATAAAAAACTAACATCAATTACTAATAGACAGACAGATCTTAGAAAGCTAGTAGGGCAAAAATACTTGGTTGAGTTTTATGAAGCAAATAAAAGTACTATAGAGAAAAGAGATAGTATTTCAAGCTCCATTAAGACTATAGAAAGTGAAATTAGTGACACAAAGAAAACCATACCAACTAAAGAAGTGGCAACTAAAATAGTTGATCTATTTAATATATTTATTAAACAGATAGGTATTAAGAAATATAAAGCAGATATTCTTTCTGGTAAAATTATACTTACGCTTGATGACGCTCATAACATTTCAGGGGAAGTCAAGAATCTTCTAAGTGAGGGTGAAAAGAATGCGATAGCACTAAGTTACTTTCTAGCAAGTTCAATAAGACGACTTACCAGTTCTGAAAAATATTCTAATGGCATATTTGTGATTGATGACCCTATTTGTAGTATGAGTTATAAGTATTTTTATGGTGTTTGTGACGTATTAAAAAGTTTTTATAAAACAGTACAAATAAATGCTTTATCTGGGAATGAGTTATCTCCGTGCCCTCAATTGATAATAATGACTCATAATGTTCAATTTTATAATATGCTAACTTCAAATATTTTTAAGAAAAATACTTCCTACTTTGAGCTCGAAAAAGAAGGTGGAAAACATTTGTTAAAGGAAGTTAAAGATCACAAGCTATCAGAGTATAAAACAGCTCTACGAAGAGTGAAGAGATACTCTGAGGATATTAACACGGAAGAAAATGTTGGCAATGATATTCGTCGTGTACTAGAAACAATATGTAACTTCCATGGTTACAAGGATTTTAATCAGGATAATATCTCGGCTATCCTTACTGGTATGACTGGCTCATTATTATCTTTTGCACATGATTCAAGTCACGAGGATACTAATAATTATGAGGATCCATTTGAGTCTAAACAATACAAAGAGATGGCAACTGAGTTAATTCGTCTAATTGAGATATATTCTCCTGAAGTACTGAAGGATCTCTAATGGGTGCTCCTACTACACAATAGTTTGAATGTAAGCTAAAGTATAAAGGTAGAAGTAAAAATGATATAATACATTTACAATTTAATAGCTGGCCTAACCCCTAGCAATAGGATATGGCCAATAAATCCGTCCAAAGTAAAGAACTCCTAGTCAGGGTTCACTTTGGACGGTCATATCGGGAAACTGGTATGGGTATATCTCACGGGGTATATCGGACCTGGCTAGGAGCTTTTTGCTACCTACTTGGTCTTAATAAAAACCGTCCAAATTATGGAAATTATAGAAATAATAGGCTTCTTAGTTTTTTGGGGAATCACTGTTCCTATATGCTTTCTTTCTTCTAAGAAAATTAAAAGTAATAGAGTTGTTGCTGTACTCGCTGGTCTTTTTATTCCAATACTCTCATCAATAGTTTACTCTTATCTAGCTTCGAATTATAAAAATAATAATAAAACTTTATGAGCTTATTAGGCCTTGGTGGACTTATCCTATTTAGTTTTTGGTGGCTGGGTCGTGCATTAGATAATTGGAAAAAAGAACAAGATATTAAAATTGATGAAATTAAAAATACTGTCGAAAGAATAGAAACTTACCTAGAAGATAAATTTGATTAATCAAAAGTTTTTACCCATAACATGAAAACCAATCTACAAAAATATGGAATATTCATAGTAATCTTGCTTCTGATTTTAATTACATCAGGTACTTCTAAAAACTTTGTTGTTACAAACTGGCAAAAGTATAAATTAGATAAAGAATTTGTGTGTCCCGAAAAACAGACAGACGCGGAAATTGACGACTATCTTTATAGATATACTAAATTCTATATGGATAATTACCCAGACATGACTATGTCTAACCTACTAGGGAATCGAATCAATCTCCTCCTTTCTCATGACTGTAAAGTTACATTAGAAAACATTGCAAAAAATATTAATGGTGCGTACCCAACCAAGGAATCGGTGAGCGAACTAAAAAATACACCTTATGGTCCTGATAACCAAAAACTGAAAGAACTAGAGTCCTAAGCCGCTTTTATGGTTTAAGATTTTTTCATTATTTCTCTTGTGGAGTTTATTGTAATTCCGTACTACCTGATCAGCTTCATTAAGACGTTCTTTATACCACCCTCTTATACCTGGTCTGAGCTCATCAAAAACTTCTTTATACATTCCAATAATTATTTTGAGTTCACGTACCTCTCTCAAGAAACCCAGTTTTTGCTCTTCAGCATATTCTTCGAGCGAAACGATTTTATTTAGTAGAAGAGGTGGAGGAAATTCTTCAGGTTTCTTTTTTCTTAAATACTTTAGAGCAAATTTAGGATCCTTTTCCACCCGATCTTTCACAGTCCTTTCTGCTGTTGTTAAAAACCCACTTTTATATATTTTATGTATTTCGGTAACTTCAGGGTGTATCTGTACGAAGTACTTATATTTTCTTCTAGAAATACCAATATTTTTACAAGCTTTCTCTACTGTTAGCCCTACATACAAAAGAGCCATAAGTCTCTGAACTTTGGATTGATCTTTCCACCAAGCATTAGCTGTTGGTTTAATTTTTAAGTAGATGTCTTCCTTTAAGGGGATTGAATACAGAGGGATAAATTTTTTATTAGTTCTATCTAATTTCATACCTCAATTATAGCAAAATAAGTAAAAGTTTTGTAAGAGGACTTTTTATTTTAAGAAAATCCCCTTATAAAATATAGGGTAAAATGTGCTAATTATACAAATCATATTTTCTGGTACAAAAGTTGACAAATATCCTTTATTTACTTAATATTCACTATTTTTATATATCCTAGTTTACCGAGTGTTTTCGCAGAAGCTTTTTACACTTTTTTTAAGCTTTATCCTTAAAATAAGCTATTATACCTTTATAAAATCGGGTTTTGGTTGTTTTTTAAAGATCACAAATTAGTCCAAAAACCTCTCCCAAAACTCTGCATCATTTATCGGAATACTCAGGTTAAAAATACCGACCTAGACGGGTCAAATAGTGAACCTAAAAAATGCTACAATACCCTTACGACACCTGACTTGGTCTAGTACCAGACCAGACATCGCAGCTCTGTTCGGAAATTCAATGTATTTATTGTCTTGGTTCGTCCGCCTCGCATCGACAAGCGAAGCGAGTCGAGACGGGAGTCCAAGTCTCCCAGCTCTGTTCGGAAATTCAATGTATTTATTATCTTGGTTCGTCCGCCTCGCATCGACAAGCGAAGCGAGTCGAGACGGGAGTCCAAGTCTCCCAGCTAGTACGTTTGATATAATACACCTATGAAAAATAAACCACAGATATTTTTAGTGCATGGAGGTATGACTTTTAAAAACAAAAAGGATTATTTCCATTATCTTAAAAACAGAAGAATTTCAATTGAAAAGAAAAATTCATGGTCGGGAGAATACTTAGACAAGGAATTAGGCAAGAAATTTGAAATCATCAGACCTCGGATGCCTCTACAGGACAATGCTACGTATGAAGAGTGGAAAATTCATTTCGAGAGACACTTCCCATATTTTAGAGATAGTATTATTTTAATTGGAAGCTCTTTAGGAGGAATTTTCTTGCCACAGTATCTCTCTGAAAATAAATTTCCTAAAAAAATATTAGCGACTTATCTTGTATGCCCGCCCTTTGACGATACCTGTATTGGGGAAGATTTGGTAGGAGGATTTAAACTGAAAAAAGACCTTTCGTTGCTTGAGAAAAACTCTCCAAATCTAACCTTGCTATTCTCGCAAGATGACGACTGCGTGCCGGTGAATCATGCTGAAAAATACAGAGAGAGATTAAAGAATGCAAAAATTGTAGTATACAAAAGTAAAAATGGACACTTTATGATTTCTAAATTTCCAGAGATTGTGAAGATGATTAAAGAGATTGCAAAATAGTTCGAATATCGTCCCAGACAGTCAGCAGTCGAGCTCAATTCATAACGACCCAGTATGCTATACTCAACGAATATGATATCAAAAAATACAATTTGTTTGTGGTTTGATAAGGACGCAGAAAGTGCAGCTAAGTTTTATGCAGCTACTTTTCCGGACAGTAAAGTAGCTAATGTTTTTCTGGCGCCTAGCGATTTCCCTGATGGTAAGAAAGGCGATGTACTGACGGTAGAGTTCACGGTCTGCGGAATTCCATGCATCGGCCTTAACGGCGGTCCCGCATTTAAGCAAAGCGAGGCTTTTTCTTTTCAGATTGCAACGGACGACCAAGAAGAAACGGATCGCTATTGGAATGCGATAGTTGGGAACGGTGGACAGGAGAGTGCTTGTGGGTGGTGTAAGGATAAATGGGGGGTGTCTTGGCAGATCACGCCCCGTACGCTTATTGAGGCACTGGCAGTGGGCGGTGAACAAGCAAAAAGAGCGTTCGACGCCATGATGAACATGAAAAAAATTGACGTAGCCGCTATTGACTCGGCTCGACGGGGTTAAAATAATAGACGAAGCTTTATTCCAATTATTTAATTCCGCCTTGGGTTGAATAAAATGTGATATCATTTATTTATGATCAAATTCATCAGAATATTTTTGTTAGTATTAATAATTGTCGGTTTAGGACTACTTGTAACCCAGAAAATGTGGGTGCCGAAGTTGGTGGACAGAATTACATCCTCTGAAAATACACCTCCTGTTTTAGTGGAAGCAACTCAATCTAATATTTCTCTTAAAGACGGTAAACAATGTTTTTTTTATTCTCACGAAGCCACCACGGCAGAACCGTATAATGTCACTGATTTTCTTACGATTGAGATAGCTGGAAACGCTGTCACGGGCAAGAAAACAGGGACTCAAACTGGTCCAGGTGTGTCGAATGGTTATCAAGGATCTTTGGTTGGGACATTAGAAAAAAATATAATTACGGCTATTTTGTCTTATGTTGTGGAAGGCTCACAAGGAAAAGAAAAAGAAATATATAAAGCTGGCAAGATAGGCATAGAGAAACTTCGGTACCCACTATTAGAAGAGAGTGGCATGCTTGTGCCTGATTTGAAGAAAGGATATCAAACCCTTAATTACATTAAGGTGGATTGTCCAGTAGAGAATTTCGAAGGTGAAGCTGATCCAGCTCGAATGACGCTTGGCATGACAAAATGGAATTGGGTTAAGACGACCTTAAGCGATGGTCGCACTATTACGCCAAAAAAACCAGGGGTCTTTACCTTGGAATTTAAGAAGGATAAAACTTTCTCTGCTTCAACCGACTGTAATGGTGTGGGTGGGGAGTATGTCGCGAAAGGTGGCAAAATCACTTTGGAAAGAATGATGTCTACTCTTATGTATTGTGAAGGTTCCCAAGAAGCAGAATTCGCGAAAATGCTTACCGACACCCAAAGTTATCTTTTTACTTCCAAAGGTGAACTAGTCCTCAATCTAAAGTTTGATAGCGGGTCAGTTGTTTTCAGATAAAAACTAGTGTTTTTATTTCGAGAATTGCTATAATTAGCCAATGAAAGCTATTAACACGTTTCTTTTAGTTATAATAGGAATTGGTGTATTTGCATTTGCTACTCAAGGTTTTTGGGTGCCAAGATTAGTCGAGAGGATTATTGCTTCAGAAAACACAGCTCCTGTTTTAGTGGAAGCAACTGAGCCAAAAGAATAGAATTAGTTTATTAATTAATTTAAAATTATATGAAGGAGTTTAAGCAATTCTTGTTAAGGGGGAATGTAGTAGATCTTGCAGTGGGTGTCGTGGTTGGTGCGGCTTTCGGGACTATAGTAACGGCACTTGTATCCGACCTGCTTACTCCACTTGTGGCAGCTATGGTTAAAGTGCCCGACTTCAGCGAGTGGGCGTTTACGATAAACGGTAGCGAGTTTAAATACGGCCACTTCTTGAACGCGCTTATTTCATTCGTGCTTATTTCCGGAGCAGTGTTTTTCTTTATTGTAAAGCCTATGAGTATATTGATTGCGAATGCTAAAAAAGAAAAGCCAGAAGACCCGACTATCAAAAAGTGCAGGGAATGCTTAAGTGAAATTCCAGTGGAGGCAAAGCGTTGCTCTCACTGCACTCAGTTAACTACCTAGTTAAACAATTTCCCCGGAAATGACCAGTAGAGTTGTATAATGTGTAAGTGAATAATGATTCCAACAATCTATACCTACATTTGGACGGGGATTCTTTCTTTGTTGCGTGTGAACTGACGACTCATCCTGATCTTCGTGGCAAGCCTGTGATAGTAGGCGGGGACCGGGGGATAGCGGTAGCCATGAGCTCAGAGGCAAAAAAGCTTGGTGTCACTAGAGGCATGCCGGTTTTTAGAATCAAGAAACTTTTTCCAGAAGTAGTCATCCTAAACCATCATTTTGAACTGTATAGAGATATTTCAAACAGAATGCACGAAATACTGGCAACCTACGCTACTAAAATAGAAGAATACAGTATAGATGAATGTTTCGCTTTGGTGGAGCCGTACGAGATCGGATATTTTGGCAACGAGAAAAAGTTCCTGCAAGAATTAAAAAAGGAAATTGAAAGTAAACTCGGGGTGACGTACTCCCTAGGACTGGCGCGCACTAAAGCACTTTCGAAACTCGCTTCTAAGCTCGAGAAACCGGCTGGCTTGGTAATGCTCTTGGAAAAAGGAGATGAGGTGCGCGCGCTTAAAGCAACCTCGATAGAGGACATCTGGGGTATAGGGCGAAAGACTGTTCCTAAACTGAAAGCTCTCGGAATGCAGACCGCGTATGATTTTGTGAATTATTCGGCCGAGAAAATTGGCCAGCAATTTTCTCGGCCCCTTGTTGTTTTACAGAAAGAACTCTCTGGCATTTCCATTATGAAAGTCGAGAGCGACACGGATCCCAGGGATCAAAAGTCTATTCAGTCTACTTCCACATTTCATCCGGCGTCGACAGATCCGAAAGTTATCTGGCGGGAAATCGCCGAGAATGCGGAACGCGCATGTACTCACTCTCGTGTGATATGTCTGATAACAAGCAAAGTCGCTTTCTTTGTGAAGACTAGTGAATTTAAGTACCACTTTGACGAAGTAAAACTGGAAGAATTTACGTCCGATCCAGGTATTGTTTTAAATGCTCTTGAACCGAAATTATTAAAACTTCTCCCGCGAGGTAAACGCATTCGCTCTACCGGTGTAATTCTTCACAACCTGATACGTGAAGAGACTGCTCCACATGATCTATTTGGTAAGCAAGAAAAAGCTTTTAAAAAGCGATCAATTGAAGAAACTGCCGACAAACTTCGCCAAAAATTTGGGTCAGACGCTATCAAGCGGGCGGTGTCTTTAAAACAACGAGGCAAAGAACAAAGTTAATTGCATTATTTTGTTGTTTGTTTTTCGTATATGCAGTCACCTAATATGTTAGAATTGATTCATGTTTTTAAAAATTAAAGTAACCAGGAAATTCATTAAAATCTTGCTCGCCATCATCGCTCTAATCGTGATGTTTACTTTTGCTGCCTTTTCAGTGATTCGTCTAGAAACAAAGAAGTATATTTCAGAAACGATTGCAGAAGTTCCGCACACTGATTCGGCGGTCATTTTAGGGGCATCCACTTTAAAGAATGGAAGTCTTTCCGCGGTTTTGAAACACAGAGTTGATACTGCAATAGAATTGTACGAAAAGAAAAAAGTGAATAAGATTTTGGTGACTGGAGATAATGGTACGCTTTCGTACAACGAAGTGAATCCGGTCAGGATATATTTACTAGAAAAAGGCATTCCAGACAAAGATATCTTTCTAGATCACGCTGGGTTCGACACCTATAGCAGTATGTACAGAGCCCGGGATATTTTCTTGGCGGGCAGGATCACCATAGTAACTCAGTCTTTTCACTTGCCGAGAGCAGTCTACATTGCACGTATGCTCGGTATGGACGCATATGGTATGAGCGCGGACAAAAGTGAGTATAAAACCCGCAATTACGTAAGAGAAGTTTTTGCTAATGTTAAAGCCGTGATGGACCTCGTGCTTAAGAGAGAACCTAAATACCTAGGAGATGAGATACCTTTGACCGGGGATGGTAGAGATACGGAATAAAGTTTTTATGGTAAAATAGTATATTAGCAACTTATCTATATATAACAGATGTCAAAAGTAAGCACATATTTAAATTTCGTTCGAGATACTGAACAAGCATTTAATTTCTATAAATCAGTTTTCGGCGGAGAATTTGCCGGAGGGATACACCGGATGGGTGAAGTGCCAATGCAAGAAGGACAGCCGGAAACAAAAGAAGAAGACAAAAATCTAGTAATGCACATCGCTCTGCCTATTTTAGGTGGGCATATGTTGCTTGGCACGGATGCGCCGGAATCTATGGGCTTCAAAGTTAACTTCGGAAATAATGTTTACATCAACCTTGAGCCAGACACCAGAGAAGAAACGGATAAGCTTTTTAGTATGCTTTCAGGGCGCGGGAGAGTAGAAATGCCTTTAAAAGAAATGTTCTGGGGTGATTATTTCGGATCTTGTACTGACAAGTTTGGCATACGATGGATGTTTAATTGTTCGAGTAAGGTTTAATATTATTAGTAATTTATAAATATCATGAAAATAATAACGTGCAGAGCGATGGGTGGTATGTGCGACGAAGCAATATCAGGAAATACCCCTGAAGAATTGATTGGGGCAGGGATGGTACATCTAAAAGTTGCTCACCCACAAATGGCAACGGATATAGAGAAAGCACCAAAGGACGATCCTGCGATAGTGAAATGGAGCGAGGACCTTATGAAAACCTGGGCAGAAACTCCGGATATGTAATTTTAAAAACACCCCACGAAGGGGTGTTTTTTTTGTTATAATGTCCTCATGAAATCTAAAAAAGGGACGCTTAAAATGTGCAGTCGAGGACATGAATTCTACAAGAGTAGTGATTGTCCAGTGTGTCCTGTGTGCTGGAAGAAAAGTAAACCAAATCCAGAATTTCCTAAAGTCGCTGGTCCTGCACTGCGAGCGCTTGAAAATTCTGGAATCAAAACCTTAAAAGGGTTGGCAAGATATTCGGAAAAAGAAGTTCTTGATCTACACGGTATGGGTCCAAGCACTATACCGAAGTTTAAAGAATTACTCAAATCTAGGGGTTTGAGTTTTAAGAAATAGTGATAAGATAAGTATATGTTCTTCGTATATATTCTCGAATGTGCCGACGGCACCCTCTACACCGGTTCGACCAATAATTTAGATAAAAGGCTGTATGCCCACAACAATCTAAAATCGGGTGCGCACTATACCAAAATCCGAAGACCTGTGGTGCTGAAATACAAGGAGGGATTTAAGACATATGCAGAAGCGAGAGCGAGAGAGGGGGAATTGAAGAGGTTAAATAAAGAAAGAAAATTGCAAATAATAAAAAGTAAAAAATAATTTATGCGTCTATATTTATCTTCATATAAATTTGGAAACTTTGCTGGGAAGTTAGCTGAATTGGCTTCTGATAATAAAAAGGTGTGTATCATCATGAATGCTCTTGATTTTGGCGATCCAGAACGAATTGCAATGAGTGTTGGGAATCAAGTTGATACTTTTAAAACTTTAGGATATGAGGCAGAGCAATTAGATTTGAGAGATTTTTTTAATAAAAAAGATGAACTCAGAAATCATATTTCGAAATTCGGAATGGTTTGGGTAAATGGAGGGAATGTTTTCATCTTAAAGCGTGCCTATGAACAAAGCGGTTTCGATACTCTGATTAAAGAGATGTTGGTAAAAGATGATATTGTCTATGCTGGCTATAGTGCAGGGGTGTGCGTGATGTGTCCAACACTTCATGGGTCTGAATTGGTAGATAATCCCAACATTGTTCCCGAAGGGTATGCGCCAGAATTTTCTTGGGAGGGCTTAGGCATTTTTTCGAAAGCAATTTCCGTTCACTATAAATCAGACCACCCAGAGTCAGCAGATATTGATAAAGAGATTGAATATTTCAAAGAACATAATATTCCTTTCGAAGTTTTACGTGACGGCGAAGTATATTTTGAGAATGGGGAAGTGAAAGAATTTTTAAGGATTTAAAATATGCCAAACACAAAATTTAAAAATGATCAATACAAGAAAGCACGTGGAGGGTATTCGCGATTGCTCCGCATTATCTGCACTTATTGTGGTAAGCATATTTGCGATTATCAAAAGGATGGTCCAGGAAACTTAAGAAGGATGTATGTGGACAGAATTCTTAATAATATAGTTCCTATTTCGGGAAAGAATTTTGGTTGCCCGACAGGTCATTTGCTCGGAGTAAAAGTTATCTACGAAAAAGAAAAGAGACTCGCCTTCAGACTTTTTGTAGATGCTGTTATTAGAAAAGTCATTAAATCAAAATAATTATGAAAAACGCAATAATACTACATGGCACAGCCGATAAAAATACTGATTTTTGGTTTCCTTATTTGAAAGAAAAATTAGAAGAGAAAGGTTTTGAAGTATGGCTTCCGCAATTACCCAATGCTGAAGTCCCAAACTTAAAAGATTGGTTAACTTTTGTATTGGAGAACGGAAAGTTTAATGCTGAGACCGTAGTTGTGGGACATTCGGCAGGAGCGCAACTCATTTTAAGCATTTTAGAAAATATTGGAAATCCCATCAAGCAAGCAATTCTAGTATCAGGATATGCAAAGGCACTGCGTGCTACTGTAGAAGACGCAAAAAATGAAAAAGACCCGAATTGGGAAAAGATAAAAGGTAAAGTTGAAAAGTTAATTTTCATAAACTCTGACAATGATCCTTGGACTTGCGATGATAAACAGGGAAGAATCATATTTGATAATATCGGAGGTATGCAAATAATAGTGCACGAAGGGCATATGGGTTCCAATTTCTATAATCAACCTTACAAAGAATTTCCGCTGTTGGTGCAATTAATTACATAATTTTTACTATACTTAATAAAGTTATATAATAAATTTATGGACCACAATAACCCTTGTCTTTTTTGTAACATATCCAAGCAAGATGTAATCTCAGAAAATGATTTTTGTTTTGCTATCTGGGATGGTTTTCCGGTTTCTACGGGGCACGCCCTGATAATTCCAAAGAGGCACACTCTATCCTTCTTTGATCTAAATGAAGATGAAATCACCAAAATGTTTTCTTTGGTGTGTGAAGTAAAAGATGTAATACAAAAAAAATACAATCCGGATGGATATAATATCGGAATCAACGATGGAGTTTCTGCTGGACGCACTATTCACCATCTACACCTGCATCTAATTCCTCGTTACGAAGGGGATATTCCAAATCCTCGCGGTGGCGTCAGACATATTATCCCTGGAAAAGGGTTTTATTAAAGTTAATGCTAGGCTTCTAGCTGTTTATATTCTTCAGTATAGGGAGTAAAACCAAGGTTCTCAAAGTCTGTTTTTGGTAAAGTCTCTTCGATGATGGAATCGTAATGTCTTTGTTGTTTGTTTTTTGCGTAGGATCTCCAGGTATCGTAGCTTTCATGCTCTAGAACTTCCTTAGTAGATTGAGAATCAAAAACGGAGTTATTATATTTTACCCAAAATTCCTCTGCTTCCTCAGGAGATAAATCTTTCCCTTTATTAGCGGAATCCTTGAAAGTTTCGTAATTTTGATCTTTGTACGGAGCAATGTTCTTTTTCCATACTTCTAAAGATTTGGACTTTGCACTTTTCTTTCTTCGAATAGTGAATGTCCTAATAGTGACATCGTTTTCGTTTTCTCTCGAGATCAGTCTCTCTGATAGTTCTACTGAAAAAAAGTCTTCGCCTATTTTAGTAACCGAGTAAGTATAACTGTTATAACCTCCATCATACTTATGTTTAACGGTAAATCGAGCACCTTGCTCTAGGTCTTTAATAAATTTCTCTATATCAAACTTCTTCTTCTCGGTATTTTGTAACTCAAAAGTTGCCGTAGTCTTGGGGGCGTCATTCACTTTTGATTTTATTAGAGGACTTATTTTAATGTTTTCAGCTCCCATATATGATAATAATATCACTTTTAGGAAAAACGGAAAGTGAACTGGAAGCCTTGAGTAGCGTTGTATCTTTTTGATATAATTTAACTATGAAAAAACAAATAGGAAAATACGTAGATGGGTTTGTGCTCGTAGTTCCAAAAAACAAAATTTCAGACTACAAAAAGATGGCGGAGCTAGGCAAGAAGATATGGATGAAACATGGCGCACTGGATTACATGGAGTGCGTGATAGATGACCCAAAGCCGGAACATGTGGCGCTGCCTTTTCCAAAAATGATACAGGCGAAGCCGAGTGAGACTGTATGGTTCTCGTACATTGTCTTCAAATCTCGAGCACATAGAGACCAAGTGAACAAAAAGGTTATGACAGACCCAGCAATGAATGATCCGAGGTATAAAGACAAGCCTATGCCAATGGACATGAAGCGTTTCGCATATGGGGGATTCAGTGTGGCTGTTTCAGGATAACTGAATAAAGGAATATTGCAAAATACTGGAAAAGTTTTGAAAACATGGTATAATATGGCATGCTTAAAAAGCTATTTATTTATAAGATACTACATATTTTCACTCTTATAATACTTACAATCCCTATTGTTGTACCAATAGCGACATTTGCGCAAGTGGCTTCACTTGAAGGACAAAGTGCGTTATTTGAGCAAGGAAGTGGGCAGGGAATTTCGAGTTTAAAAACAAGCAACCTTGGTTCAAATAAAGCTCTAGAGCTTCCGATTCCCATACTCTTTGGCATAACGCCAGACAATCTCGTCCGCAACTTTGGTGACATGCGCTCCGGTGGTCGCAAACATGAAGGACTAGACATCATGGCGCCGTTTGATGCGCTTATTGTAACTCCTACTGACGCAGTAGTAACACGAATAGGTGAGGGTGGAAGCGCTGGCAAGTACGTGTATACAGCGAACCCTGGTGGGGAGACCTTTGCATATTTCCACCTCAATAAAATTGCTGACATCAAAGAAGGTGATGACATAAAAAGAGGTACGCTCATTGGATACGTGGGGAACACTGGCAACGCTTTGGGTGGATCCCCACATCTGCATTTTGAAATCCGCGACGCTAATGGTTTTATTGATCCATTTTCGAGACTTACCCATGTTTTTCCACTGCCAGAGAAGATGAGCTATCTGCAACTTATTTTAAGCAAATCAAAGGACGAGAAAAAAATGGCGGAGAATATCGTCGCTCTCTATCATAGGGAACTGCTTCTTGCAGAAGCCCTGAATATTCCTCTGCCTGCTTCCATTGCTCTTGCTATCAATAGCAGGTCCAACGTTACTAGCAATACTAATATCACTACTACTAGTAGTAGTACGCTGACTCCAGTTTCAACATCCAGGATTGGTGTTGCCCGAACACTAAAGATTGGCTTTAAAGGGGATGATGTCAAAGCCCTGCAAGAGGCACTAGGCTTAATGCCGGACGGCAATTTCGGTCCGAGGACTAAAGCCGCAGTGATGGCATTTCAAATAGATATCAATTTAAAACCTGATGGAGTGTTCGGCCCAGTGTCTCGCTTAGCTTTGTTTGGAGGAGCCATAACTCCGCCAGTGGGCTGTACTTCAAATATGGGCAACAGCAGTATTACTGGAGTAAAATGCACGACTTAATTTTTATAAAGATAAACGGTAAACATAAAGAAATAGCATGAAAGTAATTTAATGAAAAATTATAAAGATATCGGTGTGCCTTTGCCTATGACACTTATAACTAAAATTATCAAGTTTAGAGTAAAAGAAAATCTGTTATAATGTCCATCTATGACAGAAGATAACGCTATTATAATCAAGAATTTAATTAAATCCTTTAAAGACTTAAAGGTTTTAACCGGGATTAATCTCACAGTTAAACGAGGCACTATCCTTGCGCTCCTGGGTCCGAACGGCGCCGGCAAGACCACTACGGTTAAGATTCTCAGTACTCTCCTTCAGCCGGATGGCGGTGAAATCAGTGTTAACGGTTTTGATGTAGTGAAAGATGCCGACGAAATTAGGAAGGTGATTGGACTTACTGGTCAGTACGCAGCTATCGATGAATATTTGACCGGTCGGGAAAATTTAGAAATGATGGGGCGCTTGTACCACTTGAGTAAAGATCAAAGCATGAAAAGGGCTCAAGAGCTTTTGGAACGTTTTGATCTAGTTGAAAGCGCCGAGCGATCAGCTAAAACTTACTCCGGAGGAATGCGTAGACGCTTAGACCTGGCAGCGAGCTTGGTCGCTACTCCGCCGATAATTTTCCTGGACGAGCCTACTACTGGACTTGATCCGAGGAGTCGTATTTCAATGTGGAAGATAATTGAGGAGCTAAAGAAAGAAGGCACAACGATTCTTCTGACTACTCAGTATCTAGAAGAGGCCGACAAACTAGCTGACCGCATCGCGGTTATCGACCATGGTCGAGTAATAGCCGAAGGCACCGCGGACGAATTAAAAAATAAAGTTGGCAAGAACAAACTTGAGCTTGTGCTGTTTAAACAGAGCGACCTTTCTTCTGCACAAAACATTTTTAAAGATAAATTAATTTCAGTCGACGAAACGGAAGCGACGATAAGTATTCCGATAGAAAGGGGGGTGAAGGAAGTCCAAGAAATATTGAACTTGATGGAAAAAAGCGGAATCGACATAGAAAGTATGTCGCTCCACAAGCCGACACTGGATGATGTATTTCTTAACCTCACTGGTCACGAGGCGGATAAAGGTAACGAAGTATAAATAGATAAACCAATGGATAAAACAATAAGTAAAATTAGTATAGAAAAACATTCCAAACTTTACTGGTTCTTTTCTGATTGTTCAGTGCTCATCGTGCGAAGCATGAAGCATATTTTCAAAAATCTCGACCAATTAATGTCGCTTGCTCTTCAGCCTATTATGTTCTTACTTTTATTTCGATATGTTTTCGGCGGAGCGATAGAGACCGAAGGCACTACTTATGTGAATTACCTGGTTGCTGGAATTTTGATTCAAATGGCAGCCTTTGGTGCGACTACAACATCTCTGAATGTGGCGACAGACCTAAAACGAGGGATCATCGATAGATTTAAATCTTTGCCGATGGCAAGCAGTACCGTGCTAATAGGGCATGTGGTTGCAGACTTGGTACGTAACGTTATTTCCTCTGTGGTGATGATTTTGGTGGGGCTGTTAGTGGGATTTCGCCCAACAGCAAGTGTCCAAGAGTGGCTGATGGCTCTCGGCATGCTTCTTCTTTTTACCCTAGCATTTTCTTGGCTTTCAGCTATTTTGGGACTCTTGGCCAAGTCAGTGGAAGCAGTACAATGGATGAGCTTCATGTTTGTATTTCCGCTTACGTTTGCAAGTAGCGCCTTTGTGCCGACCACTGGTATGCCGACAGGACTTCGGATATTTGCCGAGAATCAGCCTATCACGCACGTCATAGAAGCCATGAGAGGATACATGGTAGGCACTCCTGTAGGGGACCATGCATGGATTGCTTCAATTTGGTTTATCAGTATTATTCTTGTTTGTGTACCTTTGTCGGGGTATTTATTCCGCAGGCTTACGTAAAAAAGTGAGTCTCAGTCAAACTAAGTAATAATTTAATTATTGAAACTATATGAAACAAGGACCGCGAGAAGTTTATACCAGACAAGTAAAGGAACAAGCAGATGGTGTCGTTAAAGATGTCATAATTTGTATTGACGGGAACGCTTCTCAGGCAACGATAGAGTACAAAAAAGAAAATGGAGAAACAGGTGTAGTTACTGCAGTGACTGATTCCAGTAGACGTGATTTTGAAAAGGGAGAGGAGGTTACGTTGATTCCAGGTTAATATTAACCAGCAATATGTTATAATTTAGCTATGAATCAACGAAAACTTTTTACTGGTATAGCTATCGGACTTGTCGCAGTTCTGGTACTAATAGGTGCCTATTTTTTATTAAAAAACAAAGATGAAAAGCCGGCTAATGTCGAAAACAAGCCTGAAAAGGAATATGTAGTATATAAAAGTTCCGAATACAGCCCGGAGTTTATTTATCCAAAATACTGGGGAGAAGTAACCATTAAAGAGGGAAGTAAAACTTGCCCAAAGGAAGACACTTACCGTACAGCGGATACGCTCAGTGTGTTCGAATGGGAGTATGCTTTTTCTGAAAAGAAACTTCCAGGGAGTGAAAGCTTTATCCGTACTGGCGTGCCTATACACGAGATTAACCCTAAGAAGTTAAATGCCTGCGGAGATGATTTCTTGCTCAAAATAGCGCAAAAAAAAGTAGACCCAGCCACTATTTCTTCTGTCATGTTAAATCCACTGACAAGTCTAAGTGGGCTTGATGGAATGTTTAATCCAGAGGCGAGCCGGCTTAATACCGAAGGAAGAGTGCAGTACACATTTTTTGTAACACAAAATTCTAGAATATACGTTCTTCAGCCGTACACAAGCTTTGTTCCTAATTTCGAATCTCCGGAATTAAAAGAATTGGATGAGGTTTACAAAGGAGACATGAAAAACTATCTGAATGAAGGCCAAACAGCAGAGAATATCAGAGAACATATGCAAGAATTCATGGGCATGGCTAATACTTTAAAGTTTGTGCCTGAATAATTAAAATGAAAAACAACATGATAATTGGGCTGATCGTAATTTTGGTTGTGCTTGTAGGCTTTTTCTTCTTGGCCAGCCCTAAACCGAAGTTGCCTCCTGATAACACAAACACTGTTCAAAATACAAACGTCGTGGACGTTACAAATAATACAAACAATTGGAAAACTTTTTCTGATTCCGCAAAAGGAATATCTTTTAAATATCCGGAAGGGCTTGGGGTAAAGTATTTTAGTGAGGTTGATTGGCCTCCTCAAGTGCAAATTATTTCCGGACCTTTTGAATGTACGAATGCAAGCGAAGAGGATGCCCTCGCTGGCACAACTAACAAAAAAGTTATCAATGGGCGTGAATATTGTGTGACGATGGTTTCTAAGAATGTTAAAGATAATATTTATACTGATTACGCGTACGCTAGTTCATTTGGAAACAAAACTCTATACTTTACTTTCTCTATTCGTTTTACCAGATGTAGCATTTTTGATACTAAAAACAATAACAGAAATGCCTGCGAGACTGAACAAAGGAATTTGAATATAGACCAAATCATGGACCAAGTAATTCAAACTGCTACGTTAAATTAAATTTGGCATACTCTCTTTTATTAAGTAAATATAAAAATATGAAATTACATATAATAATGCATGAAAGTTTTGAATCTCCCGCTGCTATTGAAAAGTGGGCGCAGGTTAGAGGACATAACATAACTTACACAAAATTATATGCAGGGGATACTTTCCCTGACGAATACGATTTCGATTTCCTGGTAGTTATGGGCGGGCCACAATCTCCTGAAACAACAACAGAAGAATGCCCGCATTTTGATCCAAAGAAAGAGATTGTTTTTATCCAGAAAGCTGTCGAGCAAAAGAAAATATTGCTTGGGGTGTGTCTAGGCGCGCAGTTTATCGGCGAAGCACTTGGAGCGCATTTCGAACATAGCCCAAATAGGGAGATAGGAGTTTTCCCAATTACTCTGACACCTGAAGGGAAAGAGGATTCTATATTCTCTTCGTTTCCAGAAAAGTTTGAGGTGGGACATTGGCACGGAGATATGCCAGGACTTACCGCAGAATCTAAAATTCTTGCGACAAGTGAAGGCTGTCCGCGGCAGATAGTGCGTTACACACCCAACATTTACGGTTTTCAATGTCACTTTGAATTTACTCCCGAAGCTATTGAAGCAATGATTGAAAATAATGCATATGAGTTGGAAGAACATAAAGGTTTACCATTTATAGAAACCGCTCTTCAATTAAGACACAACGACTATTCTGAAATGAATAGATTACTTTTTAATTTTCTAGATCAACTGACTAATCAAGCTTAGAAAATGAGCGATACTCTCGAATTTAAATCTATAGAATCTAACGTAAATCTTGTCAGCGAGACCGTTTTGGAGTTGTATAATTCTCTGAATTTGTCTGAAGATTTGAAACCTAAAGTAGCAGAGATTAATCCAGAGTTTACAGGAAGCAAAGAATTTTGTGGGAATTATGGAGTAGTGGAGAGCGACGGAGCAAATACCATTATTGTAGAAGTTGTGAAAGGTGAACAAAAAAGCTTCGCATGTTGCCTTATACCTATTGGTACCAGGGCGGATCTAAATCATATTGTAAGGAAACATTTTAATGCAAGAAGGGTTTCATTTGCCCCACTACCGGAAGTCGAAGCAATCACAAAAATGGAATATGGAAGTATTACTGCTTTTGGGTTGCCAAGTGATTGGAAAATATTGGTGGACAGTCGCATAATGGAAAAAGAGAATATAATTCTTGGGGGAGGCAGAAAAATATCTAAACTTTTATTCCCAACTAAGTTATTTAAAAAAATGTCGAATGTAGAAATTATAGATAGCTTAGGCAAACCCACCGAACAAAATTAAAATGCAAAAAAATATCGATATTCATAAAGCGGCGGGAATCCTTATTAAGGATCGCAAATTTCTCATCACTCGGGCAAAAAAGAAGTGCTTCTTTGTTTCACCTGGTGGCAAAGTCGATAAAAATGAAACAGTGGAGGATGCTTTAATACGAGAATTAAAAGAAGAATTGGATATTGATACCAAGATTGCAAATTTAAAAAACTTTGGTGTTTTTTACGCATCAGCTCAGGGTCAAGAAAACAAATATCTTAAAATGGACGTTTTCTTAGTTTTAAAGTGGGAGGGAGAGATTATGGCTTCGAGTGAAGTGGAAGAAGTTGTCTGGACTGATTCGAATATTCCATCAGACATTGAGTTAGGATCTATATTCTTACGCGAGGTGCTTCCGAAGCTAAAAAGCCTTGACCTTATAGATTAGATGAGGTGATACATTTTTGAATGTAACACAGTTGGCTAATAGACGTCTTATATATAGGTCGACGTAGTCGAAATATTATTAATTTAGAAGTTATAAAATATATGTCACACAATAACAACGACAGTAACCAGCATAACCCATCAGGTTCTCACACCAGCAACAATCCTAATCAAAGTCAGAGCAATAGACCTGAATCTAATCCTTCTTCTGACAAAAGTTCTGAAGAAGAAGATAAAGGTAGTAAGTAAAAATGATTACAACAAAATATAAATAAAAAAGAAACTCAACTTCGAAATTGGGTTTCTTTTTTATTGGTAATATTGTTATAATTTAAGCGTCTATATTTATATATGAAAAACAATTTACAAGTACTAGTAGGAGGAATTTTTCTTATTGCGATTGGTCTTTTCGTTTATTATGCCAACGTGAAAGCCCCGGTTGTTGAAACCCCTCCAGTTGTTATTACAGAGGACCCTATCCTAGGCTGTTATGTAGCAAAACTAGCAAAGGACGTATATGTCCTAAAACTAGATAACCAAATGGATGGTAGGGTGTCTGGTATGCTCGCGTTTAATAATTATGAGAAAGACAGCTCTTCAGGAACTTTCACTGGTACCTATAAAGACAGCATACTTCTAGGGGATTACTCCTTTAATTCTGAGGGTATGGATTCGGTCATGCAAGTAATATTCAAAAAAGAAGGTAATACTTTTGTAAGAGGTTACAGTTCTACAATGCTAGAGGGGGACAAGCTTACTTTCGATGATTTAGCGGGGATCACCTATGACCCTAACTCTACTTTTGTGAAGGATGAAAATTGTCTCGAAACTTTTACTGAAGTTAATAACAAATTCTCTTTCGAGCATGACCCACTATATAAAGCTTTAAAAAGAAATCAAAATCAAAATTTACCAGACACAGATTGGAGATTAAACACCAAACAAAAAGGTTACTTGTTGGCGAGTTTATTTGTTCCAAAGGCTTATCTACCAAATACGAATTTCTCATACGGGCACATGACTATAGGCGCGTCCACAGATCCGAAAGAAATACATTCTTGTAATCTAGGGGCAAGCGGAGAAGTGAAAGAAGGTACGAAAAATATCAGTGGCTATCCATTTACCAAATTTACTTCCAGTGATGCTGGGGCTGGGAACTTCGCCGATACAGTGAGTTACCGTGGGCTACTAGATGGGGACTGTTATGCGATAGAATACACAATAAGATACACAAGCATTGATAATTATTCTCCCGACCAAGGCATCACCGAATTCAATAAATCCAAAGTTCAAAACGAGTTTGAGAATATAATTCAGAGCTTCAAGTTTCTCGTAAATAGCGTCTAAGCTCTTTTCAAGCCCAGACTGGAATTATTTTTCCGAAAGTACTATACTGGTACATGGGAAAATCAAGCAACAATACTATTAGTCAAGCGGTGACTTTGGGGCTGACTTTTGACGATGTCCTACTCGAACCAAGGGAGTCACATGTTTCCAGGGACGACATAAGTCTGGAGACGAAACTAACAAAGAAAATAAATCTTAAAATCCCAATCCTGTCAGCTGCTATGGATACTGTAAGCGAGGAGAAGATGGCTATCGCCCTAGGCAAACTTGGCGGCATGGCGGTAATTCACCGAAATTGTTCAATTGAGGAACAAGTCCGGATTGTTTCGGTTGTGAAGTCACACAAAGTGCTAGTGGGCGCTGCTGTTGGTGCTGGAGACCTAGAGAGAGCCAAAGCGCTCGACCAAGCCGGAGCGGATGCCATTTTCGTAGATACTGCGCACGCCCATAACATCCGCACCATAGAAGGGGCGAAAGAAATTAAAAAGCATATCAAAGCAGAACTCATTGTAGGAAATGTAGCGACAAAAGAAGCGGCACTTGCTCTGGTTAAATTTGCTGATGGAATAAAAGTAGGAATTGGTCCTGGATCGATATGTACTACAAGAGTGGTGGCCGGAATTGGAGTGCCTCAGCTAACTGCGGTAATGAATGTTTACCAAGTTGCAAAAGAGCACGGTATTCCAGTTATCGCCGACGGAGGGATAAAATATTCTGGAGATGCGGTAAAGGCCCTCGCGGGCGGAGCTTCCAGTATTATGATTGGTTCGATGCTTGCTGGGACATATGAGAGTCCTGGAAAAGTTATTAAAATAAATGGTGAGAAATTTAAATCCTACAGAGGAATGGGAAGTTTGGCTGTTATGAAAGGCAATCAATCTTCGGATAGATATTTTCAAAAAAATTCTAAGAACTATGTGCCAGAAGGTGTAGAAGCGGCAGTGGCTTACAAGGGTTCCGCGAGCGAGATAATTGAACAAATCACAGGGGGTATCAAAAGTGGCATGGGATACATTGGAGCCTCCAGTATTAACGAGATGCCCAAGCGAGCTCGATTCATTCAGATTACTAATGCAGGGCTAGCTGAATCACATCCGCATAGTATTTTGATTACGAAAAAGGCACCCAATTATTCAAACTTGCATAAATAAAAAATATTTAAACCATGCCTAAAAAAACCGACACTAAAAGAGCAGAACTGCACACTCATCTTGGAGGCTCGGTCCATCCATCAATTTTGTGGTCTATTGCTCATCGCCAAGGGATTAAATTGCCTACAAAGGATTATTGGGATTTCGAAAATCTGGTGACCATGGATAAAGATACAAAAAACAAGAGTCTAAACGATATGCACTTTAATTTTTATGAAAAAGTTGAACTCATTCAGTCTTCGCCGGAAGCAATTGAAAAAAGCGTAGAGAGTGTTATTGGTGGAGGTTACCGTGCTTGCAATCTTGTGCTTCAAGAATTGCGTTTTGATCCGATGATGCGTAATAGAAACGGTGAACGGGATTTAGATCATATTATAACTTCTGCAATTTGGGGTATGGAAAGAGCAGTACTTGAATATCCTCAAGTTAAAGCTGGTATTCTTTTAAGTATGCATCGACTTCACACATTCGCACAAAATAAAATAAAAATAGAAAAGGCTATTAAGTACGTGTCGCAGGGTATCGTCGGGATCGATCTTTCTGGCCCCAGGAGAAGTCATTTTAAAATAAAAGAGTACGTGAAACTATTCGCTCTTGCAAGGGAGGCGGGTCTAGGAATCACGGTACATACTGGTGAGGAAGGAGATCTTGAAGAGATGAGGTATATCGTAAAAGAAATTAAGCCAGAGAGAATAGGTCATGGTATTATGTGCGTCAAAGATCCTGAGCTAATGAAGGAAATTTCAAAGCAAGGTATTGTGCTCGAAACATGTCCTACTTCAAATTTAAAAAACAGTATTGTGAAAGATGTGAAAGAACTTAAATATATCTATACTCAACTAAAGAAATATAAAGTAAAATTCACCATTAATACTGACGGACCGGAAATGTATCGCACCAACATTTTTGAGGAGCAGGAGTTCTTGAGAAAGAATAAAATTTTAACTCAAAAAGAGATTGATCAGTGTACAGCGTGGGCTTTCGAAGCTACATTTATTAAATAGTTTTTACAATATGGAAGACACTATATTCGTCATCGACTTTGGTTCCCAATACTCGCATCTGATCGTGCGCAGAATTCGTGAACAAGGAGTGCACGCAGAATTGTTTCCTGCAGATATATCAATTGAGAAATTAAAACAAGCGAAAGGGATCATCCTCTCTGGTGGACCACAGAACTTATCGGAGAGTGATGCTCTGCGTATAAATAAAGAAGTTTTTGTCATGGGTATACCGGTACTCGGAATATGTTACGGTATGCAACTTATGAGTTATGAACTTGGAGGCAAGGTCAAGGCAGGTAAGAAAAGGGAATATGGTAATGCTGAACTTGAAATTTCGAGTGAAAGCGATAGCAAAATATTTACTGGCTTAGAAAAAAATCAGAACAAAAATAAAAAACAAATAGTCTGGATGTCTCATGGTGATCAAGTAGTCAAACTCCCCAAAGGGTTTGTGGTGACAGCTAGTTCAGAGAACTGCGCCATAGCTTCGATGGAGAATCATAAAAGTAAGCTTTACGGCATTCAATTTCATCCTGAAGTCGTGCACACAGAACATGGTGCAAAGATGCTTGCTAATTTTATCAAGATCACGGGCGCAAAAAAGTCTTGGCAGATGGAAGACTTTAGTGGCGAGATGATTAAAAAGATTAAAGTACAAGTTGGTAAGGATAAAGTAGTTTGTGCTCTCTCCGGTGGAGTGGACTCCGCTGTTGCGGCGACACTCGTTCACAAAGCGATAGGGAAGCAACTGACCTGTATTTTCGTTGATACAGGCATGATGCGGTCGGGCGAAGTAGAACAAATTGAAAAAACTTTCAAAAAGTATCAAAAAATAAATCTCATTACAGTTAATGCAAAGGCAAAATTTCTAAAGGCTTTAGAAGGTGTGGTTGACCCAGAACAAAAAAGGAAAATAATCGGCGAGCTATTTATTCGTATTTTTGAACAAGAGGCGAAGTCTCTAGGAGAAATTTCCTGGTTGGTGCAAGGTACACTGTATACCGATGCAATATCTTCTGGAGTAAGTACTGGCAAACAGGCTTCGGTTATAAAGTCACATCACAATGTCGGGGGCTTGCCAGAGAAGTTTGGATTTAAGCTAATTGAACCTCTGCGAGATTTATACAAAGATGAAGTTAGAAAAATAGGAACAATATTAGGCCTCCCCAAAGAAGTAGTAGAACGTCAGCCTTTTCCGGGTCCAGGACTCGCGGTACGTATCATTGGTGAGGTTACTGAAGAAAAGTTAGAAATCTTAAAACAAGCGGATATAATTTTCAGACAAGAAATAGAGAAGAAAAATTTGGAGAAAAACATACAACAGTATTTTGCGGTGCTTCCAACCATCAAGTCTGTCGGGGTGCAGGGCGACAGTCGAAGCTATGGGTACCCGATTATTCTTCGTGCCGTAACCACTGTAGACTATATGACAGCGAATTATGCACATATACCGTACGAAGTTTTGTCTGTCGTGTCTACCCGGATCACAAATGAAGTAGCCGGAGTCAACAGAGTACTTTACGATATTACTTCCAAACCACCCGCAACGATAGAATGGGAATAAAAACAATTTCTGCTATACTTCATTGAATGAAAGAGCGAATAATTAAGGAATATGAACATCTGCGCAGTACGCGTTATTTTTGGGTTGTAGTTATATTAATCGCTATCGCTTTTTTCTTGTTCTTTATTGCTCCAGTTACACTGGGAAACGTTTCTTACAAGAAAGGAGAGGTGCCGGATAAAACTAGTGTGCTGAGTAAAATTTTAGGGGAAGAAGACATACAGACGGTATCAATGCTTGATACCGTTGACTACGACAGGAGAATGACGTTACTTGCAAATAATCCACCTCAACCAAGCCCGACTGTTAAAAAGGTTAAAAATCCTGACGGTACTTTTACTGAGACGGTCATACCCGCTAAACCACGAATAGATAAATGGCCAGTGAAGACTGTGTATCCCAAAGCGGGTGCAATATTACCTTTCAACCGCGTGATTGCATATTATGGGAATTTGTATTCTAAAAAAATGGGAGTTCTTGGCGAATACCAAGAGGATATTATGCTTGCGAAGTTAAAAGCGGAAGTCAAAAAATGGAATGAAGCTGATCCAGGCACTCCGGCAATACCAGCACTTCACTATATTGCGATGGTGGCTCAAGGCTCTGCCGGAGCAGACGGAAAGTACAGAGCTCGTATGCCTGATAAAGAAATAGACAAAGTTCTTGCGATGGCGCAAAAAATCGACGCAATAGTTTTCATAGATATTCAGGTCGCACTTTCCAATATTCAAACAGAGCTACCTAAGTTTGATAAGTATTTAAAAATGCCAAATGTTCATCTTGGTATTGATCCAGAATTTTCTATGAAAACAGGAGCCAAACCAGGCAAGGTAGTTGGCACCATGGACGGTGAACTTGACGTAAACTACACAATTAATTACTTATCCAAAATAGTACAAGAAAACAATTTACCCCCGAAGATTTTGGTAGTACACCGCTATACCAAAAATATGTTGACGAATTCCCAGAAAATAAAGGTAACTCCAGAAGTGCAAGCAGTTATTCACATGGACGGCTGGGGACCGAAAGCAAATAAAATTACTACATATAAACAATTTATTGTTCCAGAACCAGTACAGTTTGCTGGATTCAAGATTTTCTATAAGCATGATGTCAGAACTCCAAACTCAGTGAATCTTAGCCCCAACGAATTACTGAAGTTAAGCCCAAAGCCAATTTATATACAATATCAATAGCTTGTAGTGTATCCAACTACATTTTGTTATAATATACAGATGAAAATCAAAAAGATTCTTCCAGTATTATTACTACTTACTTTACTAATTTCCACTACTGCGTCCGCATATTCTAACGGTTCGCTAGACACTACTTTCGATCCTGGTACAGGTGCGAAGGGCCCAGTTCGAACTATTTCTATCCAAACGGACGGAAAAGTTATTGTTGGGGGGGACCTTACTGCTTACAATGATATAGCTCGTAATGGTATCGTTAGGGTAAATTCTAATGGCTCCCTAGATAATAGTTTTAATTCCGGATCTGGTTTTAACGACACAGTATTTACTACTCTTCTCCAGCCCGACGGCAAGGTAATTGTCGGTGGAAATTTCAGTAGCTACGATGGTATTGGTCGTAGTAAGATTACCCGTCTCAATGTTGATGGCTCAACTGATTTTTCGTTTAATCCACAGTTAGGAGCAAATAACCCAATCTTAGCAATATCTCTACAACCTGATGGTAAAATAATTATTGGTGGAAACTTTACTACCTATAACGGAATTTCTAGAAATGGTATTGCTCGTCTGAACTCTGATGGAACCCTGGACGTTTCTTTTAATCCTGGAACAGGCATAGGGAATACGATTGATTCCGATGTTGGTTTAGTTGATTCAATTTCTCTCCAACCTGATGGCAAGATAATAGTTGCAGGTTATTTTTCTGACTACAATGGTGTAATTCGTAATAATATTGTCCGACTTAATGCAGATGGAACTCTGGACGCTTCGTTTAATTCCGGAACAGGAACAAACGGGGCTATAATATCTACTTCTCTTCAACCCGACGGCAAGGTATTTATTGGAGGTAGCTTTTCTACTTATGGCGGTGTGTCTCGCAATCGTATTGCTCGTATTAATACAGATGGAACTCTGGATACTTCCTTTAACCCTGGTACAGGAACTAATCTGGACATTTATTCAGTCACTCTCCAGCCTGACGGTAAACTAATCATTGGCGGAATATTCACTACGTACAATGGTGCTGTGCGTAATAATATTGTTCGAGTAAATTCTGATGGAACGCTTGATAATTCCTTTAACTCGGGTTCTGAAGCAAACAAAGTTATATTTTCAACTTCTCTTCAACCCGACGGCAAACTAATCATCGGAGGAGCACTTACTACCTATAACAATGTGTCTCGTAATAACATTGCGAGGCTTGGAGAGATGGTTCCTGTAACCGTAGCTACTCCAACAATAGCGCCTGATATGACTGCAGCTACAGACACAGGATCTAGTAGTACTGACAACATTACCAGTGACACCACTCCGGACTTCGTTCTTGTGTGTGTAACTGGGAACACCGTAACTTTGTATGATGGTCTGATAGCAGTTGCTCCTACAAAAGTTTGTACAAGCAACACTGCCACAATTACTCCGTCTGTAGCATTAACTAAAGCCACACATAGTATTGCTTTTACGGAAAAAAATGGGGGAGTAGAAAGTGGTAAATCACCAGCATTATCAATACTAGTTACTGATGATACAATCGTGCCTTCCCTTTATGAAATTGCTCCTGTGGGTGTAACTACTGACATTACCCCAGATTACACTTTCAGTACGGATCAAGCAGGGCTAATTACTTACGGAGGAGCTTGTTCGTCTTCCAAAACACAAGCCACTGTTGGTTTTAACACAGTTTCGTTCAACGCTTTTAGTTTCGGTACTTACAGTAACTGTACCATTGCGGTGACTGACTCGTCCGGCAACAAATCTAATCTGCTTTTGGTATCAGCTTTTACAATTGTTTCTGGTCAACCCACACTTCCAAATACGCCAAATCAACCAAACCAAGAAAATAATTCGACGCTTGGTTGCACTGCATTTACAAATTATTCCCCCCTTACCGGTAACAAATGTCCGTATATTGCACCACCAACTTTCGTGGATACGAACCCAGTATTATGCCCACACTTCACTCAATATATAAAGCTTAATTCAAAACTAAATGACATAAATGAAGTTATGCGCTGGCAGGCATTTCTCAACCAATATCAAAATGAATTTTTGGTTGTGGACGGAAAGTTCGGCAGGTTAAGTTTTGATGCGGTGAGAAATTTCCAAGCTAAGTACTCACAGGAGATACTTGCTCCGTGGGGCATAACAGCTCCTACTGGCTATATTTATAAATCTACTCGTGCGAAAGCAAATCAAATCTACGGATGCTCCCCGGGAGTAGTAGTGCTCGACAACGGACAGACTATCGAGTACCCAAGAAATTAATCAATAATTTCTACCACCTCTTCAAACTTTCTTCGTACCTTAGGACGTGCGCTTGCAGGGTCTTCGCCTCTGTACCCTAAGGCGAGCATTGTTAGAGACTTTAGGTTTTTGTCTTTAAGTCCAAGCACTTCATCTACATGCTCTGGGTCGAATCCTTCCATGGGGCCGTTGTCTATACCCAATAGAGAGGCAGTTTGAATCATTATCCCTAGAGGGATGTAAGATTGAGAGCGAATCCAGGATTCCAAATTTCCTTCAGCATCTTTCTTTGCAATTGTGCCCTCTATCGCTTTCTTTAATCCATCCAATTCTTCAATTTTCTGATTTTGTATTTTGGCAGTTCGTTCTATTCTGTCTTTCACTAGATTTTCTTTTATATCAGTTCTATATGTAATGACTATCAAATGGGATGCTTCGGTCATTTTAGGCTGTTTGCCAACTTTAGTTCTTAGCTCTGGGTTTTTAATGACCAGGAATTTCCACGGCTCCACACCAAAAGGGCTAGGGGATAGGCGTGCAGTTTCTAGAATAGTATGAATATCATCTTCGTCTACGATTTTATTTTTATCAAAAATCTGGGTAGCATAGCGCCAGTTCAATGCATCGATAATCTCCTTTCTCTTTTCTTGTTTATTCGTTTTTAGATTCATAAATTTGACTTCGTTTAGTTATGGGTATATACTCATAATATACTAGGTCGAAATTAAAAGCAAGTTTTGAAAAAGTTTGCGTCGCGCTTCAATGGACAATTGCGCGACGTGATTCTGCAGAATCATATGGTCAGGCCAAAATGCGATAAAAATATGGGTCCATGCCCAAAATACGAGGAATTCAAACCCGAAGGTTGTACTAAAGGTGTGGAACTTGTAGAAATAGAACGTGAGGAAGCTGAGGCACTTCGCCTTAAAAACATTGTCGGTCTTGATCAAAACCAAGCAGCAGAGAAGATGGGTATATCACAGAGTACTTTTCAGAGGATTTTATCTTCTGCATACAAGAAAGTTTCTCTCGCGTTGATAGAAGGAAAAATTATTAAACTTAAAAAAGATAAATAGAAATAAACTTATGGAAAATACAAAAATGTTAGTTGAAGATTTAGCGAGTATGATTGGGGAAGGAAAAATTTTAGAAGCTTTTGAAAAATATTACGCAGACGACGTAGTCATGCAAGAAAATGAAGATGCACCACGTGTCGGCAAGGACGCAAGTCGCGCGTACGAGGAAGCCTTTGTGAACGGTATCACTGAATTTCATGGTGGCAAGACGTTAGGTGTAGCGGTAGGAGATAATTATTCCACTATAGAATCTTTTATGGACGTAACTCATAAAGATTATGGACGTATTGCACGTACACAAGTTGCAGTACAGCACTGGAAAGATGGAAAAGTTGTGAAAGAAAAGTTCTATTACAACACAAAATAAGTTTTTTGTAAAAAAAGCTAATTCGAAAGAGTTAGGTTTTTTTCATTTAAGCATGATATAATATAATCATATTATAAGCTATAAACGTAAATTAAATGAAAAATTCATATATCATAGGTGTAGTTTTGGTTTTGATAATTGGTATCGCTTTGGTTTTTGGAATGAAAAAAGAAAAGGCAGAAGCTCCTCTTAGTACAGATAACGGAGCCGCTGGAACTTGGGAAGAAGGACAGGCGCCAGTAGACGGCTCTGATACTGATGTGCAGAGCGATGTTTCTTTGCCAGATGTTGATGCGGATGTTTCAGTATCCACTGGAGCAGTAAAAGAATTTACAGTAGATGGTAAAAACTTTGCATTTGCTCCAAGTAAAATTACTGTAAAGAAAGGGGACAAAGTTAAAATAACTTTCAAGAACTCGGAAGGTTTTCATGATTGGGTTATAGATGAGTTTGGTGCTGCAACAAAGCAAGCAAAAGCACCAACAACAGAGGTGATCGAATTTGTCGCTAACAAAACCGGGAGCTTTGAATACTATTGTTCAGTTGGTCAACACAGAGCGATGGGTATGAAGGGTACACTTGTTGTCGAATAACTTAATGGATTCTGAAAGTAAAGATTTTTCCATAATAGCTCGAATAAAAAGCACAAACCATGCTTGGCGGGGAATTGGTGTTCTTATCAAAACCACGCCGAACATGTTGGTACATCTTTTCTTTATAGTTCTGGTAGCATATTTGGGTTTTGTCTTAAGCATTTCAACTACTGAATGGTTGTTTATAATACTTGCTATTGGATTTGTTATCGTTGCTGAAGCATTTAACACGGCTATTGAAATAGATATTGACTTAACTTCGCCCGAATACCATCCGTATGCCAAAGACACCAAAGACGTTGCCGCTGGAGCAGTCCTTTTAGCTGTACTTGTCGCTGTAATTATTGGCTCTATTATTTTCCTACCGAAGTTGTTATAATTAATTAACTATGCAAAAACAACAAAAAACGATATTCTTTTCAGTATTAGGTGTCCTAGTCTTAGGGCTTATAGGGTTGGGTTTCCTTCAGTCTAAAGAAGCAGGACCGGCCGGTACAGGCATCTACGATACTTTTGCCACTTGTCTAGGGGAGAAAGGTGCTGCATTTTATGGAGCTTTCTGGTGTCCCCACTGTCAGGCACAGAAGAAGCTTTTCGGAAAATCTCAAAAATTATTGCCGTATGTAGAATGTTCTACTGCGGACGGACAAGACACGACTCAAATTTGTAAAGATAAAAAGATTGATGGCTATCCTACTTGGGAATTTGCCGACGGATCACGCTTGAACGGGGAAGTGGCGCTTGCAACCTTAGCCGAGAAGACTTCTTGTGTTTTGCCAGTAGAGTAAAAAAACCTATATGAATCCAGAAAATGTGCATTATTTGAATATATTTCTAGGTACTGGAGCAATACTTCTGCAAGTTTGTTCTGTCATTGCTCTATTTTTGCTTTTTATTGGACCAAAGAAAAACAAATATCTAGACTTTATGGATAAAAACTATTTACAACTCGGTTTTCTTCTTTCGTTGGTTGCTTCGATTTTCCCCTTGGTTTATTCTGAAATTATTAATTTCTTGCCTTGTTATCTGTGCTGGTGGCAGAGAGTATTTTTATTCCCACTAGTTTTCATTTTCGGTGCTGCTATTTGGTCTAAAGAACGTAAAGTCGTAAAGTATACATTACCGCTGATTACCATAGGATTCTTGATATCTGTATATATGAATTTTATGTATTACTTTGGCGGGGGGGATGCAAGTCAGCCCTGTGACGCTTCGGGCGTTTCTTGTTATCAACACTTAGTGTCAGAATTCGGAGGATACATATCGATACCAATGCTAGCTCTCTCATCTTTCTTTGGCTTACTAACTCTTGTCTTAGTCGCACATTTTTATAAAAAAGAAGACTAATTTATGGATGAAGACAAAAATATAATTCTACAAAAGAAAATAGAAGAACAGGGTCTTAAAATAGATGCGATATATAAATCTCTAGAAAAAATCAGAAAGTATTTTCTGATTCTGACTTGGATCAGTGTCATCGTAATTGTAGTGCCGATGTTGGGATTAGTCTTTGCCATACCAATGTTCATGACTAATTATGTGGACGTATTAGGAGGAGTCGGTATATAATAAGTTAGGTCAAGATTATCAACATTAAATACATAAAATCAAATGGCGAAAGGAACAGGAATGAGGAAGGAAACAAAGAAGCCTAAAAAGGCAAAGAAATAAGTTTTTAAAAATACAAGGTAGAACCTTGTATTTTGCTCTATGAACGATTTCACAAAAAATGAAATAGCATTTCTAAAGAAGTTAAGTACACCTGCGAAGGTTCAAGATTTTCTGGACAGTATGCAGTTTAATTTCGAGCAGAATGGCGAGACTATCAAGTCACCGGTTTTGTCTTTGCGAGCGAAAAGCATTCATTGTCTAGAGGGCGCAATGCTCGGGGCATATATACTCACTTTGCAGGGTCATAAGCCCCTCATACTCCATCTAAAAGCAGAAAAAGGGGATTGGGACCATATTATCACATTGTTCAAAATAGATGGTCTGTGGGGGGCATTGTCAAAGACTAATCACTACACCTTGAGGTATCGAGAGCCAGTTTATAAAAACGTTCACGAGCTGGTTATGTCCTATTTCCATGAATATTTTTTAAATAAAGACGGCAAAAAGACCTTACGTAGCTATTCTGTGCCACTTGATTTAAATTCTTTGAAAATAAACTGGGCGACAGCAGAAGAAGACTTATGGGTGGTAGATCAGAAGCTCGATGACATAGAGCATTACGAGGTGATATCAAGAAAGGCTATTAAAGCCTTACGAAAAGCCGATATTATAGAGCGTACAGCGGGGGAATTGGTGGAGTATAAAAATGGTAAAAAAGTGTTATGATTTTGTAATATTTTTATCGTTCTTGCGTCTGGTAGATGTCGTTTAATAATTATTAGTAGTTTAGTATAAACATAATATGATAAAAAATAAGTTAGCGTATGTTTTGAGCGCGGTGTTGATTGTAGCAGGTTTTGCTTCAGCTACTGTTGCCTTGGCTGGCAGAGACGAGGATCGGGACGACGACAAGAATAAAAGCATGGTCGGTCTACTGCGCGGTATGGACATGCGTATGGATGACCACAAGAAAGAAGCCAAGTTAGACGGGTTAAATTTAGAGGTAAGTATTAAAGACAACGGTCAAGTATTGGTCCGTGGAGCCAAGGTTACTGCAGTATCTGGAAACATGATTTCTGCTACAACTGCTTGGGGTGCTATGAATTTAAACTGGAATGTTAATGTGCTTTCAAGTACAAACTTTGTTAGAAAACATGGAACTACAAGCTCTATCGCTGAAGTAAAAGTAGGGGATATGATTAGTTTCACTGGAAAAGTAACTTCAGGTACAAGTTCTGCAATAGTTGTGGATGCGAAGGTTATCAAGAACTGGTCTGTAACCAAGCAGAATGTACGTTCTAAGATAGAAGGTACTGTGAAATCCATTGCTGGGACTGCAGCTCCTACTACTTTAGTTTTAACTAAAGATAGCAAGGACTATACAGTTAACGTTGCAACTAACACTTCAATCGTAAATGATGATTGGGTTGCTACAACACTTTCTTCATTCGTAGTTGGAAATAAAGTTACAGCATACGGAGTAGTAAATGATACAACTCTTTCTGTCGTAGCCACTGTTCTCCGAAACGAAAGTATCTAACAAAGTATCTAACAAAGTATCTAACAAAATTAAATAAAATAAAAAAACTCTCCAAATTTGGAGAGTTTTTTTTATTTTATTCTTCTTTTGGTTTTTCTTTATCTTTCGCATGACCGTGAGCGTCGACTTCATAGGAGGTATTTTGAGATTCAAAGAAGTTCACGAGTTCAAATACATCGGTAGCAGTAGACATCCACTTAGCAGGATTAGTGACTCCAAAGTGTGGTGCTAGACCTAGTTCCTCGAGCCTGCGGTCGGCGACGTATTGCACATATTGGTTTACATAGTCCGCATTGAGGCCCAGGATTCCGTTCGGGAAGAGGTCTTTGTTGTAGTTCGCTTCAAGGGTCACTCCTTCGATCACTATCTGCCTGATCTCATCTGCGAATTCTTCAGTCAATAGCTCTGGATTCTCTTCTAGAATGGTGTGGAGGAGCTGAATACCGAATTTAAGGTGCAGGCTTTCATCTCGGATAACCCAGTTGATCATGGAGCCAAAATTGCGAAGTTGATTCCTCTGACGGAATGAAAGTGCCACCATAAACCCTGAGTAAAACCAGATACCTTCCATCACAATATTAGTTGCTACTAGATTTCTGACAAAATCTTTTTTACCTTCGGTAGATTCGATATCTAAGGTCTCATCCATCATTCTTGTCAGATATTTGTTGATGAATGCTTCTTTATTCTGCATCGAAGGCAGGTTGAGGTGGGTTTGATACACCTTGCTTCGGTCGAAAGGAAAGGTTTCCAGTACGTATTCGAAAGCCACGCAGTGGTTAGCTTCTTCGAACATTTGCTTTGCTAAGTATAGATGACATTCCGGAGACTTTAGGTAGGGGTATACACCGAGGGCAAGTACGCGATTCACAATAAGCTCTCCCGGATTAAAAAATGACATCAGGAACTCCACTGCATGACGCTCATCCTCGGTCATGGCTTTCCAATCTACCAAGTCTTCACCGAGAGGTATTTCGTGGGGGAACCAGCTGTTTCGTACAGCTTGGTTGTACAAATCATAAGCCCATTTGTACTTCATGGGATGCAAATTCATGTCCGTAGGGGACGCTTTTCCTAGTATCATATATTTTTCTTTTAGTTATTAATTTCTGGTAACGCTACTGGCAACTCTCACACAACATAGCATCATTTGGATCTTCTGGCAAAATTACGTTGGGTCCACTACTGCTGTGGTTTGCGTGGTCATTTTGGGCAATAATCATCTCTTCAACTTTTATGTTTGAAACTTGAGCAATATTGATAACAGGATTTTCTATTATGTTTGTTATATTTTCTTCTACAATAACAATTGGCTGTGTTTTAGCTGCTTCTTTAATTGCAGCGAATCCACGTTTACCGAGAGCTTGAGCTTTGTTAACAGTAGTGGTGGATTGTTCTGCGCTGTGACGAGGCTTCATGTGGAGGTAGTAGGTGGTTTTGAGTCCTTTGTCCCATGCGGTAGTGTAGATATTCATAATCTCGTCTATGTCTCGAACTTCTAGATACATGTTTCGAGATATTCCCATGTCTACCCATTTCTGCGCTCGTCCAGCGACCTCGACGTACGCATAAGGAGATACCGAGAAGGAGGTCTTGTAAATTCTTTTGATGTGGTCTGGAATTTCTGCTATGGGTTCGATGTCGCCATGATTTTCAAGGATTTTCTCACGAGTAGACTCCCAAATATTTGCTTTCATTAATGCTTCAACTAGGTTTGGATTTATTTCTAGGTATTTGCCTGATATTTTATTACGAGAGAACATTTGCGCGAACCTTGGGTCAATGCCTGGGGAAGTTCCAGCTACTAGTCCAATGTTTGCATTTGGTGCGATAGCAAGGAGAGTAGCGTTACGAATACCTTTTTTAACCTTTGCTCGCACAGAGTCCCAGTCCAAAGCAGGAAGAAGTCTTGCGGATTCTTTCTTGATAGTAAGTTCTCGCTCTCGATCAAACTCTAATTTAGCTAGAGTATCTATCGGCACGTGGCCTTTAGACCATTCGGAGCCTTTGAAATTCTTATATGCTCCGCGCTCCACAGCCAAGTTCGCAGATTCATCAATAGCCATGTACGAAATAAATTCAAATATTTGGTCAGAGAAATCGTAAGCTTCATTATCTTCATAAGAGTAGCCAAGCTTTTCTATGGAGTCTGCGAATCCCATAAGTCCAAGTCCCACTGCTCGGTTTTCTCCATCTGCTTTAATAGCTTCAGGGATAGGGAGTTTGTTAATGTCTACTAGGTTGTCGAGTTGTCTAATAGCAAGTCTAGTGGATTCTTCAAGTCGGTGCCAGTCTACTTGGCCATTTACGATGTGGCGTGCCATATTAATAGATACTAAGTTACATACAGCAACATTGTCTCGGTCAGTAGGTAGTGTTACCTCAGTACATAGGTTAGAGCAGTGAATGGTGCCAGTGTTGTTGTTAAGTGCGCGAAGGTTGATGGAGTCTTTCCATGTGAGCCATGGGTGGGAAGTGGTTTCAAGTGAAACCAGAATATTCTTGTATTGCTGACGAGCTGGTATTACGTGGTACATCTTCATTTTGCCAGTTTTAGCCATCGATACATATTCATTGTATCTCTTAGAAAATTCAGCACCATATAGTTCATTCAGGTCTTTAACCTCATTTGGGTCGAAGAGATACCACTCGTCGTTATCAAGCACTCTCTTCATAAATTCGTCAGATATATATACTGCAGTGTTAGCAGTTCGGGTCCGACGATAGTCGTCACCATTGTTTTGTTTTAAGTCTAGGAAGTCTTGAAAGTTAAGATGCCAATTTTCCATGTAGAAACATAGCGCACCTTTTTTCTTGCCACCACGCTGTACCGCACGCACCGCAGAGTCAATAATGTGCATAAAAGGTACTGGACCGGAAGAGATGGTATTGTTCGACTTAAGTAGGGAACCTTCCGCACGAAGTTTGGTTACAGAAAGTCCGATACCTCCAGTTGCCTTCGAAAGGAGGAGAACATCAGAAACTGTTTTACCAATGTGTTCCATGTCGTCGTGGATTTCCATTAAGAAACAGTTTGAAAGTTTAGGGTTAGGAGTCCCGGCACCGATGTTAGAAGATCCTGCAGAGAGGTATTCAAGTGCGGACATCTTGGCATAGAATTTTTTTGCCCACTTAGTAGGTTCTTCCTCATTTAAAGACATTCCCATAGCAACACGCATCCAAAAATATTGAGGAGTCTCTAGTGGAGATTGCTTGGTGTCTTTGACTAGATATCTGTTGAGCATGGTGGAGAGCCCAGAGTATTTATAAAGCTCATCATTTTCTACATTTAAGTAGTTTGCGAGTTCATCCAGGTCAAAAAGAGTGCCCATTCTTTTGTCCAAAAGCCCTTTTCCGGTAGCGCTCATTATATATGCCTTAAATTGTGCACTATGAAGTTTGGCAAATTCTTCTTTGGAGATCGCTTCTGTTTTATCTGGGTCGTAGTCCCCAATAACTTTTTTATAAATAACTTTTAACAGTAGGCGAGTTGCTATTTTATCGAATTCCAGACCATATTGTGAGTTTTGAAGGGCAGCATTAATGGTTGCGAGGTCTAATTCTTCAGTGGTGATGCCGTCATAAAGAGTAAGTCGGGTTTCGGAAGCAATTTGTATAACTAAGGAGATTGGATCACTTATTCCATAACATGCTCTTTCGATAGACTTGTTAATTCTATTAGCATCGAAGGGAGCCTTCGATCCATCTCTTTTAGTTATTGTGGTTGTCATAGTTACAATTATACTATGCGTACCTGTGAGGGCAAGCAATGTACCATAAAATGTTATAATAGAAGCAATGTCAAACGAACGAGAGGAAAAACCGACAAAAATAATGGTCTTTGGTACCTTTGACGGACTGCATTTGGGTCACCTTCATTTTTTCAAACAAGCAAAAAAGATATCCACAAACTCTTTCTTGGTGGTATCCATCGCAAGAGACAAAAATGTAATCAAAATCAAAGGACATTACCCGCTTTTGAATGAAAAAAAGAGAAAGAAACTTCTGGAAGAGTGTGTATTAGTAGATAAAGTTGTTTTAGGAGGTTTAAAAAACTATTTTCCTCATATAAAAAAGGAAAACCCGAACATTATAGCTCTAGGTTACGACCAAAAGGCATATGTAGAGGCCTTGAAAAGGGATTTAAAACAAAAAGGATTAAAAATAAGCGTTAAAAGGCTTAAGCCATATATGGAAAAAATTTACAAAAATAGCTTGCTCAAGAAAAAAAGATAAATATAATATAAATATTATTAATAAAGCTTTAATAATAAGATGGAAAACATAAGAAACATAAAAAATTTAAAAAATGTATTGCCTTATTTCTTAACCAGCCTGCTGTCAGTCGTGCTGGTGCTAGCCATACTGTCAGTTTTTGCTTGGCATAAGAAAGCAGAGATATTCGGCTACTTCGCTAGTGAGTATCTCAAGGAACAGAGAGCAAAAGTTGTTGCTGGGGTTGACGAAAAAGCCAATGAAGATACCCTAACTAAAAAGTTAACTGAAAAGATTATTGAGCCAATTAGTCAGAAAGAACCGACAGTTCTAAATCAAGAATCTATGGTGGTGGATGTGGTCAAGAAGACCAATCCAGCTGTCGTTTCGATTGTAATTTCTAAAGAAGTTCCCAAGTATGAGACTTATGTAAACCCAAATCAAGAGCGGGATCCTTTTGGGGGTATGTTCCCAGGTTTTAATTTTAATGTTCCACAATATCGACAAAATGGAATGGAGAAAAAGGAAGTCGGTGGAGGATCTGGATTTTTTGTAACGAGCAATGGACTGATTGTTACCAACAAGCACGTTGTAGATCAGAAAGACGTGGAGTACACGGTCTACACTAATGATGGTAAAAAATACACGGCAACTGTCGTGGCGCGTGATCCAGTACTAGATATTGCACTGATAAAAGTAACTGGCTTTGGATTCCCATTTCTTTCCCTTGGTAACTCAGATTCTCTCCAGGTAGGCCATACCGTTATAGCTATAGGGAATGCATTGTCTGAATTTAGAAATACTGTTTCGGTGGGGGTTGTTTCTGGTTTGTCACGCTCGATAACAGCAGGGGACAACACTGGTAAGACTGAATTACTTGATCATGTAATTCAAACCGACGCAGCCATAAATCCAGGCAACTCGGGTGGCCCACTACTTAATCTGAAAGGGGAAGTCATAGGAGTTAATGTAGCCGTGGCCCAAGGCTCCCAGAGTATCGGTTTTGCATTGCCGATTAACACTGTTCGAGGTGCCATAGATTCGGTCAAAAGTACTGGCAAGATTGTGCGGCCGTATCTCGGAGTTCGCTACGTAGCTATTAATGCAACTATGAAAGAAAAGAACAACCTGAGCGTAGACTACGGAGTGTTAGTAAAAGCCGGGGCTACACCCGCAGACCTCGCTGTGATTCCGGGCTCTCCAGCCGACAAAGCAGGTATAGTGGAGAACGATATTATTCTTGAAATTGCTGGAGTTAAATTAGACGAGGGCAACAATCTCGCTTCGATTATTCGTCAGAAGAAAGTAGGAGATGTGGTAATGCTTAAAATACTTAGTAAGGGCGTACAAAAAACTGTCTATGTAACTCTCGAAGTGGCGAAGGATAATTAATCACCACCCCGCCTTCGGCACCCCTCCTCAACAAGGAGGGGAAACAACCTCGAAATTTCTATGAAAATTGTAAACAATATAACAACCTTGTTTCAAAGGAGAAAAGAACTCAGGAACAACAGCACTAACGAAGAAATTATGCTCTGGTTTTATTTAAAGAAATCTAAAACTGGCTTTAAATGGAGAAGGTAACATGGCGTTGGTGGATATATTTTAGATTTTTATTGCCCTAATCAAAAGCTAGTAGTTGAGATTGATGGTTCTCAACATTTAGAAAAAGAAAGTAAAGAATATGATGAAGTAAGAACTGAATATCTGAAAGGGCTTGGCATAAGAGTTTTGCGATTTACTAATTTAGATGTGACCACAAACATTCACAAAGTCTTAGTAAAAATAACAAGTCATTTGAGTTCTTCCCCTCCTTGTTGAGGAGGGGTGACGAAGGCAGGGTGGTGATTCTCCTTGACAAAGCGCAGAGAGAGAGAGAGAGAGAGCTATTCTGTGGATGAAATTCATATTGTTCACACTCTCAATTTTTTAAAAATGAAAAATGAGCCAGAAATTCTCATTACTTCCCAAGAGAATGGTCAGATAATGATCCAGTCCGACCAACCATTTTTTGCAGAGAACAAGACAACAAAAGAAAGGGCGTTCTCCGATCAGGGTAACTTTTTCCCATTTCCGAATTCAGATACTGACCCTGAATTTGTCGAAATCAAGATTCAAAGTGGGCAAGAAGTTAAAGTTACTCTTAGGCAATGAAAAGAGTGAAGGTTTTAATAAAAAATTCCCGAAGCTCATCAAGGGGCCTCGGGAATTTTATTTTACGTCTTTAACCCTCAACGTTATATATATATCCCCATGATCGCTATAACCACAAGTAATTCAATGAGAGTGAATGCTTTCCTTTTTTTAATAATTTTTGCTCTGACTTATCCATAGGTAATAAATTAATTAATATTTAACATTGAGTATAGTACTATTTTACAAGCATGCAAGAATTTCTTATTTTATATCCTTAATTCTCAAAGTAATATAAACACCCAAAAGGAGTAATGCTCCTAAAATAAAGAAAATATATTCAAAAGAAGGTACGAAAAATAAAATAGGGAGAGCAATAAGTGGGGCGACAATGAAAGACATTGGACCGGTGTTGCGGAAGAAAGATATTGTGTCGGCGTGTTCTTCGTTTACCGATTTGAAGAAATAGCTCTCGCTCATAATTTCTACAGTCGCAGCTCCTACTCGAGTTCCAAATAATAACAGTGCCCAAACCCAAAAAGAGGGGAGCGTAACCAAAGGAATTAAAAAAGTGAAAATTGCCATAATGATAAACCCTCCGATTAGCATTTTCTTTTCGCCGATTTTATCGGACAAGTTCCCTAGTGGGTAGGTTAAAAATACAAAAGGCAGGAGCATGATAGTGAAAATAGGGCCAAGAGTTTGCCAAGAAAAACCAATATACTCATGCAGGTATATTGGAGTATAAATAATCATCCAAACGAAGAAAAACTTGAGAATAAAGTTGATTAAATATATTTTAGAGATATTTTTATTTCTAAAAAAGATTTTAATTGTTTTTAATATCGGAACTTTTTTATACTTTGGATCTACAAAATTTTTGAGTGAGAAAGTAAAGATAGCTACAACTAAAACCATAAATATAGCACCACACAGATAAAGCCCAGCATAAGAACTCTTTGCTAATATTGAGCCTGAAACTGTTTGAGAAAGCACCCAGGCCATGTTTAGGGCTACCAAGTAGAGTCCACGTAGTTTTCCTACTGAAGAATTCTTTGAAAAATCTTCAACAAAGATATCTAATGTAGCAAATATAAAATTTGAAGTCACAAAGAAAAGCACAAAAGCACCTGTTACAACAACACTATTTTGACTAATTGCTAATAGTAGCAGTGATACAAAAGACAACAAACAAAATACCAAAGTAGTGACGCGGTTACCGAGTCTTGTTAGTATTTTCGGCATTTGAAGTAGGCCCAGTACTGTTATTATAGATGCAAATACATAAAGCAAACTCACTTCCTTCTTGCTCATATGAGTCTGTAAAAAACTAGAGTTAATGTAAGAGGTGAGGGCAATCGGAATAGAAAATAAAAATCCCGCGAGATATATTATTTTTCTGTTATGTTTCATCATTTATTCAATTTACATACTCAATACTACAGGTATAACTAAAGGACGCTTAGAAGTTTTCTGGTAGAGATATTTTGAAACAGTTTCACCAAGCTCCGCTTTGATGTAGTCAAAGTCGACACTTGGGTTTTTCATTGTTGCATCTTCAATGGACTTTTTTATTATTATTCTTACTTGTCTTAAGAGTTCTTGGTTTTCTTTCAGATAAACAAACCCGCGGGAAATAAGGTCGGGTGACTTTTTAAGCTTGCCAGTGTTTTGGTCAACCACAGCGATTATTACAAACATACCATCTTCTGCCAGCATTTTACGGTCACGTATTACCACGTCTTGTGTGTCACTAATGGATGCGCCGTCTACCATCATCGCTCCGCTCGGCGCTTTTTCTTTGCGCATGATTATCTTTTCTCCATCAGGGGATATTTCAATAATTGAGCCGTTATCTGGAACAATTATATTTTCTTCGGACATGCCAATTTCCATCGCGAGTTCTTTGTGTCGGACAAGCATCGAGTGCCATCCATGGATAGGTATGAAAAATTTAGGATGGGTTTTCCTATGGAGCCATTTTATGTCTTCTTGGTTGCCGTGTCCTGTAGCATGGACGAAGTCCTCGCCTCCAGTACGGTAAGTTATAATGCGCACACCCTGTCTAGTTAGGCCATCTTTCATTTTCTGAACTTGGAGCTCATTTCCTGGAACAATAGAAGCTGAAAGGATAATCGTATCTCCTTTATGAAGTTGGAATTTAGCGTGAGATTTATTCGCAGCTCTGTTTAATGCAGAAAATTCTTCTCCTTGAGCGCCAGTCATCAATATGACAACTTTATTCGGTGGGTAACTGTCTGCTTCTTCTATCGGTATTATTGTGCCTTTTTTAGGGATAAAATAATTTGCCTCTATTGCCACTTCAATGTTCGTCTTCATTGATCTACCTTCCAATGCTATTTTCTTACCTAAATTTTCGGCTACTTTTACCACATGGGCGAGTCGAGTAATGTGTGAAGCGAAAGCAGCAATAATGAGTCTGCCGTTTATCTTTTTAATTAAATTTTCAAGTCCTTGGTGAACTTTTATTTCCGGTAAGGAAAATCCTTCATTCTCAATGTTGGTGGAGTCAGTAAGAAGTAGTAAAACTTTCGCTTTGTCGAAAATAGAATACTCTTTCTCTTCTGGTTCAGTTACTATTCCGTCAATTTGGTCCAACTTGTAGTCACCAGGGGTTACGATCCAGCCGTGTGGAGTATCGATAATAAGTCCCATAGAGTCAGGTATGGTATGAGTAACGCCAAAGAATCTAATCTTCATGTTTCCGATAGTTACAACATCATCTTTTTCAACTATGTTTTCTTTCAATTTTGGTAGTTGAGGAAATTCTGACTGTCTCTTTCTCATCATTAAAATAGAAAGATTTCTGGAATACACGGGTGGGTTACCAATACGTGAAAGTACGAGAGGTACACCGCCGATATGGTCTAAGTGTCCGTGAGTAATAAACAAGGCGCGTATTTTGTCTTTTCGTTCTTCAAGGTAGGTGGTGTTTGGTATCACATAGTCTACTCCCGGTGTCTCTTCGGTAGAGAAGTGCATTCCAGCGTCAACGACTATGATGTCGTCTCCGATTTCAATAGCAGTCATGTTCTTGCCGATTTCCTCTACACCTCCAAGCGGGATGATACGAATAACTCCTGGCTCTGGTGGTGGGATTTTACCCCCTGAGGCGTTGTTGTAGGGAGTTTTATTACCATTAAAGTTACTTCTACCCCCACGGCCACCACCTTTACCAAATTTAGAATACTGGTAGGTGGAGCTTTTAGTTAATCTTTTCTTGTTAACATCTGTTCTGTCGCTACCTTTCGCTGGTGCTGTACCAGTACGGTTAATAGTCGCTATAGCTCCGGTGTTAGGATGTGAGCCAGGTGTTTTGTTCTCATTCTTACTGTTTTCTATGCTAAAAGCACTGAATGGTAATCTGTTCTTTTTCATGTCTATGTTCTGATTTGGTTAATTTAATTTAATAATTAGTTTCCGCCCTTGGGACGGATCAGCTGTGAAGGCTGATTATTTGGAAAATACTTCCCAAACGTTATCGGTCTTAGTATACCACAGATAGGCGTTCAAAAACCTATCACGAGGAGAAACTATATGATCGATGGACAATTCTTTTATGTTTTTCGACACAACATATATGAAGTCAGGACTATACAAAAAGACTGAAGGCAAATCTTTTCTTACTTCTTCTTCAAATTGGGCGTATTTCTTTATTCTACTATTCTCGTCTATGGTAACGAACGCGTCTTCTAATATTTTGTCTACTTTAGCATTGGTGTACATCGCTACGTTAAGCCCTGGATCTTTTCTTTGTGTTGAGTGCCAAAAAGCGAAGAGGTCGGATTCATGGTTTATTATTTGTCCAAATAATAGTGCGTCGTACTTTCTAGGACGGATAACAATCTGATTTAAATTTCCCACTTCAAAGGTTTTTATTTCTACATTAATGCCGATGATTTCTAGGTCGTTTTTGATTAATTGCGCTGAAGATGCTAATTCAGGGGCGTTGCCAGTGGAAATAGAAAATTCTAAATTCTTGACCGTTTTCTTGTTGTTCTCGGTCACGGTTTTTTCCAAGAAACCATTTTCGTTTTTTATCCAACCCTCTTTCCCTAAAATATCTTTTGCTTTAGCAATATTTTCTTCGTGAGAATAGGTTGTCTCTGCACCTGTTTTTTGGTATTCAATCATATTTGGTGGTATGGGGTCGTCTATCACTACACCGTATCCCGACAATACTTCTCTTACTATTTTATCTTTATCGATAGCTAGGTCTATAGCGCGAACTACGTTCTTGTCTGTGAAAATTTGGTTTTGATTTTGGTTGAAAAAAAGACCGAATATCCGAGGCAATACAGAAGATTCTATTCTGTATTCTTCTTCCTTTAGTTTGAGTGCATTTGAGGGTGTTACAGAGCTTATCTGGTCCACCGAACCACCCCTGAGTGCGTTTAAAAGTTCCTCTTCGTTTTGATAAAACTTAAGTGTAATTTTCTTTATGTATGGCTTTCCTAAACTAAATTTGTTAAATGAGGTAAGTTCATAATAGTCAACAATTCCTGAAGACTGCTTCTTTACGTTTGCTACTTTGTAAGGACCTGTTCCTATTGGATCAATGTTCGCAGCGTTAAGTTCAACCGGAGAATCCCCCCAAATATGTAGAGGCATAATACCAAGAGTGACATTTTCTAAAAATGAAGCGTATGGTTGTTTCAAAATAAATTTTATAGTTTTTTCATCGACTTTCTCTATGCCTACGCCGTCCCAGTTTGCCTTTAAAGGGCTTTTCAGCACCCCGTCTTTGACTTTGTCTATTGTAAATACCACATCATTTGTGGTAACCGGAGTATTGTCATGAAAAAATATTTCACTTTTCAATACGAAAGTGTAGGTTAAGCCATCTTCCGACACATCTACTTTCTCTGCTAAGTCCGGTACGAGAGTGCCGTCATTATTTTTTCTCATAAGTCCTCCATAAATAAGTGACACCAAATCTTTATCTGCATCAGAAGTTGCCAGCACAGGATTTACAAAACGAGGTGTACCCATTATGCCTTCGGTTATAGACCCTCCTTCCATTGGTACTTCTACCATGAAAGATTTATTTATATTTTGAAGAATACCTATCGTGCTCACTAAAAGGATAACCAAAAGACCCAAAAAAATGTACCACTCCATCTTAGTAAAATGAATAAGCGCTTGTTTGATTCTTTGAGGTAACTTTAAATTGCGAGTTAAATTATTCGCACTAGTATATAAGTTTTGCATAATAAAAAGTAAAGTAAAATTTGAAACCGCCAGACTTTTTCTGGTGGTTCTAAGCTTGCGCTTTCAGTATTATAGCGAGAAGTGCTGACAAAACAAAGAGAATTGCAGAAACAATAGACAAAATAAAGAGAAACTTTTCAAAACCTCGACGGGTACTGTGAAAAGACCCAGTATCGCCACCTCCGAGTGCGCCACCGGTGTTTGATCCTGATTGCTGAAGTAATATAGCCAAAACTAATACTACCGAAAGTATAATCTGCGCATACGGCAGAATTCTTGTTACTAATTCCATGGGCTCCATTATTCCATAAATGGGGCAGAAATGCAACATGCAATAAAAAGCCGTCCAGAATAAACTGAATCGGCTTGTGTTTTTTGGGCCCGCTATTTTATGGATAGCGATTTGGATTATGAGATGGATCATCATCCATTGGGTGGCGTGGTTGGACCACAGTATTGGAGTTTCTGCCCTCACTGCTTTGAAATAAGAAAGGGAAGAAAAAGCGGAGAATTGCTACGATTAACATAGTTTGTATTTTAAAAAGTTAAACATTAAGAAAGAACAAAAACCAGCTCGTGGGCTGGTTTTTGGTTTGAAAGTTCTTAGTAGTTTTAGTTCAAGACAAAAATCAGCTCACAAGATTGTGGGGTGGTGGTAAAGACGGTGGTTGTGTTTTTGAACTGATTCTTAACTCGAAACATGTATATATGGTATCATAGGTTGATAAAAACGCAATTTTGGAACATATGGAAGAAAAAATTTTAAAGGATATACGTAGCCATAGAGATGAAAGACAAGGCACTGTGCTTGGCAGGTTTTTCAAGACTGGGAAAGGGCAGTATGGTGAAGGAGATATCTTCTGGGGTTTAGACGTTCCAACATCTAGGAAAATAGCCGAAAGATATACTCATATATCAAGGAAAGATCTTTCGAAGCTTCTTAAGAATGAGGTACATGAAGTTAGATTTATCGCACTTCTAATTCTCGTGGCTCAGTATAAAAAAGCAAAAGGAAACTCAGACCAGAAAGAAAAAGAAGAATTAGTTAAATTTTATTTAGATAACACAAAGTACGTAAACAACTGGGATCTCGTGGATTCTTCTGCGCATCAGATTCTCGGTGACCTTCTTTTAGATAAAAATGATATCGAGAAAAGAATCCTTCTTACTCTTTCACACTCCAAAGATTTATGGGAACAGCGCATTGCGATAGTTGCAACTTTTGCATTTATACGAAGAGGGGATCTTGACTGGACTTATAAAATTATAGACACCTTGGACAAGCATACTCATGATTTAATCCATAAAGCTTGTGGCTGGATGCTCCGCGAAGCAGGCAAGAAGGATGAGAAAAGATTGAAGGAATATCTCGACAGAAAAGCAGCGACATTACCGCGTACCATGCTTCGGTATGCAATCGAAAAGTTTCCGGAATCTGAAAGATTGGAATATCTGAATAAAAAATAACATGCAAAATCTTTATCTGTTTAAAGTAATAATTTTATCTCCTATTGCTTTCATTTGCTTAGTATTGCCTATTTTCTATATTTTTTTCCTAAATAATGTATTTACGGGTGGAGAGGATTTTAGTACTTCTAGAAAGGTGGCAAAGAAAATTGCTTCAATCTTGAAATCTAATTACACAGAGAATGGTAATATTTTAGATATGGGAAGTTGTAGAGGTGATTTTACGATTTGTATAAAACAACACATCAAAGATTTAAATGTTACTGGTATAGATAATTCAGGTTTTAGGGTTTATTTTTCTAAATTAAATGCTTTTTTATTTAGACAAAAAGTTAAATTTATACTTGGTGATTTTTTTGAGCACGATTTAAGGCCGTATAATATTATTTATTTATATGTCCCTCAGGAAATTTTACCTAAAATTGAAGCGAAAATTTTGAAACAATGTAAACACGGCACAGTTGTTGTAACTTATAGAGTTTCTTTGAACCGTCTAAAACTTAAAGAAGTACATGATTCAGAAAAACAACCCTCTTTATTTGATTTATTCTTTCATTTGTACAACAAAGAAAGAGAGAAGGTATATTTCTATATTGTATAAAAAATATTGATTAATACAATCCGGATACACTACTATGCAATCGAGAAGTTTCCGGAGCCTACTCGACTAATGTATTTAAATAAATAAAACATTAGAGCTTGTAACAAAGTTTTGTACGATACGTCTTCAATAGTGGGAAGGTCTTTGGGCTTAATCCCATTAATATTAACTTTTAGAATAAATTTATGAACAGAAACAATACGTTGGTAATGGTAATTTTGGTTTTAATTTTGATTGGGGGAGCCGTTTACTTTACAACTAAAGATTCTCCTGATTCGGTTACATATAACAACACAACTATAAATCCAGCGCCAGAAGATATTACAAATACTACTACATCTACCACTACTACCACTACTCCTCCTGCCCAGACGGCTCCGACAAAGGGTGTGCCTGTGGTTACTACAAATGCTACCGCGATACCGTCAGATACCACAGCGATACTTACCGGTACAGTTATTCCAAAAGGAGCGTTGACAAGCTACTGGTATGAATACGGCACATCAGATTTATCCAAGAAAACATTGAGTCAGACAGTGGGTTCGGGCTTTGTCACAGTTCAAGCCCCAGGGTACCTCACAGGACTTGCTAAAAATACAACTTACTCTTACCGCTTGGTTGGAGAAAATCAATATGGCCGAGTTTCTGGCACACAATATTCTTTCAAAACTACCGAAGGTACTCCGGCACCAGTTGGCAGTACTCCTCGAGCAAAGTCATTAAGCGCGACCGCAATATCTAGAACCTCAGCTAATTTAAACGGAGAAGTTACTCCCAACCGAGCGAGTACAGGATACTGGTTTGAATACGGAGAAACAGCAAACTTGGGTAATACTACTGCATTTGTAAACGCTGGCGCTGGGACAAGTGCTGTTCCTGTGTCTTCTACCATCGCTTCACTTCAGCCTCTTACCACATACTACTTCCGCTTAAATGCTCAGAACCAATTCGGAACGATAAATGGTGCAATATTAAACTTCAAAACTGCGGGTCCTGCTAATACTAGTACTACTACTCCTTCTGTTGCGACTAAAAGCGCAACTTCTATAACTGGAAGTAGTGCGAGGCTACAAGGAGCTGTAAATCCACACGGTTTAGAAACTACCTACTGGTTTGAATACAGTACTGATTCGTCGCTCGCCTCTGCTTTACTTACTACAGTACCAGCTAAATCCGCGGGAGCTCTGACAAGCGATGTATTAGTGAACGAAAATATCTCTGGGCTTACTTCAAGTACAAATTATTACTACCGTGTCGTAGCTCAAAACAGCCTAGGGACAGTTAAAGGAGGAATAATGACATTCAATACAAAAAAGAATTAATGAGCAAACTTCGAACATCTTTCAAAAGTTTAAAGGATCGTATACAATCTACGCATGATAAAGTATTGGCTTATAAAGTCCGAAGGAGACTGCTATGGAATCGACCACTTGAAAAAAGACAAGAAGACTCCGTGGGAAGGAGTCAGGAACTTTCAAGCTCGTAACTATATGAGGGACGAGATGCAGGTCGGCGACCTGTGTCTTTTCCATCATTCTAATGGCTCCACCACGGAGCCGACCGGAGTCTATGGTATTGCGAAAGTGGTGAGTAATCCTAACCCGGACAAAACTCAATTTAATAAAAAAAGCGAGTATTATGAACCCAGGGCGACGAGAGATAAGCCAGTGTGGTATTGCGTGGATATAGGTTTCGTAAAGAAATTTAAAGTACCCGTGACTCTCGCCCAAATAAAATTCGACCCCAACCTCCAAAACATGCTGGTTGCCAAACCAGGTATGCGTCTCTCCATCATGCCTGTGAGTGAAAAGGATTTTGAATATATGAATAAATTGAATAAATCGTAATTTTATGATAAAAACAAGATATGTCAATCTATGCTTTTATTGGTCCATCTGGAGCAGGTAAATCTTTTTTAGTAAAACAGCTTTCTGCGCTGACCTCATCTCCTGCTTTTTTTGAGGGAGAAATTGGTAGTATTGATAACGATATATTAGAGTCAATTGAGAACGCAACAAATCCTTATAAAAGATACAAATACTTTTGTGATAGATTTTCTAATTCTTTAACTGCTGCACATAAAATATCAATTAGTACGAAATTAGATATTTTTATTGATGGATCTTTCGAAAATGAGCTAGTGATTTTAGAATCAGAGAAACCCACTAATTATTTACAAATAAAGAAGATGATTCTTCAAGTTACTGAAAAAACTCCAAAAGCAGACTATGTGGTATATCTGCGAGTTTCTGAGACTAGACTGCTATCTAATATAAAAAGAAGAAGTCGTTCTAAAGGAGAAATACCTGACGACTGTGTTCTTAATAGAAAAAAGTCGTTTGAAGATTTTGTCTCAAAAACCCCCTACATTAAAGTTATTGATGTAGACAAAATAAATTTTACTCATCCAGAGAACCTGGATTTGATAATTAAAAAATTAAAAAACTTTTCTATTTGATCTTATTTTTTCATGAAAAAAATTTTTAGAATTGACGCCAAGGTTTGGAAATGGCCAGGGGATGCAGGGTGGCACTTTGTAAATGTGGAGAAGAAAGTTTCCGAGCAAATCAGAAATAAATATAAAAAAGGATTTGTATATATTACGGCAAAGACAGGCAAGACTTCCTGGGACACTGCGCTTTTTCCGCACAAAATTTCAGGCTCATATTTGCTTTCAGTTAAAGCTTCTGTCAGAAAAAAGGAAAATATTTGGGAAGGGGATACTGTAAATATTAATTTTACTTTTAGATGATTTTATTAAAAAAGTTCTCGCTATTTTACAAAAGCGAGAACTCAGAGGTGGAGCCAGAGGGCGAAGTAGGTTATCACTACCATCATAATGACAAACAATAATATTGCCATCATGAAAACGAAAGCCCAGTACAGGACTTTTTGTATAACCCAACTCCATCATAGAAAAATCTTTTTATTTTTCATATAATAAAGAGCTTTTATTATATGTATTCTAACATCTATGCATAGTCCTTGTAGGATTAAAAGAAGTGTTGGCGGAGTGAAAATTAATTTTACTTAAAAATAATTATTGCTAAATTCTCCAAAATGTTGTAAAATATAGATAAATTGCTCATCAACTAAATCTTTTGCTATGCAAAACAAGAAAAGTAATATCGACGGGCGTGTGTATGTGCGCGCTGCAAAGCTGGTAATCTTTTACAACATAATTCTAATAGTTTTTTTAGCTATCTGTTACATAGCGAAGAGAATTAATCCAAGGATTGTAAATTTTGATACCAAAAGTTTATTTATAATTTTTACACCTTACATAATTTTGTGTTTCATTATTATGTGGGCGTACTTAAATAAAATTTACGCTACAGTGATAAAGTCAGCTCCGATAAATATCTTTTTGGTGCATTTATACTTTGTCTCTACGGCGGTAATTTTTTTCCTGTATTTAAAATACGGCACGACCACCTTACTGGTATTAAGTGTTCTAATTTTATCTGCTTTTGGTGTTTACTTTGCTAGAAGGGCATCATCTTAATAAAACTGCGCCCGATGGTTCCCAAACCATCGGGCGCAAACCACTTATACGCATGTTATAATGTACCTATGATTAAAAAAGCAGTACTTGCAGGAGGATGTTTCTGGGGACTTGAGGATTTGATTAGAAAACAACCAGGAGTAATAGATACGAAGGTGGGCTACACAGGTGGAAGTGTAGAAAATCCCACATACGAGAATCATACCGGTCACGCAGAAGCTGTAGAGATAGAATATGACGACCAAAAAACTTCTTACAAAAACTTGCTAGATTTCTTTTTCCAAATTCATAACCCTACAACCCTAAATCAACAAGGTAATGACAGAGGCACTTCATATCGCTCTGCAATCTTTTATGCTAACGACGAAGAAAAAAGAGAAGCTGAAGACTTTATAAAAATTGTGAATGATTCAAAAAGATGGAAAGATCCGGTGGTTACGACCCTTGAACCACTTACCATGTTCTATCTCGCAGAAGATTATCATCAAGACTATCTAGAAAAGAATCTGGGTGGTTATACCTGTCACGCGATTTATTTTGACAGTTATCTAAAATAACATGGACATATTCGCACATATACTTTGGTCCAACGCTGGGGCAAGAGGAGCCAATAAAATTTTCGCTAAGAAGATTTACCTAGATAAAAAAACTGGTGAAAATAAAAAGTTTTCAATGAGTCCAGTTTGGACTGGATTCTGGGGTGTGTTTCCAGACTTTTTTGCTTTCACTGTTCCTTTTACTATTGGAATGTATAATTTGCGTTTTAATCCTGCTTACGAAGGCGGTTTTGGTAGACATCATATAGAAGTACAAGGCTTTGATATTGCTGCTTTTTTATATCAATACAGTCACTCCTTAGTAGTGTGGGCATTTGTATTTCTCGCGGTGTGGTATTTCTCTAAGCGTCCCAGATACGAACTTCTTGGTTGGTTACTGCATATACTTATAGATATTCCTTCGCATGCGCTGGCATTTTACCCAACGCCGTTCCTTTTCCCGATTTCTGACTATCGTTTCCCATATGGCGTCCAATGGAGCAATATGTGGTTTATGATTATTAACTACACATTTCTCGCGACTGTTTGGGGTGGAATTATAATATCTAAGATTAAAAATAGAAATGCTACCAAAAACATTTAAAGAAAAAGTTTTAGATGTAGCTAGGCAAATTCCGAAAGGAAAGATAATGACCTACAAAGAAGTTGCAAAGAAAGCGGGGAATATTAAAGCAAGTAGGACTGTTGGAAGTTTTATGAAAAATAATTACGACGACACTGTCCCGTGCCACAGAGTAATACGTAGCGATGGTAAAATAGGGGATTACAATCGTGGTGGGCAATCGGCAAAAACTAAACTTTTAAAAAAAGAAGGCGCATTGAAATAAAACACTGTCTATCTAAATAATAAGAAGTGTGTTATAATTGCGTATAGTCGCATTTTAGTAGACTTAATTAAATTTAAATTTTATGGCTGATGAAGAAAAAGAAGTAGAAGGAGCTGAAGATATGCCAACAGAAGAACAAGTTCCTGAAGGCATGGACACTGCTGCCGAAGAAGAAACACCTGCAGAACCGTCTGCTTAAATCGAAATGTTTTTAACAAAAAGCCCCCGCATGCGGGGGCTTTTTGGTTCGTGGTATAATATATAGATGAACAATAGAAATGCAATTATGTATATCGCACTGGCAGTTATTTTGGTTATAGTCATTTTTTTTGTTTCCAAATCTCAGAATAAAATAATACCTCAACCATTGGTTACAAATTTTGAAGAATGTAAAAATGCAGGATATCCAATTATGGAGAGCTATCCGGAGCAGTGCCGAGACGGTAACGGCAACCTTTTTGTACGAGTTATCAAAGATGAAATTATAGATGTTCCAGTTCCTGTTTCGAATGATAAAGAATTTAATAAACCAGTTGCTTTAAAAATAAATGAGCAAGTAACTTTTTCAGGTAATTTGTCTGTTTCATTAAAAGAAATAAATGATTCTCGTTGCAAGTCGGGTGTGCAATGTATTTGGGCGGGGGAGTTATCCGCCGTGTTTTCGGTATTATTTCCTGTAGTTAACCTTGCACAAGAAACACGTCTCGGAACTACGAACAACAAAAGCGTCACCATGCACGGCTACACTTTCACTTTGCAAAACGCTGACGAAAACACTGCAACCATCATCGTCTCACCTAAACCCTCCACGGCAGTTGCCAAATGTTATATAGGTGGCTGTAGCGCAGAAGTCTGCTCCGACCAAAAGGATGTTGCGTCAAACTGTATCTATAAAGAAGAGTTCATGTGCTACAAAACTGCAAAATGCGAACGCCAAGTAACCGGACAGTGTGGCTGGACACAAACAGCACAGTTGGCAATGTGTCTCAAGAACGCCTCTGCAGACCCCACCTCACGTATTGCGGGTGGATACTTGGTAGGGGAGGTAAACATAGGTCCCAATTGCCCAGTTGAAAGAGCAGACGAGCCGTGTAAAGTAAATCCTGAGGTCTACACTTCTCGTGAAGTTGTGGTTTATATGTCTGACCAGGTTACCGTTAAAGAAAGAGTTTATTTGAATTCCGAAGGTACTTACAAGATGGCTATTGGTCCGGGAAGTTATTTTGTCCAAATAGTTCCAGCCGGGATTGGTCCGGGAGAGAAAAAGCCAGTGACAGTGAAATCTTTTGAGACCACCACTGTAAATTTTGATATCGATACGGGGATCAGATAGTGATTGTGAAGCATTCTAATTTATGTATACTTAGGGTGTTTTTATTAGCTTATAAATTATAAAAATAAATTAGTACAAAATACATGAATAAATTTTTAGCTATAGTGGTTTTGATTTGTGGCGTAACTATTTCAGGTTTGGTTTCTGCTCAAGCAGATGTAGATCCAAATCCTTCCGAATCGACTTGTGTAACTCTTAATAGCAATATGAGATACAGAGATCGAGATTCTAATACAAATGGAGAAGTGTCCACACTTCAAGATTTTTTGCAATCAAAAGGATACCTAAGTACTGAGCCGACTGGTTATTTCGGGTTATTGACCTTCAAGGCTGTAAAGTATTTTCAAAATGAAAATGGCATTGTGCCGGCAAGTGGATATGTAGGACATATTACTCGCGCAAAAATAACCGAAGTCACCTGTGCGAATAGCTCTGCTATTATTTTACAGTCCAGTAGCCCATCTACAAATTATGGCAATCAAATTTCAAATAATTCCACATCGACAGGACTCACTTCTGCTGGAGGAAATAGTCTAACGATTAGTACTTCATCAAGCCTACTTTTGTCTGGATGTACTTCAACGCAAGGTTACAGCACAACCACAGGATTAGCTTGTAATGGTTCCCAGACTACAACACCAACCCTTCCGGGATGCACCTCTAGTAGTGGATACAGCAGTATCACTGGATTAGCTTGCGACGGTTCACAGGCTATTAATCCCGCCCTTCCTTCAGGCTGTGTCTCATTTCAAGGGTATAGCACCACCACCGGTCTGGCTTGCAATGTGTAGTATATATTCTGAATATATGTATAATTGTAATATAAGACGTGTATTTGCGTCTTTTAAACGAACACTTTATTATTAACGTTTATTATTATATTAATAGTCAATTTTTATGAAAAAAATATTACTTGGTTTGTTTTTAGTTTTTAGTTTAGTTTTGGCTCCCAGTATGAGCTCTGCTCAAGTCAATCCGAATCCAAATCTTCCTTGGGGTCCGGCTTGTACAATGCTTACACTTAACATGAAGATAGGTGCTAGTGACCCTCTTTTTTTAGGGAATGTAACTAGGCTCCAGAATTTTCTCGTTTTTAATAACTACTTAGTTGTTCCTGCTGGTGTGCCTCTGGGATTCTTTGGAGTTCTAACACAGAATGCTGTAATAAAATTTCAAACCCAATTCGGCTTAGTTCCGGACGGGGTCGTTGGTCCTCTAACTCGCCAAAAAATAGCAGATGTTACCTGTGCGGTACCTAATCCTGCTGTTCCTAATCCAGTTGTGCCCAACAATCCAAATCCAGTGAATCCAAACACTACTACTGTTGCTCCGGTGAACCCATTAAATCCCTTCAATCCAATCAATCCTAATCTAAATCCGATAAACCCCACAACAACTACAGTAGCTCCAGTTCCACCAGCGCCAGTTCCTCCGGCTCCGGCACCATGCGGTCCTAATGTACAATTTAGTACAGCTACTGGTTTGCCTTGCCCTCAAAATGTAGTTATTCAAATAACAAATGATGAAGTGTTGCCGTCTTTTGTTGTCATACCAGTCGGGAGTACTATAACTTGGCATAACACAAGCAAGAGGGACTTAAAGATAAAAAGTGTATTCGGTACTGCTTTTACTAGTCCAGTTATTCCTTTCTTAGTAGGAACATGGACATCTCCGGCTTTCACTATGGTTGAAACCATTAAATATCAGACCGAAGACGTGAGTGGTCTTGTCCCTGCCTGGGCACCATTTAGTGCAGGTTTTCAAGTTCAATAAATAAAACTTAAGATATAATCTTTATTATTAAATCTTCTAAAACACTCCGATAGTCGGGGTGTTTTGGTTTCTGTGATACAATTTATTTACTATGCTTAGCGAACTAGAAAAAGGATTTTACTATCATTACAAACATGACCCGAAGGGGGAAGTAAATAATTATGCATATGAAGTTTTAAACATCGGTCACCACACGGAAATTTCTCATGGAGAGTTCGGCGGTGTTGATGAAAGCCTGATGGTAGTATATCGTCCACTATATGAAAGTGCCTTCGTGTATAAAGTCGGGGAACACTGGGATGTACGTCCTCTTGCGATGTTTATGGAAGATGTAATCAAGGACAGCAAAACTATCCCTAGGTTTCAAAAAGTAATTGATTCGGAAGTCATAATTAAGCTCACACAAATTCGAGATTTTATCTATAAATAACAATACTTTTTTGCACTTAGCGCTTTATGTTGTAGTCTCCGAGGGACGGGGTTGACTTGTCTTTTTCTTTCATATATACTCTCCCTACGTCCTATTGTTTATACAGGGCGTTTTACTTTGACAAGTGAATAAGGCATAGCCATAGCGTTCCGTTGTGGTTGTGTCGAAAAAGTCCTCGACAGCTTAGGAGCGTCGAGGCAAAAGAGAACCTCCCTTTAATTGAAGGGGAGGATGCAAGTCTCTAATGTTTATTGTTTTATATAATAATTTCACGAGCTAGGATCGCTAACAAATTTTTTGAGAATTTCAAAATGAAGACATGCTGTTTTTTATTTTGTTTCGTTCTATTTAACTTTTAGTTAGAGTTTGATCCTAGCTCAGGATGAACGCTGGCGGCGTGGATAAGGCATGCAAGTCGAACGGATTTTCTTGAATTGAGATTGAGATTATATCAAGGTCAATTTTCTCTGAAAGTTAGTGGCGAACGAGGTAGTAATACGCAGGAACATCCCCCAAAGTCTTGAATAATTCATCGAAAGGTGGACTAATACAAGATGGTCTCGCAAGAGTAAAGTTTTAACGCTTTGGGAATGGCCTGTGCGATATCAGCTAGTTGGTAGTGTAATGGACTACCAAGGCTATGACGTCTAGGGGAGGTGAGAGCCTGACCCCCACCGATGGTACTGAGACACGGACCATACACCTACGGGTGGCTGCAGT
>JALYQS010000007.1 GCA_030855725.1 bacterium | reverse complement strand
CTGGAAGAGTGTCGAACGTTATGTTGCTAACCAAGGAAAGACGGAAGATTCACCATATCAGTTACGATTACTGTAGGCTCATGCTTCCGATCATACCCTGTGGGCTTGCCCCAGGGTGGTTGATTTTGATCTTTTTTTACTTATTTCTGTTTGCTTTTACTCTATCAAGATCAGTTAAATATTTTTTTCTCAACCTCACTGATTTTGGAGTAACTTCCAGGTATTCGTCGTTGCTCATGACTTCTAGTCCTCGCTCGATACTTAGCGCAAAAACAGGTTTTAGGACTGTTGCTTCGTCGGTACCGGATGCACGCATGTTTGTAAGCTGTTTACCCTTAATAGGGTTTACTGCCATCTCTTCCCCCTTTAGAACATTACCGATAACCATACCTTCATATACTTCGGTTCCGTGGTCGATATACATAATACCACGTTCTTGTAAATTTGCAAGGGCAAAAGCTACAGCCTTACCAGCTATCATCGAAGTCATAGATCCGTACTCTCTTTTCTTTATTTCACCTGCATATTCTTTGAAACCAGTAACCCGTGAAGACATGATTCCCTCACCTTTAGTATCAATAATAAATTCACCCCTGTAACCAAGAAGTCCGCGAGTTGGTATGTCGAATATGATTCTAGCGATACTGTTCTTCTCTTGCATGTCTTTCATAATTCCCTTTCGCTTACCAATCTTCTCAATTACTCCACCTGAAGAGTCCATAGGCACATCGATGACTAGTTCTTCGTATGGTTCGGTTTTACCGATACCTGGCTCATCCTTAATGATAACTTCCGGCTGAGAGACTTGCATTTCAAATCCTTCACGACGCATATTTTCCAAGAGAACTGCGACATGCAACTCACCTCTTCCGTACACTTTGAAAAAGCTAGGTCCGCCTTGACTGCCTTGATCTGGAGAAAAATCAACCTTGAGCCCAACGTTGATTTCAAGTTCTTTTTCTAGTCTTTCTTTAATTTGTCTTGAAGTAACAAACTTACCTTCCTTACCGGCAAACGGAGAGTCGTTGACTAAGAAGTTAAGAGACAAAGTTGGTTCATCAATCGCGATATGCGGCAATGCCTCCACGCTTGCGTCTTGACACAAAGTCTCACCGATATAAATATCTGGAATACCTGCGAGTAGAGCGATGTCTCCTGAAGTAGCAACTTCTACTTCCTTGCGGGCTATTCCGGCAAAAGTAAACAATTTAACAATCTTACCTGTTCTGGTGCCGTTTACTCCTTTGACGGTTATCTGGCTTCCGGAAACTATCTTTCCAGAATAAATTCTAGCGACCGCCATTCTGCCGAGGAAGTTGTCGTAGCCGAGGTTGAACACCTGTGCGGACATCTTTTCATTCTCGTCTTTGGAAGCTACGGGCACAGTCTCTAAGATCAGATCAAGCAGTGGTGATAGGTCATTGGAATCATCTCCTAAATTTTTAAAAGCCTTACCTTCGCGCCCAATAGCGTATATGGTCTTGAAATCAGCTTGTTCTTCAGATGCACCAAGCTCAAAGAAAAGTTCGAGGACTTCTTCGTGTACTCTGTGTGCATCTGCGGCAGGTTTATCTATTTTGTTTATTACTACTATTGGTTTAAGACCAAGTTCTAGAGACTTCTTCAGTACGAATCGAGTTTGAGGCATAGGACCTTCTACTGCGTCCACAAGTAAAAGCACTGAATCAATCGCTCGCAATACACGCTCTACTTCTGAACCGAAGTCGGCGTGGCCTGGTGTATCCACAATGTTGATCTTAGTATCCTTATAAGTAATAGAAGTATTTTTGGAATAGATAGTGATACCGCGTTCTTTTTCAATTGCGTTCGAATCCATAGAAAGACCTTCATCTTGAAGACCTCCATTTTGTTTCATTAAAGCATCGGTAAGAGTCGTCTTACCATGGTCCACGTGAGCAATAATCGCAATGTTTCTAATATCCATAAAAAAATAATTCTAATTTAATAATAAGTTGTTAAATGAAATAAAAAAAAGCTCGAAAGAAATTTTGAGCTTCAAATTCAGTAAAAATATAATAGCACACTTTTCAAAAAGAAACAAATATTACTACATACAGCACCTTTACTTTTCAGTCAATAGTGCTAATATCGAACGAAACCTCAATAATTCTTCGTCAAACTCTCTACTTTCCTACCCGGGAAGGTATGATACAAATAAAGCCCCAACTTGGGCCAAAAGTTATGTTAGAAGAAATCCTCTTTACGATCCAAGAAAAGTGGCAAGAGATTACCGCTTCCCCCGAGCAATCCGCAATAACTGCTCTCAACCTCATTTTAATTGAAGTCCTGTTGTCCGTAGACAACGCGGCAGTCCTAGCCACTATGGTCATGGACCTGCCGGAGAAGCAACAACCAAGGGCGCTGAAATATGGCATCATTGGAGCCTATTTATTCCGAGGACTCGCCATGGTTTTCGCATCGATCCTGATTTCCATCTGGTGGCTGAAACCACTAGGCGGGATATACCTCTTGTATCTTTGTTACGATTACTTTCGGACAAAGAAAACGAAAAGCAAGAAAGACGACACGCTCAACAAGAAAGAAAAATGGTGCTACCTGTTGACTGTTGGTATCATCGGAAGATTCTGGGCTACCGTTATCGCAATCGAAATCATGGACATGGCATTTTCCCTCGACAACGTGTTCGCCGCAGTGGCGTACACGAACAACATCCTCCTGATTTGCGGAGGAGTTTTCATCGGCATTTTGGGTATTAGGTTTGTAGCGCAGCTTTTTGTACGACTGATCAAGAAATATCCGTTTTTAGAAACTAGCGCCTTTGTAGTAATAGGTGTGCTTGGTTTCAAGATGTTTATTACGACCTTGTGCCACTTTGGTTACTGGAAAATCCTTGAAACCGAAATCGCTGACATATTGACCTCGATTCTGACCATGAGCTGTTTCTTTGCTCCGGTTATCATATTTGAGATACAAAACAGACTCGAAAAGAAGAAATAAATTCATTCACGCCCTCCTTCGGGATGGGTATTCTTTCACTAAATTCAACACTTGGTTATGAAAAACCTCCGCCTTTGTGCACTCGCCACCCTTCTGTTGCTCGGGCTTACCGAAGCGCAGGCCCAAAACAAAAAACCTTACTTGTTGTTGGCACTTATTCAAAACGACAGCCATCAGATCAGACCTGAAATATGGTCCGGACCTTTCTTTGCTACCTACAAAGACCGTCAACGAGACTACCGCTGGCACTCCACTAATATCGGAATTAAAACGAACGTTAATCTGGGTATATTCCTCGTCTATTCAGAAATCTTTAACGAAAACTATACGGGCGAACATACAGCCTTTGCTGTCCCCGTTTTCGAAAAATCTAAAGAGTTCCGAATCGAATTTGGAGGAGGCATAAAAGTGCCTGTTGAAATCGGCGAAACCGGGATAATCTTTGAAGGTGAACTGACAAGTCCTTTCGGAGAATTCAGACCTGCCCTTGAAATGAAAATCGGGTGGGAAAATAAAAGATTTGGATTCTTTTTAGGAGACAAGATTGTCGTAGAATACGCTAGCCTTGTAAACATGACGGGAACCGTGTTTTGTAAACTTTATTGAAAACTAAAACAATCAACTTGACCGCCGGAGTGTGCACGTGCACACTCCGGCGGTTTTTCATTTCCTTAGTGTAGGAAGTGTTCGGATTCAGGTGAGAATCTGGGCTGCCAGGCAGTTCAAATGAGAACTGCCTGGCTTAAATTTTTTATGATGGTTTTATACTCAAAAAATGATATATTATTCAAATGAATAGAATGTTCGGTGGCGGAGAAGATAAATTCAAATTAATCTTTACAGGAAAAGACTCTGGTTCTCCTGTTTCTAAAGGCGTAACCCTCGTGGAGAAATTAAATACTCAGCCTGAAGTATCTACCGATGAAAAAATTGTACGTGTTGTCACTCAATACATACAACAGATTAGAAATCGTGATCTTAAGAATACATCAGAAAGAATGAAAGCTACGCATAATAAAAGCGAAATCAGCCGCACAACATTTAGACTAGAGGAAGCTCAATTTCAAAATAATCTACTGAGAATAATATACCAACACAACATATCAATCGACAAAGTTGCTCTAACAATTAAAAGAACCTTAGCTCAAGAAAAGAAAGACAACTCCATTGAATTTCAAGAACAAGTAGATCGGATTTTAGTAGGGGTCATGAATTGCAGAGAAGCAGTTTTGTCTTTAGAAAAATGTATGAAAAAAGAATACCCGGATAATGAAACCTGGATAGCAACCAACGACCACATGGATGCTGGGTATAAAGTCGACCTTTTAGCTGCTGTAGAAAATAACAATGGTTTAGTGGACACCCTTTATTTAGTACAAGTCAAAAGCTCTAAAGACAAAGAACAAATTACTGACATAAAAGAAACCCACGCTAAATATTTAAATATGTTGCCACAACTCATTGGTCCGTTGAATAAGAAAGAAGCAGCAAAGATTGTAGAACATGAAATGCGAGAAGTCTTGGATAAAGAGCGCAGAGAAGAAACCGAAGAACAATTTACACTTTTTAGTCTTGTTTTAGAGCAATACATCAAAGACCTAACTGATATGAAAGAAATTAATGCTTCATCTTTCTATCAAAAACTAAAAAACGAAGGAGGGTTGTTTAATCCTTTTACGGTCATGGGTATACTAAAAAATACAAAAGTGTTGAAAACATATGTAGATTTAGAAACAGAAGTAGAAAAGTTACTTGCTCTAACTGCAGACCAAATACCATACAGCGAAGCAGAGTCTCTAGCTTTTTATCATAAAAATAACGTGAATACTATTATGAACACTGCGAAAATATTTTCAATTGTCATGGTTGGCGGAACTGAAGTTTCAAGAACAGTATTAACTGTGCCTTATCAGCCAAACAATTCCGTACAAAAATAAAAACCCCGGGGCAAAACCCAGGATTTTTTTTCTTGTGCGTCGGGTAGGATTCGAACCTACGAAGCCCGAAGGCGACAGATTTACAGTCTGTTGTGATAGACCACTCCACCACCGACGCATTCATCAAAAATACCATAAAAGTATTTTTTTTGCACCTTTTTATATAAACCTTAGATATCAGTCGTCGCTGTCTTTTTTTGATACTGACATATGTCAAAAAACTTAGAACTTTTGTTTTCTGATAATTCCCGATATGTTCCTTCTTCAACAACCTTCCCCTCATCAAAAACAATTATTTTATCTACATTTTTTAGTGTGGAAACTCTATGCGCAATGCTAATTATAGTTTTCTTATTCAACTTTTCTTCAAACGCCTCTTGGATTAGGCTTTCAGTTTTACTATCAAGGGAGCTCGTAGCCTCGTCGAGTACTAAAATTTGAGGGTCTTTATATATTGCCCTTGCAATACCTATACGCTGGCGTTCTCCACCTGAGAGGCGGTAACCCTTCTCACCAATAAGTGTTTCTGCTCCTTCAGGCAGTCGCTCGATCAGTTCTTTAAGTTGAGATATTTGGACCGCATTCTCCCACAACTTTGCATCAAATATCCTCATAAGAGTTATATTCTCTTTTAGAGATAAATTAAACATTTCTGAGTCCTGCAAAACAAGAACCATTTCATTTGTAATTTGGTCATGTTTTACGTCATAGAAATTCTTATCCCCTATTTTGTATTCTCCACTTTCAAAGTGATACAAACCTACGAGTAACTTTGCGAGAGTTGATTTGCCACTCCCTGATTGTCCCACTACGCCTATTTTCTCATTTTTAGCTATGGTTAATGTTACCTCGCTAAGACCACGGTCATTTTCTTTAGAATTACCTTCTTCACTTTCTTTTTTCCAATAACTAAAGCTCGCGTTATTAACAAAGATTTTGTCCCATTGTTCTGGAAATTCCTTTGTGCCTTGCTTTATACTTTCCTCTTCCCAAAAGATAGGCATCATTCTTGACATACTTACTTTTGCTCTGATTAACTTCTCTACAATGCCTGTAGATTCGCCTAGTCCATGTGAAAGTTTTTGGAAATAATTAAAAATTATAAAAATAGACCCAAGACTTATAGCGCCCTTAATGAAACCTTGTCCAGTAAGAAAGACGACACCTCCCAATACTATTCCATTTAATATCTGAAACAACTTCCATTTATTGTTACCTAGCTGTGTCATTTTAATGGAGAAATCTCGAGAAAGTTCTTCTTTGGACATAATATTTGTCTTGAAATCATTTTTCACTCCAAGTGTTTTAAGAGTAAGTATATTACTAAGCCCTTCATAATATGTACCACTTGCCTTTTCCACCATAGAGTTATATGTATAGTTCAAATCAAGGCTACGTTTATAAAAACTTGCTTGTATTAAAATAAAAACCCCCGCATACAATAAACAGTAAACAAAAAGTGAAGGGTTCATAAAAATGAAAGCAATAAGTACTCCAATAATAGCTGTTCCTTGGGGGAAAATACCGTTACTTAACTGCTGTTGTGTATCCTTGAGAGCACTTATACCATTTTCAATTTTTTGGACCTTATTTCCCGTATTTTCACTATCATGCCATTTAATAGAAAAATCAAGCAGTCGTTCAAACCCTTTTACTTTTGTGCTGTAGGTAACCTGTGACTGTATATTAGAAAGTGCTTTTTTTGAAGATAAACGGATAAGAGCGACTACGCTATTACCGACCGCAAGGATAATTACAAGAAAATAAAATGTATTTAAAGAGTCGCCAGGATTATAGTTAGTAAAAAAATCTACAATTTTACCAACGATTAAAACTGGCACCAAATCATAAAAAAGAATAGATACAAGTATGCCAGTGTATAGAAGGTATTCTTTCTTTTTATTCTCAAGAAGATAAAAGATGGCTTTTATCATGTCCCTCCAACTAAAGTTACTGTCGTCCACAAATCCGAGTTTCATATATGTTATTTTTTTGGAGTATGATTCGCCTGGGAATGGAAGTTGCTTTTGATTTTGCCTTTTTGGTTCTCTATAACAATATCGTTATTTTTCACTAACACATGGACAGTGTCCCCTTTCTTAACGCCATTTGAAATAATATGGGTTGCAACAGGATTTAGTATCTTGTTTTGTATCAAGCGATTGAGTGGTCTTGCACCGTAATGTGGGTCGTATCCCTCTTTTGCTAAATGGGACAGTGCAGTATCTGAAATAACAAAATCAATACCTTTCATAGACAATCTTTCTTTCACTACATTTATTCTGATTCCTACAATCTCTTTGATTGCAATCTCCGAAAGAATATCGAATACCACAATTTCATCGATTCTGTTTAGGAATTCCGGACGAAAATGATCTTTCAATGTTTCCAGTACTTTCTCTTTCACTTGATTATAATCCTGACTTTTTGAATTATTTGAAAATCCTACAGACTCCATTTTCTCAATAAACTGAGAGCCTAAGTTAGAAGTCATGATTATGATTGTATTCTTGAAATTTACCACCCGCCCTTTACCGTCGGTTAGCCTACCGTCGTCGAGCACTTGAAGTAGCATATTAAAGACTTCCGGATGTGCTTTCTCGATCTCGTCAAAAAGAACTACAGAATACGGTCGGTGTCGAACTTGTTCGGTGAGTTGCCCGGCTTCGTCATGACCAACATAGCCCGGCGGAGAACCAATCAGCTTAGAGATCGAATGGCGCTCCATGTATTCGGACATGTCTACCCGGATGACTGCACGTTCGTCGTTAAACATGAATTGACCCAATGCTTTAGTAAGCTCAGTCTTGCCTACACCTGTTGGACCCAAGAAAATAAATGAACCTATTGGCCTGTTAGGATCCGATATCCCAGCACGAGAGCGACGAATAACATCTGCTACTCTTTTTATGGCTTCATCTTGTCCGATAACCCTCTTCTTTAATTCTTCTTCCATTTTTTCTAGTTTCTCTCGCTCTTCTTCAAGCATTTTTGTAAGCGGTATTCCAGTCCAGCGAGCTACTACCTCCGCAATGTCTTCGGTAGTGATCTCTTCTTTGAGGATTCGGCGGGATTTCTGAAGTTTCTTCAAGCGCAACAGCTTGACCTCGAGGTCTTTCTTGAGTTCAGGGATCTTGCCATAGCGGATTTCTGCCGCACGGGAAAGGTCACTTCGCATTTCTGCATTTTCTGCTTCGAGACGCATTGTTTCAAGCTCTTTTTTTATTGAACGAATCTCTACTACCGTACCTCTCTCGTTTTGCCACTTCAGTTCTAATTCTTTGGTTTTCTCGTAGAGATTGCCTATTTCTTTATCTATCTCTTTTATTCTGTTTTTTATTTCTTTTTCTTTTTCTTTTTCATCTCTTTTACCACCATCTAGAGCCCCAACTTCTTTCTTTAAGGCTTCTTTTTCAATTTCTAAACGCATAATTTTCCTATGAGCATCTTCGAGTACGGGAGGCTTATTCTCAAGTGCAATTTTTAAAGACGAAGAAGCTTCATCTATCAAGTCCACAGCTTTGTCTGGTAGAAATCTGTTGGTGATATATCGTGCTGAGAAATTTACTGCGGAAACAATAGCATCGTCTGTGATGCGTACACCGTGGAAAAGCTCGTATTTTTCTTTAAGCCCTCGAAGTATAGCTATAGCGTCTTCAATGCTTGGCTCATCGATATACACAGGTTGGAAGCGACGTGCGAGTGCTGGATCTTTTTCGATATGCTTCTGGTATTCTTTTAAAGTCGTCGCACCGATAGCACGAAGTTCTCCGCGAGCGAGTGCAGGTTTGAGCATGTTCGATGCATCCATAGTCCCCTCTGCTCCGCCAGCACCAACGATTGTATGAATCTCATCAATAAAAAGAATTATCTTTCCGTCTGCTTTTTCGATTTCTTTCATTATTCCTTTCAACCTTTCCTCAAACTCTCCTCTGTATTTGGTACCAGCAATCAAAGATCCTAAATCCAAAGAAACCAATTCTTTATCCTTCAAAGACTCAGGAATGTTTCCTTTCACAATTCTATTTGCTAGCCCTTCTACTACTGCGGTTTTCCCAGTACCTGCTTCACCGATAAGAATAGGGTTATTTTTGGTCCTGCGAGAAAGAATCTGCATAATGCGCATTATTTCATTATCTCTCCCGATAACTGGATCCAGCTTGTCTTCTTTGGCAAGTTTAGTGAGGTTCCGAGTGTATTTCAAAAGCATTTTGAATTTTTTAGGCTCGGATATGTCTGTAATATTTTGACTACGAAGTTCTTCGAGAACTTTCATAACTTCGTCTTTACTGATTCTAAATCGCGCAAGCGTCTCTCTAGAGTCTCCAGCAATATCAAGCATGGCAATAAAAAGGTGCTCAGTAGACACAAAGTCGTCTTTCATCCCTTCAGCTATTTTAACTGAGTGCTCTATCACTTGTGCCAAATCAGGGTTTAAATATATCTGGTAAGCAGGAGAAAGAGTACTACGAGACTCTGGTGATTCAATACCGTCGAGCACAGAATCTGTTAGGAGCATGGAGTCAATTTCTAGCTTGTCTAAAATAGAATTCACCATCGATTCTTCTTGTAAAAGTAGAGCCCCCAGCAAATGCAGAGATGACACGTGGTTCTGCCCACGTTCAATAGCCAGCTCATGAGCCTTCTTGATTGCATCCTTTGATTTAGTTGTAAATTTGTTTAATGGTGGCATAATTTTATTTTAATTAACTATTGATTTATTTGCGTAGCAGTTGTATCTGGGACTGGAGTTTTATCGTCTGTAGCTTTATCTGTAGGTTCAGAAGTTGGGATGGTATCGGCTTTGGATAGTTCTATAATGGTGAAATCTTTCTCTTGAGTTATTTTCGATACCTTCTGTTCTCCTAAAACACTTTTAACGACATAAATTTGTCCTTCTTTTTGTCCCGCTATAGTAGACGCAATTACAATCTTATCATTACCTAAAAACAGTCCTGTCCCTAAAATTTTATCATCAATATTTTTTGCCTTGTCACCTTTCAAATATAGCGATACTGTTAAAGGTTTAATGGCTTTCAAATCTTCTAATAAATTCTTCTGCTCGTCTGACAAGACTTCAAAATTCTTCTCGCTTACAGCTGGCACTATTTTATCCACTGTCTGCCTTACAATCCTGTCTATTGGCATAGTGACAGACTGAGGTGCCTTCTCGAGCAATGTAACGGTGGCTATGCCTGTTGCAATTGAAGTAATAAATGAAAGCAATATCACCAAAAGCAGTAATTGGGACTTATTTAAATCTTTAACGTCCATGCGTGCATTATAGCATGTGAGTCAAGTTTTTTCATTCTACCTGGTAGAATTATTTTAAAGACATTTTTTCTCTAACTATTTTTTCAATTTTATAGGGGTTTCTTACTCCGTGAAAATTAACTTCAATGATATCTGAGCCAGAAGTATCAAACTTAACAGATCCGATTCCTAAGATATTTTCCAAGAAACTCTGATTCACTTCAACGTTTTGTATGCTTCCATATTCTGCAAATTTTCTGGAGGTTGAGAAGAAATGATATCCTCTTGCGACTCCCGAATCCAACACATAATAAGTTACTGCTTTTCTTAAAAGTTCGCCCACTACGATAACTAAAATTCCTATTATTATTGCCGGCCAAATAGGTGTGTAGACAACACCTGCGACGATAAAGATAGCTCCAATAAAATAATTTTGTAAATATAATAGCGGGTGTGGGTGATGTTTATAAATAGCATTCTCTCCTGTGTCCATAATAGTTTAACTATACCACTTTTTAAGTTTAATTAAAATTTCTTTTAGAGAATTTACAGTGTAGTCAATATCAGACTTTTTTGTGTCCCTACCAAAAGAAAAACGAAGGGACCCGTCCGTCTCCTTTGTCTCCGGGTGTACGGCTTTGATAACATGAGACACTTTACCGTCGCCAGACTTGCAGGCGCTTTTGGAAGAAACATACACACCTTTAGCAGACAGTTCTATTACTAATAAATCGCTTGGAATATTTGGAATAGTAATATTTACATTATTCGACAATCTGTTTTCCATGTCTCCATTAACGACCAAATCTCTAACAAGCACAGACGTTGCTAAGTTTTGTAGTTTGTTAAGAAAGTACTTTTGTAAAATTATTAAGCGCTTGCTTTCTTTTTCTTTTATTTTCTGAGCAATTTCCAATGCATCTGCGAATTTCACAATCTCTCCAACATTTTCTGTGCCGGCTCGTAACCCGAACTCTTGATCTCCCCCATAAAATATTGAGGACAAAGTGTTTGTATCTCTGACATATAGTATTCCAACCTTACCTGAATTTTCTATTTTTGAGCCAGAGAGAGACAACATATCAACACCCAATCTTTCAACATTTAATTCCAAATAGTTTGAGGCTTGTACTGCATCAGTGTGGAAAATTATCTTACTAGCATTATTTGTTTTTTTATAATGTCGTATTTCTTTTGCAATTTCTTTAATTGGTTGGATAGTACCTATTTCGTTATTGGCATACATTACAGACACTAGCACCGTATTTTCTTTAAGTTCTTTTTTAATTTTCTTTGGATCTATTATTCCGTTTTTTTCCACCGGCACAAAAGTTACTTCAGCAAGCCCTCGAGCATCTAACATTTTACAAGTTTCCAATACTGAAGGATGTTCAATATTAGTAGTCACAATATGAGGAAGGGACTTCTTGTGCTTAAAGCATTTGTTTATTGTTCCAATAATTGCAAGATTGTTACTTTCCGTTCCGCCACTGGTAAAAACGATTTGTTTGGGTCTTCCAAATAAAACACTAGAAACCATTACCCGGGCATTTTCTAATTTTTGTTTTGAAATAACTCCAAGCTGGTGTATAGAACTAGCGTTCGGGAAAACAGAAGAAGCATAATCCATGTATATTTTCTTATCTGCCTTTGTAGAGCTCTGGCGAGAGACGTTTGATTTAACCATAAAATTAGTATATATTGAAAACGTATGAATATAAAGCTTGAAGCAATTTTTTTTATTTTAACTGGAATCGTTCTCCTCTTTGGATCAGTGTGGGTCTATAAAACCGAAAAACGTTTAACGAGATTTTTTCTAGGCAAAAAAGCAAAAGATCTGGAAGACAGCTTGATCTTCTTACAGGAAGAAATTGTAAAATTAAAATCAGCCAAAGAAAATATAGAAAAAGATATTGCTGTGTTATACGACAAATCAAAAAAGAGCATCCGTAGTCTAGAAACTTTGAGATTTAATCCGTTCCCTGATCAAGGAAGCAACCAAAGTTTTGCAATAGGGATGCTAAACGAAGAAGATGACGGAGTTGTAATTTCAAGTTTATACTCTAGAGAGAGAATGAGCATATTCGCAAAACCTATCAAAAATGGCAAATCCGAATATGAGTTAAGCGATGAAGAAAAAGAAATTTTAGAAAAAACTAAAATTTCCCAATAATATAGTTAAACAATGATGACTACAGACCACAATAAAAATAAATTAGTTGAGCGCTCTCCAGTGATTGTAGTCATGGGCCATATTGACCATGGCAAATCAACCCTTTTAGATTACATCAGAAAAACAAATGTTGTTGACGGTGAAGCTGGCGGAATCACTCAACATATTTCGGCCTACGAAGTATTGCATAAGGACGAAGAAGGCAACCAGAAGAAAATTACATTCCTCGATACTCCGGGACATGCAGCGTTTTCTAAAATGCGAGAACGAGGGGCAAATGTTGCAGACATAGCAATACTTATAGTCTCAGCAGAAGATGGAGTCAAACCTCAGACAGTTGAAGCCTGGAAAACAATCCAAGCTAGTCACACTCCTGTTATCGTAGCGATCAACAAAATAGACAAGCCTGGTGCCAACGTTGAAAAAACAAAAACGGAATTAGCGGAACATGAAATCTATCTTGAAAATTATGGTGGCACTATCCCCTTTGCTGAAATCTCTGCAAAGGCCGGCACTGGTATAGACAATTTGCTTTCCCTTATCAATATTATGGCTGAACTCGAAGGCTTCACTGGAAACCCGACTGAAAATGCTTCTGGATTAGTTATTGAGGCCAACCTTGACCCAAAGCGTGGGATACAAGCAACTTTGGTTATAAAAAACGGAACACTAAAGAAAGGCATGACCCTCGTGGTAGAAGATGCTTGTTGTTCTACTAGAATCATCGAGAACTTTAAAGGTGAGCAAATAAATGAGGCAAGCTTCTCATCTCCCGTGCGTTTAGTGGGGTTTGATAAGATGCCTAAAATCGGCGCAGAATTTAAGAGCTTCGACAAGAAGGACCAGGCTTTGACTTGTGGAGCAGACTGGAAAGCAGGACTAAAAACAACAATCGATAAAAAAGAAATATCTAACAAGAAGATAATTCCTATTGTTTTGAAAGCTGATGTATCGGGGTCTATCGAGGCAATAGAAAAAGAAATTGAAAAAATAACCAACGAAAATGCAGAGTTTAGAATAATATATAAAGGGGAAGGACCGATTGGTGAAAAAGACATTAAAGCAATCTCGGTTGGTGAAAACGCTCTAGTGATTGGATTTAATGTTAAAGCCGATGCTAGCGCACTTGAAATGGCAGAACGCCGTGGAATTACGATTTCATACTTTGATATCATTTACAAAATGACTGAATGGCTAGCTGAGGAGATGGAAAAAAGGAGACCTAGACTTGAAAGCGTTGAAACTACAGGAAGAGCAAAAATCATTAAAGCATTTAGTAGAACAAAAGAACGACAGATAATCGGTGGTAAGGTCATTGAGGGGCACCTGACACTTCATGGAGTTGTTAAGATAATAAGAAGAGAGTTTGAGATTGGTCGGGGTAAAATAGTGAATTTAGAAAAAGGTAAAGTGAAGACAAGCGAGGTCATTGAGGGCGAGGAATTCGGTATGATGGTGGAGTCCAAAATAGAAATAGTGAGTAGCGACATTATAGAGTCATTCGCTGTAATGCAGAAATAACATGTCAGAAAGAAACGAAAAAATAGCACAATTAGTCAAAGAACTTTCCGCTACATTCTTGGGAAGAGAAAACAACAAAACCTCCCTTATTACGGTGACTTCTTGTAATACTTCCCCAGACTTAAAAAAGGCTACAGTATTCATTACTGTACTTCCGGATAACAAAGAACACGACGCACTAGAATTTGCTAAGCGTAAAAGACCGGAACTGCGAGAATTTTTGAAGAAAAACATGCAGACCAAGATAATTCCTTTCATTGACATTATGATAGACAAGGGTGAAAAGAACAGACAGAAGATTGACGAGTTGCTTCGAGAAAAGTAGTATGAGAATGATGTAGTAAATTTTAGAGTGAGGTTACTTTAGTACGTAGGGAGAAAATTTGCTATATTATTCTCAACAGGGCCTAGTCGCCAAGTGGTAAGGCAAGAGTCTGCAAAACTCTTATACGACGGTTCGATTCCGTCCTAGGCCTCAAAAAATTAAATAGTTTTAATTTTTTGCCCGCTTGCGATTAGCAAAATCACCGGCGTGAAAGGAAGTTGGAGTGTTGATAGGGGTGGTATTATGATTGAAAATTTAATATTATAGTACTGTGTGTAAATTGCCCGAGTGGCGGAATTGGTATACGCGTTCGACTTAAAATCGAATCTCGTAAGGGATGTGGGTTCGACTCCCACCTCGGGCACAGCACGAAAGAAAGCAAATTTATTTGCTTTCGGGTGGGAGTCGAAAGGCTTTTATATATGAGCGGAGCGAATATAAAAGCACCTGGCTAAGTAATAGCCGACTCCCACCTCGGGCACTGTGTTTTTGTCTGGTTTTTTATTTTAAAAAGTGTAAGATAGTTTCATTGCGCCCTTAGCTCAGCTGGTAGAGCAGATCCCTCTTAAGGATAAGGTCGAAGGTTCGATCCCTTCAGGGCGCACAAAGCACGGGGTGCTTTGTGCGAGCCGCAGGCATGACGATGCCGAGGCGGGGTCGCGAGATTTTTCAGCAGAAAAATACTTGTGACCACAAAGTTTCTGTGCGAGTTTATGTTTGCCGGAGTGGCGGAATTGGTATACGCGCTAGTCTTAGGAACTAGTACCGCAAGGTTTAAGGGTTCGAGTCCCTTCTCCGGCACAAATTATAGGCTATAAGTTTGAACAGTTATAGTAAGTTAAATTATCTGCATTAAAAATAGTAGGTTTACCCTTTATCTCAAGAACTAAATCTTGTCGGGTATATGCATACTTACAGATTTCTTTTGCAACACCCTTGAAGATTCTAGTCTCTGGATATATAGGAACATTGAGTTCATTAATCGACCACATAAAAAGGTTTAGTTCGTGTATGTTTGGTTCCACAGCGGTTAAGTGTATATTGAGTTCGTCGGGTGACCTTTCTTTAAAACGATCACTCACATATATCCGTGCACTATTAACATTTCCAGAATAAAGGGCAAAAGAAAGGTAAGAATCCCATAAGTTAAAAAAACTGAAAATAGGCGAAATAACAAAAAATAAAACGACAACTTTCTGAAAAAAATTGTTTTTCGGCCAAAATATATCTTTTACTGAAAAATTCGGAATATTCCAAAAAAGCAATGGAACAATAATCAGCATCACTATATTCCAAGGCCAGACAACGCTATTCCAGTTATTTCCAAAAGGACCCAAAGTAGCTAAGATAAAAAGGATGCTCATCATCGCAAGGATTACAGCAGATTTCCTAAATCTATTTGTTAATAAGCCTATCCCAATAGCTATCTCAATGAAAGGCACCAATGTACCCAGTTGATGAATATGAAGCTCCAAGACTGAAGGTAGTAAATTTACAATAGGTTTTACCATCCAAGGAAATATTTCATCAGTAAAAGTTAGATTCAGCTTTTGTAATCCACTAAAGAAATAAACACTTGCTACTATCAATCTATTTGCATTTAAGACTCTTTCGATCCCTAAGCTGTCTTTATGATTCCACGAAAAGGCTCCGAGTAATGACAACATGAAGACGTACTGGAAAAACCACGGTTGCCATCGCATTTGGTCAAAGAATGCAAAAAACAAACAAACAGCAATCGCTAAGAAAATAGCCTTTTTTGGTTTCGAAGAAAATACTATATATAAAAGAGTTGAAATTAAAGTTATGAATAATATTATTTCAGTGTTGGCTGAAACTTTAAAGATGTCTGAAATCACCGGAATATGGGGGAAAATTCTAACACCCAGCCATAACCTAGTAGACAATAGAAGCCCAGAAATAAGACCAAAGACTACAATCACTTTCAGCCAAAAAACTCTTGCTGCTTTGCCAAATATAAAATACCTATTTCTAGCGACAAATTTGTAGATGAGTTGGGATATATCACCGATGATTGGCAAACGCCCTAGTTTAGATAGAAATTTTAAATTCGGGTACTGACTAAAAATCTGAAAAATGGCATCTGAATTTTTGTAAATTTTTCCATATTCATCTACCACATGAATTTCCTTTTCTGCTTCTTCTTTTTTTATACTTTCTGGCAAAGAATCATTTTCAACATTATTGAAATCAAAAGCTGTGCTTTGGTCTGAATTAGTTACTTTTTCCATCAAAACTGTGCACATGGGACAACCCCCGTCATAGTAAACGGTTTGCTTTTGATTGCTTTTGACTTTATCTAAATCCATAAAATTACCTTATAATTATAGCTCTTTTAAGAAAATTAGCGACTTGGAACGCCACCAGGTTACTGGGTTAAAAGGACTTGACATATGTCCTTGTTTGTGCTATTATATGGGAGTAAGTAACTTAATTAATATTTTTGAGATGGTAACCGCTAATGCGGAGGAAACTTATAAAATTAACTAAGGTTGCCTAAAGTTATTACAACTTAAATATAGAGTAATAAAGTTAGGACAACTTCAAAACAATATGCAAAACAATAACAACAAGAAAATTATAGGGGCATTAGTGTTAGCTATGTTTACCTTTGCTGTATCCCCTTCTGGCGCATTTGCAGGTGGAGGATTCTATATGTTAGAAAGTGAGGACCCAAGAACAATAGCCCCAACCATAGTAACACCACCCCCAGCAAAAGCTCCGCCGACTGTAGTTACCAAGGCACCTAGTCAGAAAAAAGTTGCAGTTGCAACTGTTAACACAAAAGGAGCTACGGTAGTAGGCGAAACAGGAGCGGTTGCAGGAGCGTCGAACAATGCAAACAACAACCTTAGTGCGAATGCATCCTCATCTGGAATAAGCTTTATGCCAGACACCCTTTTAGAATGGATTTTCCTCTTTATCTTAATCTTACTTGGAGTTAAACTTTGGAGAAGCTCTACGATAACTGAAAAGGAAAAAAACGCACCACTCAAGCATGCTTAATAATTAATAATAAAAAAAATCCCCTTTTCGGGGGATTTTTTTTATTGCAAATAATCTACAAGGACAGAACAGTATTGGATATCATCTGAGCTATAGCCCACGCACCCAAAAGTATCGCTGAGCCTATCAGGGTGTAAAGTAAAGCACTTTTTGCTTTCTCTATGTCAGCAGGTTTACCCTGGGCAGTCACAAAAAGGAAACCCGAATAAATAATCGCAATAGCAATTAACGGTATACCTATCTTTATCAAACCAACAAGGACTTCTTTAATAAATCCATTAATGGAGGTGGCACTTATTGGATTACAAATCTCGCCTTCTGGGGCAGGACAAGGTGCGGTATAAGCTACACTTGGCAGAATAGCTATCAAAACTACTAGTAGCAAAAAAACAGGTAGAGCTTTTTTAATTAGCTTTTTATTATTTTTGTTCAGAAATTTCATATACCCATTATATTCTTCAGTATAGTCTTTGGCAAACTTTTACAACCTAAAGTGCCCTACCAAGTTGTTGGTAGGGCACTTTTTACAATATATATCTAAACTCGAGAATTAACTTGTGGATGAGTAGTTATCTTGACCAGGGTCAGTTATCTCAGGAGAGTCAAATGGCGAAGAAGGGTTGAACGGAGTATCACTAAAACTGTCTCCTGGATCACCGATGCCGGGCACAGGAGGGTTATAATCGTTTAGCTGTACTTTCCCTTTTTGTGGATCTATGCCTGTTACTCCTATTGTTCTTAGTACTAGGTTGAGTATGCCCCACACAGAGAACATGATTGTCATCCCAATGACACCCCAGAGTATATGGCTCTTACCAACTGTCTTAGCCTCGTCGTTGTCGGCATTCAGAATCATCTGGGATACTCCCCAAAGGAAAACGACCACAGCTACGGCAAAGAGAAGTGTGATTACTGGGTTTAGAATCTTACCATTCACACTTTGAATGAAGTCATCTACCCCATCCGCATAGGCTATATTTGTAAGGAAAATTGAGTTTATAAAGTTCATAAAGTTTGTAAAGTTCATAAAGCCCAAAGAAATCTATTTATTTGATAACTTTATGACTTTCTACTTTATAACTGATTACTGTGGACAGGTAACTCCAGGAGATGCGATACAAGGTACCTGAATAGCAGAGTCATTCGTAACTCCAAAAGTAGTCTTCAAGATTTTTACGAGTCCCCAGATACTAGTGATAACCAAAAGAGCAATAAGACCGTTGATCATAGCACCGCGTCCTGCAGTCTTTGCTTCATCATCTTTAGCAATAGCGTAGCTTATTACTCCATACATGAAGTAAACTACTCCAAGCACAATAATAATAGGAACAAGAGTGTTTAAGATAAGACTGATACGACAAAGAGCAAACAATACACTGTTTTGGTTTGCACCAACTTCGTAGCCAGAACATTCATTAGATTCCACAGTCTCATTTGGAGCTTGCGCAAATACAAATGCAAACGGGGCCATAACTACAAGCAACAATGCCGCAAAAACCAAGAAACCTTTCAATTTATTTTTCATATTTGATTTAAAATTAATTTTAATATTTTTATAATAAAAACTTTTTCACTCGACCTTTTTTCTTGAATATTCAATATTTACTCCGAAATTTATCGAAGAAAATAAACTAGTTAAATTATAGCACTTACCTATTTGTAAGCAAATAAAATCAAGGTTTTTTGTGGAAAATAGACTTGACTTTTCCCTCATATTGTGCTATACTGTTAGGGTAAAGTATGCCTGTGTTTAGTCGGCATCCGTCCTTCGAAAAATAGTTTGGGTTTGTGAATTTAGTAGCTGAGTTCCCTTTCGGCTTCTGGATTCTCATTCTCAAACTTATAAAACAATTTGTATGAAAAACTTACTCATCACTTTCGCACTTGCTCTTTTTTTCTCCACCCAGATCTCCGCTCAAGCGTGGCGGAAAAATGGCCAGTTTACAGCCGGAGCGAAAATCGCCCTCTACCAGAAATGGGGACGGCACATGGGATACACCCCCACCCAGACCGTCGCTATCGCGGACTCGATCTACCGCGACGCGGAGAGACGCCAGAGCTGGCAAACCGTTACCGTTTTGAACACCGGCGTAGACGCTGCCGGTAAGGTAAAGACGCTCGACGTCATCACTGCGGAATGCGTCTACCTGGGCAACATACCAGCTGGTCCGTTCGGTCATCCGAATGGAACAACCGACCAGTGGCTCCGCAAAGACTGCGGAAACGGAGGCCTGAACAACCTCAAAAAAGTTCCGACCACCATCCCGGTTAATCCTGTGAACCCGAACCCCACTGGTCCAACCGCAAGACCGACCAAAGAAAGGCTAACCTGGAGCAAAGAAGATTCGGCGGATGGGAGCCACATCAAGATTTACGCCGAGCAATATTTGGACGGGAGTTACACCGGCAATAATCGCACGGTGATCTATCAGGCCCCGAAACAATACGACATTTACACCTACCGTGAAGTGTACATCGGCCGGTGTGGTCGCTACTTCACAGTAGCAACCCTAATCATTAGGCCTGCTGAAGGTCGCGTGATTTACAGTTTCGGAAATTAAAGGGAATCTCAACCCCTAAACCTATGAGTTTGAAGTTTGAGAATAATCGTCACCCCAAAAAATGGGAACAGCCCTTGCGATAAAGATCGCAAGGGCTGTTTTTTTGTTTAATTTTATTTTACTGAGAAGGCAGGCTTGGTATGGTTACTGCTGTGCTATCCTCAGTGAGACCAAAAGTACTCCTGGTTACTCGGATTAAACCATATACCGAGAACATGACGGTAAGGGCAATGATACCCCAAATCATCATACTTTTACCTTTTTCCTTTTTTGCTTCTTCATCTGGGTACAGAGTATACTGCACTACACCCCACATAAAATACACAATAGCTAGAGCAAAAATAACACCCATCACAGAACTTCCTAAAATACAGGAGATGTAGTCCAGCAATCCAGCAAACGTAAAGCCACTAATCAACTGACATATTGCAGCGCTTCCTCCTGACCCTGTTCCTTGCGCAAAAGCAATATTGTAAGACATTGAAAGCACCAAAAGCAGTGAGAAGACAATAGATCCAAATTTTTTAATTTTCATAGTAATCCAATTATACTAAAAACGTAATTAATAATGCAAACTCAAAATGAAATATGACATATCCCCTACTATTATTATAATCCGAAAGTATTAACCCATGATTTAACACCTACAATATCAAGTAAAGTATGTATAATCAGCCATGCGGCGGCGGCGATAACTAAACCAAAAGCAACATTTATGAAAATTCCTTTTGCTTTCTCGCTCTTGCCAGCATTCCCTCCTGAGAAAAGCATCAGGAATCCCGCATAAGCGAACATTATTGCAGCGATAGGCACCACCATGAATTTGAAAATAAAATCAATAAGACCATTAATTAATTTAAATACGTGTTTGAACCCGCAAGGATTTATTACTTCTCCGCCGGTTTCTGTGCCATTTTGACCAGCTACCACGGGTTTCTTCTCTGTCCCACAAGGGACTAACCCCGCCTGAGCAGAAACTATAATAGGTCCACTAACTACTGAAGTTATTACCGTAAATACCAATATAAAACTGAAGATTTTTTTAATCATTTTTTATTTCAATAAAAGATTTATTCTACTCCCGGCATCAGTTACGGCATCTTTTGCTTTCACGTTATTTGATAATGTTGACTCTATCATTACGCGAAAAATTTTTTCAGTGTCCTTAGGTGACGGGTCAAGCCAGCTTTTCGATATTAACGCAGAAGAATAAAAAGTAGGTAGGTATAGACCTTGTTGTTTTTGTGCCAATAAATCTCTTCTCGCCGGGGCTAAAACCAATACTCTTGAAAAATCTCTCGAAAAATCCCCGGAAGAAAGTAGACCAGCAACTCCATAGGCGGTATTGAAGTTCTTTGAAAAAGAGGAGATAGCTATACCTACTATACGTGCTTTAGCTGCCTTGGTGTTCGAATTTTTAATCTGAGGCAATGGAGCAACACCCATATTTTGGTTTGGATTTTTCTTTATTAAAGTCGAAAGCTCGCTCGCATATCCAAAATAAAATGCTAAGGTCTCCGACGAGAAGGCATCTTGAGAATTAGGAAAGCTTTTATTCCAAGAATAAGACGGGTTGAACGGGTCAGCAAAACTTGTGTAGAAAGACAAAGCATCACCTAATCGTTTAGATTCGTCCTTTTCTCCTATGTTGGATAGGAAAGCATTACCTACCTGTTTAACTATAGGGCTACCCATTTGCATAAAAAGACTGGTCACAATATCTTTAGCATTGGTTACGTTTGAGTATTGCCCGAACCCTACTGCGCTTTTAACTATCTGGTTGGCTTCGTCTCTCTTGGTTATTTTACTAGACATTTCACTAAATTCATCCCAATACACCGGAGGATAGACAATGTTGTTAGCGTCCAGGATACTCCTGTTGTAATACATAACCATGGGATCGATAGACAAAGGGAAAGCTAAAGTTCCTTTATTAGTGAGAAAGACCTCGGTACCTCCCGCAAAGTAGTTTTTAAAATCGAGCTGAGGGTAACTAGCATACGGAACTGTATAAATCTTATTAGAATAAGTGTAGGCTAGGTTATCCGGCAATAAGAACAAATCTGGTCCTTTACCTTCCGCGAGAGCCTCGAGTAAATCTTGATCGAAAGTCTCTGCATACTTTTCTACATAAATAAGCTTCAAGGATTTATTATAAAAATTAAATTGAGTAACCAAAGGTTCGAGTGAACCTGCTTTAACTGTTCCCCATAAAACCACGTTTCCAGTTAGTGTTGACTCGACTTTCTTGTCTCCGAGCGGAATCACACCAGCAAAAACCATAATAGCGATTACTGCACAAACAATGAACACAATTATAAGTATGATTTTAAAGTTTCCTTGCATCTTTTTTATTCCTTTCTAAATATCATACCATAATGGTGGTCACCTGTATCAATATCTCGATCGTGCACAAATCCTTCTTTTTCCAAAAGACTGCGAATCTTATTCTGTGAAATACAAATATTCTGACTTTTAGCAACTATAGCTGAACCTTCTTCAAGCTCAACTAGCAAGAGTTTGCCTCTGATTTTTAATATCCTTTTTGCTTCTTTTAGGAAACCTTCCTTGTCTTCGACAAAACAAAAAACGTTCGAAATCACCACCGCATCAACTATAGAATCGCCTATTTTTGTTCCGCCTATTTTTTCTACGTCTCCCCAGATACATTCCAAATTTTCAAGCTTTGATTCGTGACTTTTATTTATTATTGTTTTTAAAAAATCTTTCTGTACCTCGATCGCATACACTTTACCTTTTTTTACTATTTGAGCTGCGGGGATTGCATAGTAACCTGTTCCCGCACCCAAATCTGCCACAATCATATTTTCTTCTAAACCAAGAAATTTTAAATTTTTTACCGGATCAGTAAACATGCTGTAATATTATACCTTTAAAAATAAAAGTGAACAACAGAAATTATTAAAGGGCGAGAACTTTTCTGCTATTTTTTTAAGCACAAGTTATAGATGCGATATTGTCTCCTGCGCGGAGTCGCATAATAGTCACACCTTGAGTTTGTCTACCTAGTGATGGAATGTCTTTAAGTGCGGTTCGTATCACTTGCCCTTTTTTAGACATAGCAATCAACTCTTCTTCGTCACCTGTCAGAACTCTCGCTACGATGAGCTTGCCAGTCTTTGGAGTTATCTTAGCTGTTTTAATACCCGAACCACCTCTATTTTGAACTTTATATTCTTTTAGGGTTGTTTTCTTGCCTAGGCCGTTGGCACTCATGGTTAGGAATGATCCTCCTTTTTTATCTACTTTTATAACATCCACGCCGATAACTTCATCGCCCTTACCAAGCTTCATGCCCCGTACTCCGCCAGCAGTTCTACCCATTTCACGAATATCGCTTTCTTTAAATCGAATAGACTGGCCTCCACTAGTTGCGATCATGACTTCGTCACCTTTCTCAGTGAGAAAGGCCTGAATGAGGCTATCGCCTTTATCGAGCTTAATCGCGATGATTCCACTTCTTCTAACGTCCTTGAAGCTTTCACTCGACATTTTCTTTGCTACACCTTCTTTGGTTACGAGCATAAGTGACGTTGGGGATTTTTTCAAATCCTTAGCCATCGGTAAAATAGAAGTCACTTGCTCGTCGCCTGCTAGGGACAAGAAATTCATGATAGATTTACCCTTTGTAGCGCGACGTCCTTCAGGAATGTCGTACATTTTAATATTGTAAGCCTTACCTAAGTTGGTAAAGAAAAGAAGATCGCTGTGGGTTGAACCAGAGACAAGCATAGTCACAAAGTCTTCTTCTTTAGTTTCGAGGTCTACCACGCCAACCCCACCTCTCTTTTGAGAGCGGTATTCCGCTGGGTCGGTACGTTTTACGTAGCCACCCGCGGTAAAGACAAGCATAGTTTCCTTGTCGGGAATCAAGTCCTCGTCGCTTATTTCTTTGACTCCGCCTTTGATTATTTTAGTTCGACGCTCATCTTTATGTTTTTCTCTGATTTCAGAAAGCTCAGTGGAAATAAGCTTGAGCATTTTTTTAGGAGAAGCTAATAATTCTTTCATCTCAGCGATAAACTTTTGCTTTTCTTTGAGTTCTTCTTCGATTAGCTTCCTCTCAAGTCCAGCAAGCTTCTGGAGTTTCATTTCGAGAATTGCCACAGCTTGAAGGTCAGAAAATTTAAATTCCTTCATTAAGGCAAGCTTAGCAGTTGCGCCGTCTTTGGACGCTCGGATTGTTTTTATAACTTTATCGATAAAGTCGAGCGCTTTTTTAAGACCAAGCAAAATATGCTCCCGTTCTTGGGCTCGTCTTAGATCATATTCACTTCTTCTTCGAACCACTTCTTTTCTATGGTCGACAAATAAAGCAAGGATAGATTTGAGCGACAATGTTTGCGGTACGCCGTCGACAAGCGCCACCATATTGAAATTAAAATTGGATTCAAGCTGAGTATTTTTGTAAATATAATTTAAAATTTTCTCTGGTACTGTGCCATTTTTTAAATCTATGACTATTCGTATGTCTTTAGTGGATTCATCTCGTAGGCCTTTAATACCGTCCAATTTTTTCTCCTGCACAAGTTCGGCGATGGCCATTATTAAGTTGGATTTGTTAACGCGAAAAGGTATAGAAGTTACGATAATAGAGAACATTCCCCCTTTCTGTTCGATTATTTCTGCTTCTCCACGACAAACAACGCCTCCTCTACCTGTAGAGTAAGCATGGAGCATATCCTTGTGTCCGTAGGCAACGCCCCCCACAGGGAAGTCTGGGCCTTTCACGAATTGCATTAAGTCTTCAGTAGTAGCCTCAGGATTGTCTATCAGGTGAGTGGTTGCGTCTAAGACTTCGGCTAGGTTGTGTGGTGGAATGTTGGTCGCCATACCAACTGCGATACCGAGCGTGCCGTTGAGCAGTAAACCTGGCACAGCTGTAGGGAAAACTATTGGTTCTTTGCGAGTTTGGTCATAGTTGGGACGAAAGTCCACGGTTTCTTTTTCCAAATCCCTCAGAAACTCATTTGAAAGTTTAGCCATTTTGGCTTCGGTGTAACGCATTGCAGCAGCATTGTCTCCGTCAATCGAACCAAAGTTTCCTTGACCAAGTACGAGAGGGTATCTGGACGAGAATTCTTGGGCAAGTCCAACCATGGAATCGTACACTGCAGTGTCGCCATGCGGATGATATTTTCCTAAAACATCTCCCACCACGGTGGCAGATTTTCTGAATCTAGAAGAAGAAGTTAGTCCCATTTCATGCATAGCAAAAAGAATTCTGCGATGAACTGGTTTGAGCCCGTCACGGACGTCTGGTAGCGCACGCGAAGTTATAACTGACATTGCATATGCCAAATAGGACTCCTTCATCTCTACCATTATGTCTATCGGAAGTATCTTGTCTCTTGGTGAGTCACTCACCTCTTCAATTATTTTTTCTTTACCTTTTGCCATAAATTATGGGATTATTCTGTTTTATTATCGTTAGTCGGCTGATCAGAAATGATATTATACCCATTTATCACATTCGCACTCAAATCTTTGAATGGCTGTATGTCTTGTTGTGCTTTCGTTTGCAAGTCTGGATTACGAAAACTATTACCTAAACTAAAACCCCATAAAGCGAGCAAAAGAACCCCGCAAACAAAAGTAGAAATATGTAAAATATGTCTCTTTTCTGCCTCCGGCTTTGCTCTTAATTTTTGTATTATTTTACTCATGAAATGTTCAATTAGTTGATAATACCACAACTTCACCTTCTTTTCCTTCTAAATCTTTGCGTTTTAAAGTAAGCTTGTCGACAACTTCTGCTTTTTCTTCGCCAATTTCTTTGAGGAATGCTTTGAGAGAGGTGTCGTCATAGTCCATCGGAATTATCATTTTAGGCTCGAGTGAGGATGCCAGCTTGGCAGAAGATTTCGCATCCAATAGTCCTTTACCCCCAACCGGCACGAAAAGAATATCTGGTCCGTCTGTTGCCTCGCGAGCATCTTTAGAGATTTCTGCGTCCGTCAACGCTCCAAGAAAAGCGATGTTTATTCCATCCACCGCAAATGAGTAAATGGTATTAATATATTTTTTATCATCAATTAAGGATTCAGAAAGAGAACCCTTAATAAAAATTTCTTTAACTTCATAGTTTCCTGGACCATTTACCAGAAATGGCACCCGATCGCCATGAGTAAGTTGGTCTACACCATTGTAGTCAACGTGATTTGTGGTCACTAGGGCAATATCTGCACCAAATTTTGCGGACACGCCGGATTTAGAACTCTTGCTGACAGGGTTAAAAGCTAACACCATCTCCCCTTGCTGAATCTTGAAAAATTGTTTACCGAAATATGTAATAATCATTGTTTGCATAATAACATATTTTTTGCTAGACTGAAAGCCAATATATTAAAAACCACGGATTTGGGGTAACCCTGTATATAGCTTTAGTAATAAAGCCCAAAACAGAACCTAAACCTATTTCCGCCAATAAATCATTTTATTAGAGCGGAAATTTTTTTTTCGATAAGAGAGGAGCGAATGGAAACAGCAATTTCTATTTCGTCCAAACGAAATCGAAATATTGTAAACAATATAACATTTATGCAAAAAGAAGAAATAATTGAAGTAGAAGAAAATGCAGTACTGAAGTCTATTGTGGACCGCAGTATTAGCCGACCGGAGGTGGATTCATTAGTAGAAGGTCCTGTTATTTTAGTGCAGAAGTCTTCGGTATACGTGGACCTTGCGCCATTTGGTACAGGTATCATTTATGGACGAGAGTTCATTAATGCTAAGGATATCATTAAGAAAATAGCTCTTGGTGACATCATCAAGGCTAAAGTTGTTGAAACTGAGAATGAGAACGGGTACACTGAGCTTTCTCTTAAAGAAGCAAAACAAGCTTTAACTTGGAGTGAAGCAGAGAAAGCTATCAAAGCAAAGACGGTAATGGAGCTCGAAATCAAAGATGCTAATAAAGGTGGTCTTATTTTGGAGTGGCAAGGTATCCAAGGATTCCTTCCTGCTTCCCAGCTTAAGGCTGACCACTATCCTCGCGTATTAGACTCAGACAAAGACAAAATCTTAAAGGAGCTTAAAAAGTTAGTTGGCCAGAAAATTTCTGTAATGATCATCTCTACCCTTCCTAAAGAAGGCAAACTTATTTTCTCTGAAAAAGACAATAACCCTGAAGAGAAGAAAGAAATTTTGAGCAAATACGGAATTGGCGACGAACTAGACTGTACTGTTGCAGGACTTGTAGACTTCGGAGTATTCCTAAAACTCGAAGATGGATTGGAGGGGCTAGTACACATTTCTGAGCTTGACTGGGGCCTTGTAGAAGACCCTAGAACAATGTTTAAAGTAGGCGACAGCGTGAAGGCTAAGGTAATAGAAATTAAAGAAGGCAAGATTTCTCTTTCTATCAAAGCCCTTAAAGAAAACCCTTGGAAAGAATTTGAAGGCAAATTAAAGAAAGGCGACATTATCAAAGGAGTCGTCATCAAGTACAACAAACACGGAGCACTCGTGTCCATCAAGGAAGGAGTGGCAGGACTTGTCCACAACTCAACCTTTGGTACTGAAGCTAAACTCCGAGAAAAATTGGAACTCGGAAAGAACTATAACTTCCAAATAACTCTATTTGAACCAAAAGACCACAAAATGACACTTGTATATCTTGAATAGTACAACTAACAAAACCCCGGATATCCGGGGTTTTGTTTATCCCCAGGACAGACTTGTCGTGTATTTTTGATCTATAGTATAATTACGAAGTCGGTTAGCCTTACAAATTTAATCTTTATAAATTTATGATCTTAGGAGGACACTAGTTTAAGAAAGTTATTAAAACTTTCTACAGAAACTTTGGTTTCTGTAGTTTGTTTTGTTAATTTTTTACTGTAGATGATTTTGTTGAATCATATGAATACAAACACCACCAAATCATCTTGCAGCGCTTGTGGGACAAGCCCAATAAGTCACGAATTGCTATTTACATTTAATGTTCTTGAGGAAACCTTGGGTAAGCTAGGTGAAATTTTCCTCAGAATAAACCAAAGTCACAAAATCGGCAACGCCACTGAGAAGTTTTTGCATAAGATACTTTCTTTGATTGGAATAGTTAACTTCAGTAAAGATATTGAAAAAGCAACCAGTGGTAGATCAAAGCTAATATGGGAAGAAGCCAACCGAAGAGGCATTAAAATGGAGCAGATTATTATCCTGGGAAAACCTATTGAACAGTATCGTGTAAAGTTAAACAACAAGACATATTATTTCGAAAGTATCCCGATACCACCCTGGATGCCCCAAGGCGGATATTCCTGGGTTGATAATAAATTCACTTTAGCAAGAAATCTAAGAAAAGCGCAGATACCTGCGCCAAATACTGAAATCGTTATTACAGAATCTGGAGCAAAAAAAGCCTTTAATAAACTCAATAAACCTTTGATAATAAAACCAAAGAATGGTTCTAGAGGGCGCCACACTACTACCAATATAAACACAAGCGAGGAAATAATCAGTGCGTTTCAACTAGGTAGAAAAATAACTCCAGTGATGGTGGCCCAAGAACATCTTTATGGTAGTGTCTATCGAGCTACAGTCATCAAAAACGAGCTGGTGGGTTTCTTCCGCGCCGATCCACCACAAGTTACTGGCGACGGGGAGAAAAATATTCAAGGATTGATACAAGAAAAGAATAAAACTCACCATTCCCTTTTATCAGAAATTTTGATAAATCCTGAAATGATTAATTTTATCAAAAGGCAGAGCTATGAACTTGATACCATATTACCTAAAGACAAAACAATAGATCTTATTGCAAAAACAGGTCGCATGTACGGAGGCTACACCAAAGAAATGCTACCCCAGGTTCATCCGAAAATGCATAACATCTTTAAAAGAGCTGGAGAGGTAGTCAAAGCTCCAGTACTTGGGTTCGATTTAATAATCGAAGACCCAACAGCTGATCCAGATACTCAGCGCTGGGGAATCATTGAATGCAATTCCCTGCCTTTTATTGATCTTCACTATTTTGCTCTCGAAGGAGAGCCTATAAACTTAGCCAAAAATGTCTGGGATTTGTGGGATACAAAATAAAAAACCTTAAATTTTCGAGAGAGGTTACTTTAGTACGTAACGAGAAAATTTAAGGTTTCTTATTTTTTAGGCTTTTACAACAATTATTTCTTCTCCTAGATTGTCCGGTCCGATCATTTTCATAACTTTAAATATTTTTTGATTATAAGTAGGTATGACTGAGTTGTATCTTTTTAATTTCTGTTCAAAAGTCTTATCCTTATAATATCTTGCAGTTCTCTCGTTATATCCCCCCAAATTCCAAGCAACGACTTCTATACCATGTTCATGTGACTTAAAACCAATTTTACATGAACCCCATCCCAAAGCACTAAAGGCTACTTTCTTACAGGCTTCAATGGCCCCACTAGATTCAATAGTTGCAATAGCCGCGAGTGACTGCCAAGGCAAACCATTCTTTTCGGCTTCAAGGACCATTTTCATACCATAGCCTGCAAGTGGAGCTTTGCGCTTAGCAAAGAAAGCATCGATGGCTTCAGCTCTAGCCACTCGCATAGCTTGCAGTTGCTCTGCCTGTAGTTGTTCGGGAGTCTGGACTTCTTCTGCTTGGTTAAGAGCAAGGAGTCCGTTAAACCCTGTATTTTGTTTTAGTGATGATACGAACTGGGGAGTTGCCACTGCGGTCAGGTTACTTTTCGGAAGTCCTCCGGATGTTACCGACATTGTCGCCATGACTGGGAAGATTACAAAGGCCTCCACTATTCGTATTAATTTTTTGTTTTTCATAACAAGCGGTTGTGCTCCGCAAACTCATTTCTGTACCTGTATTTCCGGTCTAGTCAGACTAGAAACGAAAAAACCCTTTATTTATAAGCACTTAGCAAGTAAGTGGCTATAACTAAGAGTTATGCTTCAATATTAGCACGCGGAGAGATAAAAGTCAATAGTTATGCCATCTTTTTAGTATCTGTCAAATCCAAAATACCTTGTTAAATAAGGGTATTTTGAGATGTCTTCATTGACAATATTTAATATATATTGATTAATAAATGAAGTGTGGACAGGAATTAGAGGAGCTTAAATACTTTCTCGGCGACTTTGTACGCCTCCCCTGCTCCCATAGTCACAAATACGTCATTGTCCTTTAAGGACAAGGCTTTTATGGTGTCTTCGGCAGAGGCAAAGTCTGGGGAAGCAATCACTTGTACCCCCTTATCCTGTATAGCTTGAGCTAAGATCTCGCTTGAAATCTCCGGATCCGGTGCTTCGCGGGCAAAATAGATTGGCAAGAGGTAGACTTGATCTGCCTGATCGAAGCAATTCACGAACTCGTCAAAGAGTGCCTTCGTTCGACTGTAGAGGTGGGGCTGAAAAAGGACAGTTATTCTTTTGTCCGGGTAAAGCTCCTTAAGTCCCGACAAACTCGCCCGGACTTCGGTTGGGTGGTGTGCATAGTCGTCGTAAATTATCGTCCCCTCGGGTGTCACCCCCTTCTTCTCCAGTCTGCGCCAGGTGCCAGCAAATTCCGCAAGTGACTTTTGGGCTACAGTTTCTTCAATACCTAGGAGTTCTGCCACCGCAAGTGCTGCCGCTGCATTCATTCTATTGTGGTCTCCAGGCACTAAAAGCTTCGGGACTTTATTCATATACTTTGAATAATCTGTAACTATATGTTCACACTGGGATACGAATTGATTGAAAGCAGTTTTAATCTCGTCCAAATCTTTATACACATCCAAATGATCTGCTTCTATGTTGGTGATAACCCCAATGTAAGGATAAAGGTAAAGCATGTGTCTATTAAATTCATCGGCTTCAACTACTAAATATTCACTGCCACCTTTTCTGAAATTACTACCGAACTTTTTAACAAAAGAGCCAACTACAATAGTAGGGTCTAGACCTGCATCAATTAGTATTTCACCGACCATAGCGGTGGTAGTGGTTTTACCATGTGTACCAGATATTGCTATGACTTTATATTTTTTGGCAAATTCTCCTAGTGCTTCGAAATAGCTTAAAACTGGTTTACCAGTGTCCCGTGCACTCTGTATAACTTCCGGGCCTCGAAAAGGCCAGGCATCACTGTAAATATACATATCCGCCTCCGGCACCGAAGTAAAATTACTCAAGAAATCAATCTCAACACCAAGTGCGCGTAGTGAATCAATAGTTTTACCAGACTCCTCGTCATTTATACCCGAAGCCTGCATATTTAGGGCAAGCACCATTTTCGCCAACGCCGAAATACCTATCCCCCCGATGCCGATAAAGTATACTTTTTTAGCTTTTGATAAATCAATTTCCATATTACTTAAAACTTATTACTGTTACTAATCTTTCCTCTGCCTTACATCTTCTAAAACTCGGTAAGGACGGGTCTGAAAATGTATTTCTGGAATCAAATTCCGCTTGTTCAGGTAATAATGACATAATAGCATCTTTAAATAAAAAGGTAATCTGCCCTTCATTTTCGACAAAAAATTTTTCTCCGAACTTCGCTTTTATCTCTTCGTAACAAAAATCTTTCTTGATTTCAAAAGAATGGTTGAATGGTCCCCCAAAAACTTCAAGATTCTCTCTTTTGAATTTACCCAGCATCTTTTCAATTAACCCTAAACAAAGCCCCCGCCAGCCAATATGCGCAATGCCGATGTATTCTCCATCTGAAAAGCATACCGGCGCACAGTCTGCCGTCCGTATGCCAAGCAAGGTCGATCGGTTTTTCGTAATCAAAGCATCACAATTAAACAAGTCTTCATCCCCTGTAACCACTTCAACAATATTATCTCCATGGCACTGCTTCGGCAAAAGTATATTTTTTGGTACAGCTTCTGAATTTGGATATATAGCGACTTCCATATCACTTCAATTTCTTAACCAATTTCATAAACTGCTCTCCACGGTCGTATTCATTCTTGAACATATTAAAAGATGCAAAGCCGGGACTGAACAGAATTACATCTCCTTTTTTGGCTTCTTTCCAAGCTTTGTGTATAGCTTCTGACAAATTCTCAACTTTCTCTATGTTGGCTTTTTTGTTTTGTATAGTATCGCTACCTGAGCCAGAGGTTAGGAAAACCTTTTTGGTTTTTGAGGGTAATGCCTTGTTGAGCAATGTAGAATCTATTTCTTTACTCATACCACCTAGGATAAGCAAAACCGGCTTTTTGAAAGACTCTAGTGCAGCAAGAGTCGCAGCCGGAGTGGTTGCATTGGTATCATTATAAATCTTGATGCCTTTTAGCTCCTTTACTAACTCAAGTCTGCCAGGCACACCACTGAAAAACTCTACAGCCTTCTTGATAATAGATTCCTTTATTTTTAGAATTCGGGCAACCTCTACGGCACAGGCAATGTTCTGTAAATTGTGCTTACCTAGAACTTTTAGTTTCCAAGAAACAGGCACAATTGTTGGTTTTGCAATAACTTTTTTTGATTTAGTATCTTTTACCAACTTTTTCATTGTCTCGCCTAGGACCAAAAAGTCAGATTCTTTTTGAGAACTGTATATATATGATTTATCTTTGAAATATGCATCCATATCATTCTTGTAATAGTTCATATGATCTGGCATAAGATTAGTAAAGACCGAGATGTGTGGAGACAATTCTGCGTCTCCAAAACCCTGCAATTGCCATGAGGATAATTCAAATACCACAGTATCTCCTTTCTTTACTTTTTTAAGCAATGGTAAGACGGTCGTACCTAACACATTGCCACTTATAAATGTCCGCATCCCCGCAGCTTTTAAGATTTCATGAATTAGAAAAGTAGTAGTGCTTTTGCCACGAGTGCCTGTAATGCCGATGATATTAACGTCCGGAGCAAGTTTCATAAACAAAACTTCGTCCATATAAACAGGTATTTCTTTTTCTTTTGCGTGTTTGATATACAGGGAGTCTAGGGGTACAGCACCTTGTCCTTTTAAAATAAAATCTCGGTTTTCAAAATCCTCCAATTTATGTCCTCCAAGAGAGAAAGTAATATTTTTATACCCATTGAGAGCATCCACTGATTTTCTGAGTTGTTCTTCGGTTTTTAGATCGGTGACAATAAGATCCGCGCCACACTCTGATAAAAACTTTATGTCGTTGAGGTTTTTACCCAAGAGCCCCAAGCCCATCACTGTTACTTTTTTATCTTTAAAAAATTCTTTATAATTTTTCATATTTATATTATTTTTGAAATGCTTTCCGGAATTCTTCCATATCGTTGAAGTGGTGCTTTACGCCTTTAATTTCTTGATAAGTCTCGTGTCCTTTACCTGCACAAAGAATGATATCCCCTTTCTTTGAAAGCTTTGCAGACTCTTCTATTGCCTCGCGTCTATTTGGAATTGTCTGTACTTTCTTAACCTCATGCATAGATAAGTCGGTTTTCATTTCTGCAATAATCTTATCCGGATTTTCACTGCGAGGATTGTCGGAAGTAAATATGGCGATGTCAGAAAGTGTCGCCCCAAGCTTGCCCATAATGCGACGCTTCATTGGGTCCCGGTCGCCACCACAGCCAAAGACAGAAATGATATTGCCACCATGAGTGTTGAATTCTTTGGCAGTACTGAGAACTTTCTCAAGTGCATCCGGAGTATGTGCATAGTCCACAATAACCACTGCCCCATTGCCTGCTTTAAAAAATTCAAATCTACCTGCTGGAGGCGTAATAGTTTCTATAATTTTGTTTACTTTAACCATATCAAAACCAAGCAGTTTGGACGTGCTCCAAACAGAAAGTAAATTGCATGCGTTAAATTTACCTAGGAGTTTAGAATTCACATTTTCATCATTAAACTTAAGCTTCAATCCGTCAAAGTCTAGTTGAATGATTTCACCCTTAAAATCTAGCGTAGTATCTAACCGACCCGCGTCGGAGAATCCATACAGGTAGGGTTTGGCTTTTATGTTCTCTAGCATCATTTCGCCATGCCCGTCGTCCGCGTTCGAAAGCGCCCACGCCTCAGGCGAAAGCATTTTGAAGAACTTCTTCTTAGCCAAAAAATAATTCTCTAAGCTCTTGTGATAGTCCAAATGGTCGTGGGTCAAATTCGTGAAAATCCCACCCACAAAGTGCACCCCTTTTACCCTACCCTGGTCGAGCGCATGGGAAGAAACTTCCATAAACACATATTCGCACCCAGCATCCAACATTTCGGCAAACAGTTTGGTTAGAGATATCGAATCCGGTGTAGTGTGGGTCGACTCTCTTTTTTCGTTTATTATTATGTTACCCGCGGTGCCAATGAGTCCGGCCTTGTACCCTAAACCTGTAGCAATCTGATGCAGGAGCGTAGCAGTAGTGGTCTTACCATTAGTGCCTGTAACGCCTATAATCTTTAGCTTTTTGGATGGGTCTCCGTAGTAGTATCTAGCTAAAAATGATTTGGCCCTCCACCATCTAGTCTTGAATTCTTTCTTAAGATTATTCATTTTTAGTCAAAAATATTAACTAGGTAGCTATCAATAATTCTCTGATCAAGATTGTAAAAATGCATGTTGTCGTTATGAAGCCTCGTAGCAAGTCCAATGCCAACAAACCTCCAGTGCCAAGGTTCGTAGATATAATAAGCATTCCCTTTAGGATAAGAAATAACAAAGCCAAATCTGTGGGCATTATTTACAAGCCATTGATATTCCGAAGTTTTGTCGAAGCCAGGAAGTTTACCCCCTAGACTTTCACTGCTGAAGTCTATCGTTGTGCCGAGCTGGTGTTCCGAGTAGCCTTGGTCAGCTGAGAACCTGTTGGCAGTACCAGTACCATATACTACAGTGTTGTTTGATTTCAAACTTGCCTGGGAGGTAAATGAACGATAGGCGGACTGCACTTTAACCATTGATCCTTCGCTATTTGCAGTGATAAGCATGGCTTGCAAATATGGCAAGACATTGCTATGAATCTGAAAATTACCGCTCGTTGGGCTTAAGTACTTTTGGTCAATCGCAGTCAGTGAGATCGGCACATAGTGTTCGTTTAGAAAATAATTTTTGGAGTACTTCTTCAGAAGTTCTTTGTCAGTGGCAGAGAGCTTGGCCAAAGTGTTAACCTTGGTCGAAATTTGACTAAATTCTTCTCTTAAAGAATCGGTCAACGAATCATTCTTCACTTGCACCTCCGCTATGACACCTGCCAGACTACTCGCTGCACCAGAAATTTTGTTATTTATATCTTCTATTTGATTCTGATACTTTCCTTCTAAAGAGTTAAGCTTTTTACTATCATCTTCGATCTTCTGCTCAATCAACGCAAATCTTTGCTCGTTGTATTGAATAAAGCCCCAAAAAGCTAGTCCGACAATTAGGATTAGTGATATATTAATGGTTAAAATTTTTTTTGAAGGTGTTTCCATTTTTATTTATTTCTATTCTTCCTATATTCCTTTTTTATCTTCCAATATATGCTTTCAGTGCCGGGCTCTTGTTTGGTTTCCCGCATCAGCTTTGCTGGATACTTTTTCTGCACATGAGTTAGTTTTTTATGAATTATCTTTTTAGTATCAAGATTAAGCAACACTGACATCTCAATAGCATACACTAAAACATCGGCCAACTCACCCTTTATTTCTTCCATTTTTTCTTTATTCTTTTTTACATCTTCTAAAGAAAGGTTTTCCCACTGAAAAAGCTCAAGCAACTCGGCACCTTCAATCATAATAGATTTAGCCAAGTCCACAGGTCGCAAGTTGTCCCAGTTTCTATCTTTTAAGTGTTTGTAAATTTTTTTTTCTAAGTCTTTCATGGAAATATGACTTAAAAATACACTAAGTAACTAATGATTTTCGATGTTGAGGAGCATTTATCATGCCACACTTTTTCCATTTATAGACTTCGCCAGTAGCAGGATTGATTGCACCACATGAGCATGGATCATTTCTACCAGGTTCGTTACCAACACTTAAGCCTTTTGGCTCAATTTGGGCCTCGTTAGTAACAAAAACCTCTTCTATTTTTTCAGGTTCAGCTGTCACCGCAGTCACTCCTTCGGTATTTATATTAGTGATAAGCGACATTACTTGTTGTCGAAAAGCTTCCTCCATTTCTTTAAACATCGCGAGCCCTTCTTTCTTGTACTCTACGATAGGCTCTCGTTGTCCATATGCTCGAAGGTTTACCGAAGAACGAAGATAATCCATTTGTTCCAAGTGTTCCATCCAAAGCACATCGTTGGTATAAAGAGCAATTCTTCGAACAGTCTCGACGAAAGCTTCTTCTCCCAACTTTTCTCTTTTAGCTTTAATAACTCCCACTGAATTTTCGTCTCCTAAAGACACATTTTCCAAAATTTTCTCGATTTCTTCCTTGTCTGCTCGTAGCATTTTCTGTCGACGTCCATAAATAGTATTTCTCTGATGATTCATCACATCGTCGTATTCAAGAGTGTTTTTACGAGCATCAAAATGGAAGCCCTCGATTTTAGATTGGGCACCTTCAAGAGTTCTACCTATGAATTTATTTTCTATCGGCTGATCTTCCGGAATCCCAAAACGCCCCATCATTTTTTTGATATTCTCGGCTCCAAAAACACGCATCAAATCGTCTTCAAGTGATACGAAAAATTGTGTTGCTCCAGGATCCCCTTGTCTTCCAGAACGTCCGCGAAGCTGGTTGTCAATTCTGCGAGCTTCATGACGCTCGGTACCTAGAACAAAGAGTCCGCCAACGCTTTTCACGAATTCATACTCAGCCGGATCTTGAGGGTTACCTCCGAGCTTGATGTCTATTCCACGACCCGCCATGTTGGTAGCAATGGTCACTGCACCCCGACGACCTGCCTGAGCTATAATTTCTCCTTCTTTTTCATGATTTTTTGCGTTCAAAATAGTGTGTTGTACTCCTTCCTGTCTTAGGTACACTGAAAGTAACTCATTTTTCTCAATTGAAATAGTACCAATAAGAACTGGTTGACCAGTCTCATTTATTTCTTTTATCTTTCTGGCAATAGCTTGGAATTTACCTTTTTCAGTTTGGAAAATTAAATCGTTATGGTCCTTTCGAACAACTGGGCGATTGGTTGGAATAACTATTACGTCCAATCCATAGACTTTTAGAAATTCCTCTGCTGAAGTGTCTGCAGTACCAGTCATTCCTGAAAGCTTTTGATAGAATCTAAAGTAGTTTTGAAACGTTATCGATCCGCTGGAGCGAGTCTCCTTTTCAATTTTCACCCCTTCCTTTGCTTCAATGGCTTGGTGTATACCTTCGCTCCAGCGACGTCCGGGCTGAAGACGACCTGTAAATGGATCGACAATTATTACTTCCCCTTCCTTAACAACATAGTCTTTGTCTCTTTCATAAATAGCCTGTGCTTTCACTGCGGTTTCGAGGTGGTGAACGTATTTAATTCCTTTCTCTGTATAAATATTGTCTATACCCAGCAATTGTTCTGCTTTGGTAATACCATCATCAGTGAGCTGGATGGCTTTTAGTTTTTCATCTACCTTATAGTCAGTATCTTTTTTTAGTTGTTTTGCAATTTGATAAAACTTAATATAAAAATCCTCTGAATCTCCAGACTGAGAAGAAATAATAAGTGGGGTACGCGCCTCGTCTATTAAAATAGAGTCTACCTCGTCCACAATTGCAAAGTAGTGTTCTCTTTGTACAAGACCTCCTACTGATCCTGCTAAGTTGTCTCGTAAATAGTCAAAGCCGTATTCGTGGTTAGTACCATAAGTAATGTCAGCATTATATGCGTCACCCCTCCCGCATGGCTTCAAGAAATCATAGAGAATTTTAAATTCACCTACTTGATCGCGTTCTTTGTCTTCTTCTTTGTGAGCAGGATCATATATATACGAAACATTATTTCCGTTAATGACTCCTATAGATAAACCTAAGAAGTTATAAATCTGCCCCATCAGCACCGCGTCACGGCGAGCAAGATAATCATTAACAGTAATTACATGCACTCCTTTACCTAATAATGCATTTAAATAAACTGGTAGGGTGGCAACATTAGTTTTACCTTCACCTGTTTTCATTTCAGCTATTTTACCGCTGTGTAGAACAAGGCCACCAATCATCTGGACATCATATAGCCTTATTCCCAAACACCTCTTGCCAGCTTCGCGAACAAGAGCGAAAGCCTCGGGTAAAATATCCTCTAAGGTTTCGCCTTGTACTAATCGATCCTTAAACTCTTGTGTTTTCTTAGGAAAATCAGCATCTGTCAGTTTTATTAAGTCCTCTTCCAAGATATTGATTTTACTAACTATTTTTTGATTGTTGGCAATAAAAGACGTACTTACATTGCCGAATATTTTGTTTAAAAAGCTCATAGGGTTCTATTTTAGCATAAAAACAAAAAACTTCCCATTGCTGGGAAGTTCCTTGTAAGTGAGAACAAATGAAAACTATGCTCGCTTCTTTGCAGATACCTTCTTCTTTGGAGCTGCTTTTTTAGCTGCTACCTTCTTTTTTGCTGCCATAAAATTATTTTGAAATTAGATTATTAATTTAGTTTGCAATAAGGCGACCTCAAGATATTTTTTATGAACTATTTAAAAATAATTTATAAAAATATTTTGAAAATATTTATTGCGAAGAACTATATTAATTATCTCGCATAAAAAAATTAAACACAATAATTTTTTATAAAAAACTGTGGATAACTTCGAAAATAATTTAGAAAAATTTTTTTCTAAATTATTTTGTAACATAAAAAATAAAATTAATTTCATTTAAACTTCTAAGCAAAAAAAATACATCACTTGATGTGATGTATTTTAAATTATTTGCATTTGAAGCGGGTGATGGCGAAACTCCAACATATGTGCCTATGTGAGTGCGACCACCCGCTACAGATAAAAATAATCTGACTCTTATTATAACACAAATTTAAAAGACAATAAATACAATTTTACTTTAACAGAGAGATAAGGTCCTTTGGGTTAGTTATTGCTGGGGTTAGATTCAGTTCAAGACCTATATTATAACGCTTAGAAAGCTCGTAAGTTAAACAGAGAGCAGAGTAATCCTCGAGCCCTATTCCAACTGTATCGTATAGAGTTATTTCTTTTTCATTACTTCTTCCCAACTTCTTGCCTGTCACCAATTCATTTAATTCTGCGTATACTTTTTCTCTCCCGATTTCTTCTCCGTATCTTTGGATCTCTCCTTCAATAATGCACTGATCGAAATATTCAACCACAATCTTGCTGCGGTCTAAGATGGAAAATTCAAGTTCTGTTTTTCCAATTGTGTCGCCTCCCAGACCATTGATGTGTACTCCATCATGTACCCAATCATTTTTAATTACGTCTACATGCGCCTTACATGCCGTACAAGTAGTAATAATGTCCGCTCCCCTTACCGCTTCTTCTGCATCATTACACCGAGAAAGTTTAAAAGAAGGGTTACTGAAATTCTTTTCAAACTTATTCATCGCAAGAGAATCAGTATCAAAGTATCGAACCTCTGTAATGTCGCGCACGAGGCTTATCGCACGAACAAGGAATTCACTTTGAGCACCCGTACCTATAATCGCCAGCACATGACTGTCCATCCGCGCCATTAGATCAGTTGCAAGTGCGGTAGTTGCCGACGTACGTAGCGCAGTAAGTAAGGTCATTTCAGAAAACATTATTGGATAACCTGTATCTATAGTAGAAAGCTGACCAGTAGCCACTACCGTCATAAGTCCTGTCTCTGTATTCTTCGGATGACAATTAACATACTTGAAACTATAATATTTATTATCGCAAATAGGCATGAGTTCCAGTACTCCTCCTGGTACGTGCATGGCTGGACGTGGAACTTTGTTAAACTCTTCCCAACGACCAAAATCAGTCTTTAATTGCTTCATTAAATCCCTAAGATAATTTTCTATTCCATGTTTTTCAATTAATTCCGCTATGTTTTCTACAGATAAGATTTTCATAATGTTTGTTTAGGTTAAACGTTTAGCTTGATGGATTAAAATAAAAACCCCTTCGCTGGGGCCGCTTAAACGTATGTAATAAAATAATATACCCCAGCTGCTATGTAGGTATCGCCACGGGTAAACTAAAAAGTGAATTAAGATTTAAAAAATTAGCATTCATAACTATATCTACATACTATCTTTTTACTAAGGCTCGGTCAAGCAAATGTTGGAATACTTCTTGACTATTAGACCCGACAGTTTTTGAAGATCTTGCGAACCCGCCACCGTCGGTGAAGTCCGGCACAAGCATAATGTCTGTAACATATATTGCTCCTCTTTTGTTGAGCACGAAGTTAAAATGCAGATAATTTTCAGCGCCTAAGTGGTGGTAGATATTTTCCGAAAGAGCATAGAGCTTTTTGTTTTCGGTATCGTTAAAATTTCCAATAGGTTCTAGTGCGCCATTCTTCCGTATTTCATACGGTAGCATGTGGTACAAATCTTCTCCTCTGAATCCGGGGATAGTGTGTACTCCTCCCCGCTTGCCAGGAATTAATTCCTCTACCAAAATACTTTCTTTGTGTTGAGACAGATCTTCTATGGCATCGATTAATGCAGGGAAGGTTTTTGCTGTGTGTACACCAACATCAGGATTCCTAGTAAAAGACTTTACTATCCATGGCGCACCAAATTTTGCATGCACTTCTCTTGCTTTCTTGACAGCATACGAATCAAGCGGACCGTCGAAATCTTCTTGGTATGGAGGCATGAGTATATGCATGGGCATCTGAACATCTATTGTCTTCATGTGTTCTCGAAGGAGCGCTTTACTGTTTGCCATGCTCCAAGCAAAATTAGGCACTTTAAAAAGTGAGATGTGCCCTTCTAGTACTTGAGACATTGCCGGAACAGTCGTGTCCCAAACTACATCCACTTTATGGATCAAGTCAAAAGGAACAATGGGAATGCCTTGCAAATGCCAGACCCCATCTTTATCTACGAAGATATCGAGCGGTATGCATTTGTTCGGCAAATTTTCTGTAATGTAGGAAATCATTTTACTTCCTTCTCTTAAAGAAGTTTCATAATTTTCATTTGCTCCACCGCGAAGAATTCCCACACGAACTTTTTGCATTACTAAAGTATACCCCGTAGTGAAATTTTTTGAAAATTATACTACAGGGTATAACAGCTAAATTATCCAAAGGTAAGTGTAAACACCTGTAGGCCCTCTGTGCGCACTTTTATGCGCAATGTATGCTTGCCGTAGTCAGTGTCATTGATGAGTGCATATAGCTGTTCGTCTTTTACTTTAATCGTCTTTATTAGCACATCGTCCTGGTAAACTTCGACTGTTACTTCCTTGCCTGCACCCGCTGTCATGTAGACATTTTTAGCTTCATAATTAAAAACAAAACTTCCCGGGGTTATGTTTTCTGCATATTCAGAAGTTAATTTCCATTTACCATCAAGGTAGAGCTTGTTTAGAGACATACTAGAAGGCAGAGTAAAATTCTGCTCGCCAGACACTCCAACTTTACCGTTTGAAAGAATAGTGTTTCTTGCAGACCCAAAATATACTTCCGGACTCTTTACCTTACTGTAATCCACGGACACCACGTTATTTGGATTTGATATCTCTTCTGACAGGTTTTCATTCATGCCTAGCTTCTCTGCACGCTCTTTGAGTGCCTTTTGGATCGCAATTTCTGTTTCCTTATACTCTCCTTCCCCGGCATGATCGTAGACTATATAGCCATCTATGTCTATCAGGTATTTCCTAGGCCAATATTGATTTTCGTATTCGTCCCAGGTAGAGAAATCATTATCGAGCACTACCGGATACTTTATGCCGAACTCCTCTACAGACTTTTCGACGTTCTTTTGTATTTTTTCAAACGCAAACTCTGGCGTATGAAGACCGATGATCACCAGTCCGTCATCTTCGTACTTTTTATGCCATTCATTTAAATATGGAATGGTGCGCTGACAATTAATACAGCTATAGGTCCAGATGTCTAGGAGCACTACCTTCTTACCTTTAAATTCACTGATGCTTATTGGCAGGCCCCCTGTATTGATAAATCCATCTGGAGTGCTGATGTCTGGAGCTAATTTAAATTCACCAACCTTAGCTTCATTGTCTTCATTATTTTCTAACAATTTTTGTTCGATTTTAGTAACATCTATAAATCCTGCATCGAGCAAGCTTATTTGAAGCTTTTTGTCGTACCCTGTGATAATAGCGATAGCTACAAGGATAAAGATAACACCGAATATCTTTTTGAACCACCCTCTAGGATCTGAGACTTTTCCTACTTTTGCCATGATGCGCTCACCTAAAAGTGCAATTAATACGAGCGAGAGTGACAGGCCTAATACATATGTAAAAAGATATAATAACCCTAAGAAAAAAGAGACCGGTAGAACTGTCGCTAGGATTACAAAGTATGTCGGACTACAGGCAGAAAATATAGGTCCGAGGGATGCACCGATGATAACGTCCCCCCACACGCTGTTTTTCTGATAGCCCTGCGTTAGAACTTTGTTGGATTTAATACTTAAGGTGTTTGCAAAAGAAAATCTTTCCCAAATCTGAGGGAAAATCATAGTCAGTCCAAATAAGAAAATTATTCCGCCGGAAATCCATTTCCAGAAATCTTGTGGAATGTCGATGAACAATGAACTCGCTTTGAGTATCAGAGTAAATAGTATAACTGAAATACCGAGTGAGGCGACGACTACAAAAAGTCTGCGTCTGCTTGGAGTCGTGTCCGTGATAGAGGGCCCGACAATAACCGGCAAAAGTGGCAAAATACAAGGGGCAAGCACCGTCAACACGCCCGCGATAAATGATATTAAAAAGAGAATCATAATAATTTTATATTAGTTATAAGTTATTTAAGAATCATTCCACCCACATATAATAGTTCACTATATGCAGGTGGCTTGATCTTATTAGTAAATTTTTACTTAGGCATCAACACGCTGTCGATTACGTGAGTTACTCCGTTTTTGGAAATAACATCCGCTGTTTCTATCATAGCACTGCCATTGATCCAAAGCTTGCCGTTCGCGTCTTTAGTAAATGTAAGGTTTTGACCTTGCACAGTCTTTAGAGTCAGACCGTTAGTGAGTTCAGCTTTAGTGTATCGTCCTGCTACCACGTGGTAAGTTAGGATGCTTGTAAGCTGAGCCTTATTCTCAACTTTCAAAAGAGTGTCTACTGTGCCTGCTGGAAGTTTTGCGAAAGCGTTGTTTGTCGGTGCAAAGACTGTAAATGGTCCTTCACTTTTTAGAGTATCTACCAATCCTGCAGCTTTAACTGCTGCTACTACTGTAGTAACATTGTTTGCTTTAACTGCATTATCCACGATGTCTAGACTTCGTACCATCAAAGACCCTCCTACCATAACTCCGTCAGACATACCCAAGTTTGCCATCATCTTTGCGCGAGTAAGCGGACCGAAGTATCCAGTGCCTCGGACACCTACAGAAGTCTGGTATCTCATAAGTGCCTTTTTAGTAAGATTCCCAAAGTAACCCTTGGCTACTCCGTTTGGCATATTGAGGTGACCCTTTTCTTCAAGGAAATTCTGAAGGCTTATAACGGCTGCTCCACGAGATCCTACCCATAGATTTGATTCCGCCATCATAGACCCATTCACCATAGTTGTATTCATCTCTTGTGCATTTATATTGCTAGAGCTTACTCCACTAAGGATAAGTACAGCTACCAAAAGCACACTTAATTTTGTATAATTTTTTTTCATAATAGTTTTTTAATGTTAGTTAATTTTTAATCACTTTTAATTTTATTTAACTTTGATTCCTCGCTATTTTTTACAATCCTCTGCAAGACTGTCAGATAGCCTAAAATTTCGTTTATTGATGCTCCTTCTAACAGAGGTTTCATTTTGGCTCGCAAATGTACTTCTGTTTTATCTACGAATGCTTCCCCTTTCGGAGTAAGCAATGCTATCTTTACCCTTTTGTCCTTAGAACTTTGAGTTTGAGAGATAAGGCCGGCTTTGATTAATTTCGGCGCCATCTCCGTAATGAATGGCATCTCTACTCCAAGATTGGTCGCTAGATCGCTTACGCGTATCCCGTCCTTTGAGTCCTTTAAGAGGCCAAGTAGTGCCCACTCAACTGTCGAAATCTTTAGTTCTCCGGTTAGATCTGAAAGCGCTGATGAAGTATTTTGTTTTAATATCCTAAATGCCTTCGCTTGCAAAAGGCCTACTCTATAAGTAGTGTTCTGAGATCGTGCATCTTTGATTTTTTTAATTAATCCAATCATACTTTCATTTTACTTTTCTTATAATTTAATGGTGTTTACTTAGGCATCAATACGGTGTCTATTACGTGAGTTACTCCGTTACTGGAGATTATATCAGCAATTTCAACTATTGCATCATTTACCCAAACTTTTCCATCCTTTTTAGTTATTTTAATTTCACCACCTTGTACTGTAGCTACCATCTGCTCTCCTTCCTTTAGATCTGTAGACTTCCAAGCACCAGCAACTACGTGGTATGTCAGAATACTTACTAATGTATCCTTTGATTCTGGTTTAAGCAAATTCTCCACAGTACCGCTTGGCAACTTTTCAAATGCTGCATTTGTCGGTGCAAAGACTGTAAATGGTCCTTCGCTTTTTAGAGTACCTACCAATCCTGCAGCTTTAACTGCCGCGACTACAGTGGTAACGTTACTCGCCAAAACTGCATTTTCTACTATATTCCTGTCTGGAAGCATCATTGCGCCTCCTACCATTACTCCATTTTTATTTTCCATATATTTTATTGATTAATTTGTAATTGTTATTATTAATATGACTTAAAGTAATTTATACGATCGTTTATAAATTACTTAAGTAACTTAAGTATATATCAATTTAGACTCTTAGTCAAAACATTAGCTGTGGATAAAGTTATTATTAGTAGGAACAACAAAAAAACCACTAATTTCTTAGTGGTTTTTTTGTTAGCCTTTCAGCTGTTGCTGTCCTTTATTTTGTTTCGTTCTAAATATTCTTAAGAGTCTTTCCTCTCTGTCAATATGCGTTTCGAGTCCTTTGCATATTTAGACTATTGTATGCTCAATTGAGGCATACAATACCGACTCAATAAATCAAAGTTCGTTAAATAAATTTAGCGTACTCCAGGTCCCCCTAAAGGGGGACCTTCGATTCTGATAAATCAGAATCTAGACATTTTTCAAATTGAATTATTCCACGACCAGCTTCCGCTAGCCGTGCCTTGTTACGACTTAGTCCCTGTTACCGAATTTACCTTAGGCCCTACTTATGTAGAGACTTCGGGTACTCCCGGCTCCCTTGACTTGACGGGCGGTGAGTACAAGACTTGAGAACGTATTCACCGCAGTTTAGCTGACCTGCGATTACTAGCAATTCCGGCTTCATGGAGTCGAGTTGCAGACTCCAATCCGAACTGGGGCCATTTTTAAACGATTAGCTCAGAGTCGCCTCGTCGCTGCGCGTTGTAATGGCCATTGTATTATGTGTGTAGCCCAGGGTATCAAGGGTCATGCTGACCTGGCGTCATCCTCTCCTTCCTCCCCCGCCTCAAATTTCGATTTATCTAAATCAAAAACTAAGGCGGGGGCAGTATCGTGTGACACTTGTAACACACAACGAGGGTTGCGTTCGTTAGCCCACTTAAGGGTACAATTCAAACCACGAACTGACGACGGCCATGCAACACCTGTCCTCTAGTCTTGCGAGGGCTCTAGTTTCTTAGAGCTTTCACGAGGATTTCTAACCCTGGTAAGGTTCTTCGTTTACCATCGAATTAAACCACATAATCCACTGCTTGTGCAAGTCCCCGTCTATTCCTTTGAGTTTTAGCCTTGCGGCCGTACTTCCCAGGCGGATCTCTTAACGCGTTAGCTAAGGCTCTCAGAGGGTCGATACTCCGAAAACCGAGAGATCATCGTTTAGGGCGTGGACTACTGGGGTATCTAATCCCATTCGCTACCCACGCTTTCGTGCTTCAGTGTCAAATATGCGCCAGTATACTGCTTTCGCTTTTGGTGTTCCCCATGATATCAACGGATTTCACCCCTACACCATGAGTTCTGTACACCTCTCGCACTTTCAAGTTCTGCCGTTTCTTCCGCAATCCACGGGTTAAGCCCGTGGTTTTAACAAAAGACTAACAAAACAACCTACATACCCTTTACGCCCAATAATTCCGGATAACGCTCGAGGCTCTCGTATTACCGCTCCTGCTGGCACGAGATTAGGAGCCTCTTATTCATGAGGTACCGTCAATAAACTTCTTCCCTCATAAAAGATCT
>JALYQS010000015.1 GCA_030855725.1 bacterium | reverse complement strand
TGGAAGAGTGTCGAACGTTATGTTGCTAACCAAGGAAAGACGGAAGATTCACCATATCAGTTACGATTACTGTAGGCTCATGCTTCCGATCATACCCTGTGGGCTTGCCCCAGGGTGGTTGATTTTTCTGTTAGTTCTGTCTTTAGTTTTTGTTTCAAATGTTACTATTTTATCCGCCCAGACACCTAGCTCTGCAACCGACTGTGAATTTGGTACATTGTTCGATAGTCGTACAGGTACAGCTTGCGCTAATGTTAGGGAAGGAGAGCCGGCCGGTAACACTCGGGTGGATTACTTCGTTAATTTTGAACTGCCAATGACATTAGGTATAACAAGCGGAGTTCCTTCAATTGAAATATATAATATGGCTATTGAGCAAGGTCTATATACACCAAAAGTAACTGCCCAATATGTGTCAGGTTCTGGAACTGACAGATGGTTGTTCCATGCAAGTAATCCACCAGCTCAGTTTGCGGATGGGAAGTATGAAGGTAACGCAACTTTCCGTAGAAACGGAGCAGAGATTATAAATCCCGACGGACAGCACTTAACTGATAACTCTTTAACTATTACTGGCAATCTTACATTTGATAAACCATAGTCCCCTTACTAAATATAATTATATAAGGTATAATTAATCATTATTAGCAACTTTATTTATCATGAAAAAATATTTTAGCTTTAGTTTCTTATTAACACTCACATTAGTTTTTATTTTAGGTTTTATTACTTTGTCTTCAGTCAAGACGGTAAATGCTGTAGAGAGTACATGTACATCCACAGAAGGATGGGACTCTGCAAATGGTGTGCCTTGTGCTGTAGTGGCTGTTTCGCGCACGGGGACATCAGGCACAGTAACGTCTAGTCAATTTTTGCCAAACGTTAATTACAAACCTTCGGCTAGCACAATAAGTCCTGTAATTAAAAGAAATGTATCAGATCAATCCACAGGTACTCTCCTTCAAGCTTATCTTTTTAATCAAGGATTTGTGAATCCAGGAGATTCCCTAGATGGTATTGCCGGACCTAAAACTGTAGCAGCAATTACAGCTTTTCAAAAAGCGACCAAGGGAGCCTTGGTCGCGGATGGGCAAGTAGGACCCAGCACATGGGCATATATAGCAGTATCTCAGGGTATACACCTTAAGTCCGCTGACGACAGAACGCTCGAGGCCTTAAAAGTGAGATATAAGCAATTTCACGGGGGTGTTCCTAAAGCCGAGAGAGTTTCTTATAATGCAAGACGAGTTTTAACTCAACTTTTAACAGTACCTTCTTCTATTCGAGCATTATCATCCGGCACTCTTGCTACTGCTAATACTCCTGGCACAACCACTACTTCTGGTGCGCCAAAAAAAATAAATAAGAACTATATTTGCGTTACGACCAGTACTTACGGTAAGTATTGTAAATTTGTTGGCGATGAGGATGCTCTAGCTATTGCTAATGGTACAAAGACTGCTGAACAGGTACTACTAGGCAAAGCCCCAACTCCCGGAACCTGTCTTCAGTGCTACTGCGTTATCCCAGAGAATCTCAATGATCCTGTTTGTAAGACGCTTGTTCTAACTGAAGGTGATCAACAACAAGGTGCAAGTGGTACTGGGTTTGCTGGTTCCTGTGGGCCTGGCTCTGGTGGTAATAACTGGATACAAGGAACACCTATTCCCCATAATCCAGAATGTATCCCTCGAGGCCCTAACTTAACCGCGGCCATAACTTATGATAATGTATTCACCGCATATACTTATAAAACAAATGCTAGTGGGTCTGTAACAAGCATTAAGCCGTTTTGTTCTGACATGAATTGGCTTCAATCCACTTCGACTGCCATGAATATACACAAAGGCTGGAAGAGTCCAGAAGCTTGTTCCACGGCTGTTGCTGCAGATGATGCTGGTGTTCTCGTGTCTGGGGAGGATGACAATTGGATTGGTCAAGCTTTCCTTGGAGTAGTGACTATAGGTGGCGTGCAATATCCTACAGGCGATGCTCACTGGCAAAGAATGAAATCTACAGTTCCTGGTCCAAAGCATCCAGCAGGATTTTCTGAGGCAGTTGTTATAGAACAAATGAATCAAGGTACTTGGGGTGATAGCCTAGATATTGGTGCAAATGGCATGGCTCCATGGGGGGTTATTGCTGGAGACGGATTGGCTAGTGCTCGCTGGTTACAAGTAGAAGACCCGGGTTGGAAAAACTTCGGTATTCACCGTCTAAAGTTTTGCCCAACTACCCCTACTGTTCCTTCTGCTGTCGTAACTTCTGTTGCCAGTGAATGCCGCGGGGACACACCATTAACTTGGCCTAGATTGGATGTAACTCTTAAGGTGACTTTAGACAAGGAGGTTGACGTAACTGGTGTTCCTCAACTACAAATCCGAGGTGTAGCTAGTCCGATGAAGCTTCCATATGTATCCTCTTCAACTGACAAGAAGACATTGATTTTCAGATATTTAGCACCACCACAATCTACTCCACAACCATATGTATTTCCTACTGCTTATGTGGGTAATGGTACATTTGAATTTGCACCTCTAACTAATGCCACCATTAAGAATGCAGGAACTAATGTATCTGCAGATATCTCTGGTAATTGGAGTCTTCCAACAGGAGGCACCTGCCCTTTTACACCTTAACTCACGTTAAATAAAAAAACTCCGATTCAAATCGGAGTTTTTTTATTTGTGAGAAATATGCAAGGATGTTATGATTAATCTAATCAGTGTTATCAATTTATGATTATTAATAACTTTATCGTCCATGAAAAAATATTTTAGTTTCTTGTTTGTATTCTCTCTAGTATTTATCTTGAATTTTAATTTTTTGTCGCCACAGAAAGTTGTAGCTGCAGTTACCGGCTGTGCACTCGGTATAGTTATGGATCCTCTCAATCCCGGCACACCTTGTTCTTTAGTTACTCCCTGTGCGACTCCCTCTATAAAAGTTAATCACCTAAACGGAAAGATGTGTGTTACTTATAAGCCTGCATTAAGTTTTACCTCCACTATTAATACACAGAACTTAAATTCACTGACCGCTTTAGCTTACAATCCAAATCAAATTAACACTAAGAACACAAAAAATCTACAGATAGGTTCCTCCAGCAGTGCCAATGTTATTCTTCTCCAAATCTTTCTCAGTAAGCAGGGTTTATTGTCTACCGATCCAGACGGCAAATTTGGACCAAAGACCAAAGCAGCAGTAGCCTCCTTTCAACAGCTTGCTGGTATCAAGCCAGCCAGTGGCTACGTAGGCCCAATGACTTTACTTTTTCTAGATAAAATTATGTATCCAGGACTTGTGTTAAAGGACGCGACTCCTGACGTGCTAGCCCATCTTCAGAGCCTTTACCAGCAAGCAAAAAAAGCTGGAAATATGAGCGCGAAACCTACTGTAAACCAAGTATTAACCCAACTTCTCGCAGTGCCTTCTCTGTCCCAAGTCCAAATGGCTTCTCAGTATTCTTGCACCACTACAGGTACTAATACCCAAATTTGTCTCTCTGTTGTTTCGAGCCCAACTGGTGCACAAACTGCAACTACATCAGGGCAATCTCAGCAGGTGCAGACTCTTCAAAATCAAACAAGTACTAGCTCAAGTAGTACAGGAGGCCAACTGTCTTGGGGATGTACTGATCCTAGTTGTAATCAGTTAGTGGCTACTACTACACCATGGTGGGAATCAAATAATCTTACTTTATCTAAAAATCCAAGTATGCCCGGTTCTTGTCTCCCGCTTACAGGACGCGCTACACACCCTCTTACTTTGAAATTCTCAGTTGACGGAGGAGCGACAGTCTATAAGACGACCTCAGCTGCCAATGGTAAAATAGAAAGCATGCATGCAGTATGCCAGTACATGGCGCCTGTTACGTATGGCGAAGAAAATTGGAGAAAACTTAGAACCTGTACAATGAATCTTAATTCTCAAAACGAAAGTTTCGCTATTGCTGCCTATCCTGATGGTAAGATAGCCGAAGGTATTATCGGTACTTTTTCAATTGCCGGACATACATACAAGTTACAGGATTATGAGCTAGAACAAATTACAAGTAAAACCGCTATCCCTAATACTTTAAGTAGTTTCACTCTCACTCAATTAATTCAAGAAATAAATAATGGAGTATTTGGACCAAATACAGTCTTGGGTTCAAATGGTGTCGATCCTTGGGGAACGCTAGATCACATCAACGGTTATGCTGAGTGGATTCAAATTGCAAAACCAGGTAATTACTCAATTATTCGGGTAGGCAACTGTGGCGATGCAACACCAGCATCTTCACTTGATCTAAAGGTAAATAATTTGGATGCTGTTACCGTTGATCACGGTGAAGACGTAGAAATCTCTTGGAATACCGAAGGGCTTTCTTCTTGTACTGCAACAAGTATTCCTGTGAACACATCTTGGACTGGCACCAAGCCTACAACTGGTACAGTAGACATTGCTAACGTGACACAGAACACAACATTCACGATCAACTGTATGGGTGATAATGGACCAATGAATGACTCGGTTCAAGTAAAAGTACGACCTACAGTTGACTTGAAAGTAAATAATCAAAACAGTGCCTCCGTGGTGCCTGATAGTAATGTTACATTAACATGGACTTCTACCGGTGTGACTTCCTGTACTAGGTCTGGTGGTTCTCCTGGTTGGAGTTCCCAGTCAACAAATCAAAGTGGTACATGGACGAGTCAAGCATTGGAAGATGACATGACATTCACATTTACGATTAATTGTACTGGCCCTGGTGGTAGTAAAAGTGATTCCGTCACCGTGGAGGTTGGACAAATTCCTCATGTTATTATAACTGCTACGCCAACCAATATTAATGCGGGAAGCAGTGTTTCGATTACATGGTCAACTTCTGCTGTTACTTCCTGTACTGCTACTAGTATTCCAAGTAATTCTGCATGGACTGGTCCAAAAGCAATCAGTGGTGGGACAACGAACATTACAAATCTAAGTGTAGCTACAGAATTTAAAATTGATTGCGTTTATGGATCAAACCAGCATGTAATGGGTGAGGCACAGGTTCAAATGAATACAGGGGCTCTGCCCACAGTTAGCATATCAGCAAACCCAAATCCTGTTACTGGTGGTAATACAACACTTACTTGGAGTTCAACTAACATGAATGGAACTAACCCCTGCACAGCTACTAGTGCTCCTGCCACTACTTGGGTAGGCCCAAAAGCAGCTAGCGGACAGTTCGACTTAAATGGACTGGCTCAAAATACAACTTTTCAAATAAGTTGTACAAATACGGCAGGGCAGAACGCGATAAATACTGTGTCGGTAAGCGTACAAAATTCTGGTGCACCGGAGGTATTATCAATCACCAAAGCTTGGGACGTTGGGAATTTTCCAAAATCTATGTTTGTAACAGTGAATTTTAATAAGTCAGTGAAAGTTCAGAATACTACTTCTAATTTTTACAATCTCCCAACCCTAAAGATAGTGTCTAGTGGTGCCACAGGTTACAATAGTGATATTACCCCTTATACCGGAACAGAAATACTTTACATTTTTTCTAACTTGTCGGCTGATCCAGGGGCGTTCAAATTTGACCTACCTCTTCCATCTGGAATGACAGTTGTTGATACAGCTAACCCGTCAGTAAGTGCAAACTTGACTGGTCAGTGGCAATAAGATTTGGCATAATAGGAATGAAATCACTTACGTAAGAAATTATTATTAGCAACTTTATTTATCATGAAAAAATATTTTAGTTTTTTGTTTGTATTCTCTCTAGTGTTTGTTCTGAATCTTAGTTTTGTGTTGTCCCAAAAAGTAGAAGCTGCAGTGACTGGATGTGCACCAGGAATAGTTATGGACCCTCTTAATCCTGGCACCCCATGTTCCGCGGTGGCGGCTTGTCCACCAGGGGCAGTTTTTAATACTAAAACAGGGCTATATTGTCCTGGGATGAACCCAAATACAATTACTGGTTCAAGTATTAATTCCTATGCAGATTTTATTCTAGATAATATATCGGTAAGACGTGGTGACAGAAATGATTTAGAAGTAGCAATACTTCAATCTATTTTAGGCTCTACCGGTTACTTGGGAGTTGAGCCGACGGGAAACTATTTATCCCAAACAGCAACAGCTGTAGGAAGGCTTCAGACATTTCTTGGTGTAAAAAGCGATAGACTTTTTGGTGTGCAAAGTAGAAATGCCCTAAAGAAAGAATTAGCAAAAAAACCTGATCTGACAAGAAAAATAGTAGAAGAAATAAAAAGGATTCCTGTTAAGAAAGTAATCACTCCAATAAAAAAACCAGGCGAGACAGGTCCAGGGGGGACAACAGGAGAGACAAGAGGTGTTGCAAAATGTGCACCAGCCAAAGAAACTTCTGGTTCCCGTGACTATGAAGTCGCATTTTCTGGAGACAATTTTAAAGTGTATGTATGGAATAAAGCCAGCAAGACACTTACTCCAACTCGTATCAAAGCAGTTGGTGAGTTGGCAACCGAATATCCTAAGGAAGGGCCCCTAAGATTAGGGCCGGGAGATCAGCTTGCCGTGATGCAATTATCAGATACTTATATCTCAAATTCAATTTTAGGACAACTTACCTGGACGGATAGTGCTGGCAAAAAATATACTTCTCATACTGGAGGGGACTGGGATGTTGCATTAAGTTCAGGTAGTACGAAAGCGACTCCGGAAAACATGGACCGTCTTTTTAAAGAAGCACTGTCAGCAAATCCCCTATGGAAAGATCCTTTCTCCATTGGCACGAATCGGGCCGAACCATGGAAGCCTAGAGTGAGTGCAGAAGCGCATTATATCTCTGCGTTCCCAGGAGGCACAGTACCGGAGGGTAACACAAAGTTTGCAATGTATATCACTGAAGGTTCTGGTGCTGGGGCAGCGACCATGTGTCACGAAACCCTAAATCAAGGATGTGCCTACCCGAAAGAAGGCGATGCCTCTATTCTTCCTAACGGTGAAATAAATTGCAATATGCCTTTAAATCCTCCCCTCGAAGGTTATGTAGCTGGCAGGTGTGGTCCCTCAAACATAGCTGATGTCTACGCGACATGCGAAGGAACATATCCTAATGTAAAACTTACTACACATATATTATTTGCTCCTGGTGGGGTTTCGGTTTCCAGATATCCAGATGGGGTCAAAATAGGACTCACTGGTACCAATATAGTATTAGAACCTACTGTAGCAAAGGGAACACATCTAAAATACACTTGGGACTCAGCTTCTGCCCCCGCAGGATCTATTCCTTCATTGGCTGCGATTGAAGCTGGTCGCTTTATCCCACAGTTATTACACGGTTTTGTCGGCTCACCTGCCGGTTTTTACAGAAATGGTATAGCTTCTCCTACTTTTGATAAAACTGCCCAGGTACTCGCAATGTTCGGAGTTCTTCAACCGCAAGTAAAGTGTGGCGCATCGACTGCACAAGTCACAGAAATAACCGGAGTATGTAATACGGTAGAAAACACAGCACAAATGGTTATTAATCTGACTCTCAGCGAAGAGGTGGTAGTTACTGGTACACCGCAACTACAAATTCTCCCAAATCCAAATGGATTAAAATTGGATTATCTGTCCAAAAATGGTAAGACATTGAAGTTTAGATTTATAGCAAGTCTTGCTGATCCTATAACTAACTACGACACTGTGGGCAATGGTAAGTTCCAGTTAACAATTCCTGCCGACGCTTCAATCAAGAAATTAGATGGTTCTAGTATCACCCTGCCTAGTGAATACAATCTTCCTACCGGAATGTCATGCCCAGCTAGCCCCACCATTCTCTCCGGAACCGCAGACTATCGTCCAGGCCTTGAAGCAGGGGAGGCTTCGACTGACTTTAGAGTAAATTACACTCTCACCTTCAGTGGTAATGTAACAGTAACTGGTGCGCCTCGTCTTGTAATATTTGGTGATAACAACGCAAGGAAGGTGTTTGCTACTTATCTGTCAGGTTCTGGAACACCCAACATAAGATTCCATGTACGTAATATTCCAACTTCAGGAACGGAATGGGCTGTAGACTATGAAGGAGGAGCTGAAATAGATCTTAATGGAGGAATGATTAAAGATGCTTCTAATACAAATGCAAACATAACTGTTCCTTCTAGTGTTGTGTTTGATAATCCTCTTGTAAATTAATACAGGAAAATAGTTTAGAAAAACATCCGAGTGTCTAGGATTCTGAAATTAACTATCGAGAATTAAATTTTTCAATAAAAGTCCCCAAAAGTCTACCCTGCGTGTTTGCAGATTAAACTTTGTGGGGATTTTTTGTTATACTATAGTCATGCAGATTAATGAGGATCAACTAAAAAAGTATATTTTAAATTCTGGACTTGTTACCAAAACTGACTACGAAAATATAGAAAAAAAAGCTGAAGAGAAAAAAAGGAAGGTGGGGGATATGTTGCTCGCTGAAGGTAAAATGTCTGAAGCTGACTTAAAAAGAATGGAAGCCTTTGTTCTAGGTATACCATTCATTAGTCTCGTAAATGAAAAAATCGACGGTGCTGTACTGTCTTTGATTCCTGAACCAATTGCACACAACTACAACATAATCGCTTACAAGAAAAGTGAAAGAGGTTTGGAGGTGGCAATGCTCGACGTTGACGACTTGCCAGTTATCGATTTTATAAAGAAACGTTCGGGCATGAAAATAATGCCTCGTCTTACTGACACCGCTTCCATTAAAGCGTCTCTGATCCAGTATAAAAAAAGTCTTCAGGCTGAATTCGATAATATAATCCAAAAGGAAGTCGGTACTCTTTCCATAACACACGAAGAAGGTGAGAAGTCAGAAGAAGATTTAAAGAAAATGGCAGAAGACCTCCCTGTGGTTAAAATTGTGGACTCATTGATTTTCCACGGGATCCTTTCAAATGCTTCTGATATACATATTGAGCCCGGAGAGCTGAATTTAACAGTCAGATACCGAATAGACGGCATACTTCACGATGCGATGATTCTTGATAAAAACGCTGGCAGTGGTATTACTGCTCGTATCAAGGTTCTAGCCAATCTGAAACTAGATGAAAAGAGACTTCCGCAAGACGGTAGATTTAAAATAGATCAAAATGGTGATAAGGTTTCTTTTCGTGTTTCTACTTTGCCAACATTCTACGGCGAAAAAACTGTTATTAGAATTTTGAAAGAGACTTCTCATGGATTTTCACTAGAGGGACTTGGTTTCCATGGGCAAGGGCTAGACTTGATCCACGAATCTTTAAAACAAAAAATAGGTATGGTCCTAGCTACTGGTCCGACAGGTTCTGGAAAGACCACGACTTTGTATACCATGCTCGACATGCTCAATAAGCCCGAGGTCAATATTTCTACAGTAGAGGACCCTGTGGAGTATCAGATGCCGAGAGTTAACCAAACCCAAGTAAAACCAGAGATAGGTCTTACTTTTGCTAACGGACTCCGGTCTCTTCTTCGTCAAGATCCAGACATTGTTATGGTGGGTGAGATTCGTGACGGAGAGACTGCGAGTCTTGCGGTGAATGCTTCACTTACCGGTCATTTAGTGCTTTCAACTATCCACACCAATTCCGCTGCTGGTGCAATTCCAAGACTCATTGATATGGGAGTGTTACCATTCCTTATTGTTTCTACAGTCAAAACTATTATTGCCCAGAGGCTTGTTCGTAGACTTACTGAGACTAAAGAAAAATATTTCTTATCTAAAGATGAGATTAAAAATTTAAGCAAGCTTGTGGATTTAGATAGAATGCTAGAAATGCTCAAAAAGGAAAAAATAGTTGAATCCAATGCAGACTGGGGAAATATTCCGTTTTACAAGGCAGTAAAGAGTAGCGATGCCCCAGATGGATATTCCAATCGTATCGGAATTCATGAAGTCCTAAAGGTAACTTCTACAATCCGCGATATGATTTTACATGGAAGTTCGCAGGATGAAATAGAAATACAAGCAAAAAAAGAAGGAATGATGACAATTTTAGAAGACGGAGTATTTCAGTCGGTACTCGGTGTCACTACTCTTGAGGAAGTATTTAGAGTTGTTTCCGAATAATTTAAAAATTACATGCTTTTTTCATACAAGGCAAAATCAAATACAGGAGAAGTTGTTGAAGGTACGATGGAAGCGATCGACCGTTTGGCGCTTTCTCGGGAACTACGGAGCCGAGGTAGTACACCTATTTCAATAACAGAAAAAGGCAAAATGTCGTTTGATTTCATGGAAGTTTTGAATTCCTATTTTGCTGGTGTTAGTACTGGAGAGCTGGTAATAGTCACAAAAAACTTAAGTGGAATGATCAAGGCAGGACTCTCACTTTTTCGTGCTCTGACTGTATTACAGAAACAAACTAAAAACGAAGAGTTAAAAAAGATTTTAGTGTCCCTTTCTAACGAAGTTAATTCTGGAGGAACACTTTCTTCGGGGCTAGAGAAGTTCCCCAAAGTTTTCTCTAAGCTCTTTGTTTCTATGACTCGTGCAGGAGAAGAATCCGGAAATTTGGCTGGGGCGCTCGAAGAGGTGGGGATGAACTTAGCAAAAGCAAATGCCTTAACAAAGAAAATTAAAGGAGCGCTTATTTATCCGGGAGTTATTCTCTCAGCCATGGTTTTAATTGGAGTACTGATGTTCGCATTCGTGGTGCCGACACTAGCCAAGACATTTAAAGAACTCGGGGTTGAATTGCCAGCATCTACTAAATTCATTATAGGACTTGGAAACTTCTTCTCGAATCATCTTATTCTCTCTCTGCTTATGATAATTGGTACGGGAGCTGGGTTATTTTTTCTCTTTCGTGCTAAATTTATGGCCAAGTATGTTGATTTCGTGGTGATTCGGTTGCCGGTGATTGGTAACATTGCCAAAGAATTAAACACCGCCCGTACAGCTCGTACAATATCCTCGCTCCTCCTATCTGGTGTGTCGATAACTCGTGCTATTGAGATAACAGAAGATGTAGTTCAAAATGTTTACTACAAAGCGGTGTTGGTTAAGGCGCGGAATGCTGTCGAAAAAGGTGCTCCGTTCTCACAAGTATTTTCTCAGAATTTAAAACTCTACCCAGTGATGATGTCAGAGATGATACAGGTGGGTGAAGAGACAGGAAACCTGTCAGACATGCTGTTGCAAATTGCTTTGTTCTATGAAGAACAGATAGAACAAAAAACCAAAGATCTATCTACGATTATTGAACCGATACTTATGATAATAATAGGTGCAGCAGTCGGATTCTTTGCTATCTCGATGATAACACCGCTTTATACGATACTCGATTCTATTGGATAGTTTCTTTTATTGTATTATAATAAAGGATATGAATAACACAGTTCTTTTTTTGAAATCTTTCAAAAATTTTAAAAAAAATTGGTCTGCTAATCAGCAAGGTTTTTCTATGGCGGAAATAGTAATAGTGATAGCAGTACTCGGGATTATTACTGCGATTGCCGTAGGAAAATTCTCTTCGCTAAAAGAAAGACAGAGCGTGGAAACTGCTGTAGCGGATATAGTTACAGTTTTTAATAAAGAAAAATCAAATACACTAGCATCTGTTGACTCATTGGAATACGGAGTATATTTTCAATCCGATAGAATTGTCTCCTTTAAAGGTAAATTATATAACGGCTTGGGGTATGAACAAACAAGAATTGCACTACCCTCAACGATTACGAATGTTACTTTGAGTAGTGTAAGTTCAATACCGGCTGAATTGTATTTTAGTCGTTTAACAGGTGCTCCTTCAAAAAAAGGAACCATTACTGTTACCGCAGGAACATTTTCCAAAACAATAACGGTCGGAGCAACTGGGGAAATTAGTACTAATTAAGCATGAAAAAAATTACTTACAAACAAAAAGGATTTATGGTACTAGAGATACTGGTAGCAGCAGCCATAATTGCTATGTCAGTGCTGGCTGCTTCCAACGTTGCTCAAAAATCAATCAATGTATCCCGCCAAGCCTTTCATTCTGCACAAGCAGCATTCCTTCTTGAAGAAGGTGCAGAACTTGTCAGAGTGATAAGAGATAATGCTTGGTCAGGTATTTCAAGCCTTACTTCTGGCGTAGAATACTATCCCATGTACTGTAAATTAGGCGATCCTAATTCTGACTCAAAATGCATAGCTTATGCTGCTAACAGCTTTTGGATTCTTGTGCCAATGAACAATAGTGATCCTTATTATTTAACTAACCAGTCTGTCAACGTTGGTAGATTTATCCGAAAAATTGTTATATCAGACGTATACCGGGATGCGACTACACAAGATATAGTATCTTCTGGTGGGAATCTTGACGCAGGGACAAAACTAGTAACAGTTACAGTCTCTTGGGCACAGGGTTCCGCCACTGTAACCAAAACTTTGTTATTTTATCTCGCAAACATATTTTCATAATTTATGACAATTAAAAATTTTAAAAACATCATATTGAAAATTAAAAAGACTAATCGAGGAGTATCCCTGGTAGAGCTTCTGTTCTACATTGCAGTATTTTCGGTACTATTCTTGGTGGTGATAAACTCTATGATTTTTATGACAAGGTCTTTTCGTGAAACTGTAATCAATACTGATCTCACTCAAAGTGCAAATATTATGGAAAGAATGTCACGGGAAATAAGAAGCGCTTCAGCCATAAACACGTTAAGTTCAACAAGTCTAAAGTTGGACATAGTAGGTATAAACCCTACACCTGGGTCACCAGAGTCTGGAGTGAGATTCACACTTTCAGGTACTAACATAGAGCTATATGACGGATCGAATGCATTGATAGGTAATTTAAATTCCCCAAATATTTCGGTTACCGCTCTCAATTTTACCCAAATAAGTACATCTGAGGGTAGCGCAGTTAAAGTCTTCATGACTGTTAAATCTAAACGCTATAATTCGGTTAGAACTGAAAATTTCTATGATACAGTAGTCTTGCGAGGCAGCTATCAATAAAAATGGTAAAGATAAATTTTTCAAAATATAGCAAACATTCCATCTTTAAAAACACCAAGTTAAAACAAAAAGGCCAAGTGATGATTGTTTCAATAGTTTTTTTTATTTTAGTTTTTATTGCTACTATTTCAGGGTTGGTATCTCCAACAGTCCGTAATTACAAGGTATCAAACAACGGAAGTGACTCCAAGCAAAGTTTATATTTATCCGAGTCAGGCACTGAAGATGCTTTCTATAGAATTAGAAGAAATCGGACAATAAACAACATAGAATCAATTTCTTTAAATGGAGCAACAGTTACTACAACTATTACTGATGACTCCGCTGTTCAGAAAACAGTTGTTTCAATCGGAGATCTAAATTTAAGACAGAGAAAAAGCGAGACGATTCTGTTTGTTGATGACGGTGTTGTTTTTCCGTTTAAAATGCATGCTGGAGACGGTGGGATTAGTTTGCAGAATAGCTCTCAAGTTGAAGCCAGTACTTTCTCTAATGGCCCAATCACTGGTGTTTTGTTAAACCCTATAATAGGAAACATAATTTCCGCAGGAGATAACGGATTAGTAAACAATATTGCTTCTACTATGTCGTCTCGAGCACGTTCAATCCAAAATTCTTCGGTTGGGACCGAAGCTTACTATACCAGTATTAGTAATACAACTGTGAACGGCAGTCCTTGCTATAACCCGAACTGTTATCCCGACACTGCTGATACGGCTAAACAGCCCCTATCAATTACAGCATCGATGATAGATGCGTGGGAGACTGCAGCGAAGGTTTCCACTTATGGAGGAGCATGCCCTTATAATATTTCAGGCGGTACTGTTAACCTAGGTCCAGTAAAAATTCCATGCAATCTTAATATTAGTGGGAATGCAATAATTAATTTTAGAGGTCCAGTGTGGGTAACCGGCAACATTACTGTATCTTCAGCTGCAAGATTAAGAATAGACCCTATGCTCAACAACCAAAGCGTTGCATTAATTGCAGACGATCCTTTGAATCACAATACCAGTAGTAAAATTACATTTCCTACCGGGTCATCCTTCGTAACGGCCACAGGTTCGGGTAGTGGCTCTTATATTTTGTTTGTCTCAGAGCATGACTACGTGGCAAGCGGTGGTGCAGATGCTATTATTGTTAATAGTAGTATAAATGTGGATGCTTTAGCTTACGCTCGCAATGGAAACATTTCTATTTTATCCCCCACAGTCTTCCAAGCGATTTCAGGTTACAAGATTACTGGGACAGATTCGTTCAGGTTTCAAAATGCGTATACTGTCGATCCCAACTTCCCAGCTTTTGCTAGTTGGAAAACCAAGAGTTGGAAAGAAATATAATAAAAAATGACAAAATTTTCAAAAAAACTATTAAAGAAGAACCAAGGGCAGGCTATGATTGTTTCAGTTACTTATCTTGTATTTATAGGCATAGCAGTAGTTTCTGGACTTGTTTCCCCCACAGTTAGACAGATGAAGGTTGCTAGTAATAATGTAATGTCAAAACAAAGTTTGTATTTATCTGAGTCGGGCCTAGAAGATGCTTTTTATAGGATACGGACAAATAAAGCAGTGACTTCTCCTTCCATGCTTACGATAGGGAACCATGCTACTACAACAACTATTACAGACTCAAATGACGAAAAAGTGATTTCAGCAGTGGGGGACGTCTTAGATCGTGAGCGCACCAACGAACTTGTTTTAGAAATGGGTACTGGAGTTAATTTTAGTTACGGAGTGCAGTCTGGAACAGGAGGATTTACCATGGCTAACAACTCAAAAGTTCAAGGCAGTGTTTATTCAAATGGAAATATTACTGGATCTGGGTGGATAACAGGTACAGCGTTATCTGCTAACTCGCCAGCACTTACCGCAAATCAATTGAACGACACTGGAGTGTCGTTTTCTGACATTTCGTTCGGTAATGCTAACAGTACTCAAGATTTTGCTCAAAGTTTTCAGGTAAGTGTCGACGGACCAGTAAATAAAGTGGATCTTTATTTGAAAAAAGTTAGCACACCTAACAGTTTGACGGTAAGAATCGTGGCCGACAATAATGGTGTGCCAAGCAATACTACTCTCGCTACTGGGTCACTGTCCGCTTCTCTTATTTCTACTAACTATGGCTGGGTAAGTGTACCTTTTTCAACCAATCCAGAATTAACGGCTGGGACTAGTTATTGGATTGTGATTGATGGCTCGACTAGCGCTTCAAAGTATTACATAACCCGAGCAAGTGATTACGGTTATTCAGATGGAAACAGTAAAATCGGTCAGTATTCTGGAAGTTGGAATGACAATAGTCCTGCTAGCTTAGACGGATTTTTCAAATTATATCTAGGTGGTTTAACTGGTAAAATCGACGGCATAGAAGTAGGGACTGGAAGCACCGGGAATGCCTATGCCCATACAATAGACGATGCAACTGTGGCAGGCATCAAGTATTGCCAAAGCACCAACAACAGTCCTGCTTGTAACACCTCTTTGCCAGACCCGTCCCAAGTCCCAATGCCCATATCTGACCAAAACATTTTAGATTGGAAAGCTGAAGCCCTAGCAAATAACGATACACACTTCGGAGATTACACCGTTAATGGATCCGGAAACGTGCTGGGTCCCATGAAAATTACTGGAAATCTTATTTTTACCAATAATGCTGATTTAACTATGACTGGAACTTTGTGGATAGAAGGTAATATTGAAATGGGGAACGGTGGCACTGTGAATCTCGACGCCAGTTACGGCACAGGAGAAGGTGTAATAGTTGCCGACGGTGTAGTTGATATGGGTAACGGTGTAGAATTCAACGGTTCAGGTTCTCTTGGTAGCTTTGTCATGGTCCTCTCCACTTCTTCTTCTGACTTTGCGATAGATGTGTCTAATAATGACAGTGGGGACGTTATCTTGTATGCTGCAAATGGTACAATTAATTTGTCCAATAATTCCAGCGCGAAGTCACTGAACGGCAAACGTATTAATTTAAAGCAAAATGCGCAAGTTGTCTATGATAGCGGTATAGTAAACTCTAACTTTGTTTCAGGTCCTTCTGGAGGTTGGAATATAGACACATGGAAAGAAGTTCAATAAAAAATCTAAAAAGAAATGGAGGGCAAGCAATGATTGTATCAGTGCTCTATTTCCTTTTTATTTCTTTTTCTATCATTTCTGGGTTTGTGTCGCCTGCGGTCAGAGAGATAAAAATTTCTAGCGTCAATTTAGATTCTAAGAACTCTTACTACTTAGCAGAGTCGGGGACCGAGGATATAATTTACCGCATGAAGTATTTTAGAGTTTTTGATACAACAGAAGTTCTTACTTTAAATGGCAGTACTGTGACTTCCACCATAACCGACTCGAGTCCAAGCGTTAAACAAATTGTTTCCTTGGGGGACTTGAATAATTATGACAGAAAAGTAACGTCTCAGCTGTCTTGGTCAACTAATGTTCCTTTCGGCTACGGTGCTCAAATAGGTACGGGTGGGGTGAGTATTTCAAATAGTACTATCATTGGTAATATTTATGCCAATGGTCCTATTGTTGGCGATAGTAATTCTTCAGTCACCGGCACGGCTATTTCAGCGAGTAGCGCTGCTGTATTTGTCGATCAAGCAAATGGTGCGGGGACTCCTACGTATGATAGAAATTTTGGCGATACAAACGGTACACAGGATATTGCTCAAAGTTTTATTCCAAGTAGCTCTTCTCCGATAAATAAAATTCAATTGTATATAAAAAAGGTGAGCGCTCCCGGAGGCTTAACAGTAAAATTAGTAAATAATAGTATCTTGATTGACCCAACAAAAGGTACTCCAGGTTCGACAATTTATGCAACTGCAACTATTTTGGGCACCTCTATTCCCGCTACTCCTCCGGGTTACGCTTGGGTGGATGCTGTTTTCACATCAAATCCAGTTTTGACTGCAGGCACAAAGTATTGGATTGTAGTTGACACTCCTGCTACTAATGGAGGCAGGTATTATATAACTGGAGCAAACGATAGCTTGTATGCAAATGGTGATGGGTACTTCGGTCAATACAATATAACTTGGACTCAACCTTACACAGTAGGGGCAGATTTCTTCTTTAAGGTTTATTTGGGTGGAATGACTGGAAGTATAGCTGGCTCATCAGGGAATCCTTCGAATCCATTCTTAATTGGAACTGTTTCTGGAGATGCGCAAGCCAATACTGTAAATTATGTAAATAGTAGAGGCCTCATTTATTGTCAGAATGGAACAGGGAACAATCAACCATGCACTTACCAAGCTGATCCACCTTATGTAGATTATCCAATTTCGGATGCCACTATTACCAGCTGGAAAGCCGAAGCTGAGGCAGGCGGCACACTTCCTGGTGATTATGTTATGAGTGGAGGCACTGCTACTATTGGTCCTAGAAAGATTGTAGGGAATCTTACTCTTGGAGGAGGGGCGGTGTTAACCCTATCCGGTACTTTATGGGTGACTGGTAATATTAGTATGACCGGCGGAAGCCAAATTAGACTTTCGGCGAGCTACGGTGCAAGTGATGGCCTTATTGTTAATGATGGAACAGTGACAACTTCAGGTGGGTCGGACGCAACAGGTTCGGGAGACCCAAATAGTTATTTTATGTTTTTAACAACAAGTAATTCTTCTGGAGCTATTTCTATGACCGGTGGTTCCGGGGCGGTGATCTTATACGCTGCAAACGGCACAGTAACTATAACAGGAGGAGCTAATCTCCGAGCCATAACCGCGAACCGTCTTGTGGCCTCAGGTAATTCATCTATAACCTATGACTCAGGGCTAGTGAACGCCTCTTTCGGTGGCAGTACAACCATGTTGGTTGCCCCGCATGTGAGCACTTGGAAAGAAACACAATAAGTTTCAATCCTTAGTTGTAGGCTAGGCAGGATTGGTGATAGAATGAGAGAATGAAGAAAAGAATAATTATCGGCAACTGGAAAATGAACCCTCTCACTTCCAAAGAAGCGTCCAAGTTGTTTGTTGATATAAACAAGGCACTAGTCCTTGTTAGGGTAAAAAACACAGAGGTTGTGGTATGCCCTCCGGCGATTTATATAGAAAAACTCAAAAAGTCTGCCAAGAAACTCACTTTAGGAGTGCAAAATATATATCCTGGAGATATGGGCGCCTTCACTGGAGAAATCTCTGTGAAAATGGTTGCAAACTTAGGAGCCAAGTACGCGATTGTTGGGCATTCTGAAAGACGAGGAATGGGTGAAACTAATCAGATTATAAACAAAAAAATAAAGTCGGTATTAAATACTGAACTCACTCCAGTTTTGTGTGTTGGGGAAAGCGAGAGGGATGGCAATCATGAGTATCTAAATTTTATCAAAATGCAACTCTTAGAGTCATTAGAAGGGGTTTCCAAAAATTCAATTTCTAAGATCGTCATTGCGTATGAGCCTGTGTGGGCAATAGGCGTAGATTCTAATCGCCCCGCCACTGCGGAAGAGTTTCTCGAGATAAGTATTTTTATTAAAAAGATTTTAAGTGATAAATTTGGGGCAAAAAGTCTTGAAGACATGAGAATAATATACGGTGGCTCAATACACCCAGAAACAGTTCTGCCGTTCTTAATCGAAGGCAAGGCAGATGGGTTTCTTCCTGGAAGAGATAGTATAAATGCAAAGAAATTTCTAGAAATAATTAAAATTACTGAGAGTGTCAGTTTAAATACGAAATAATATGCAAAGTATCAAAAAAATAAAAAATTTAAAAGGTAAAACAGTATTGGTTAGAGTGGACTTCAACGTTCCAGTTACAGGTGGTGTGATCGAAGATAATTTCAGAATTAAAAAAGGCATCTCCACTATAAAATATTTGATTGACAAGGGAGCTAAGGTTAAAATCTTGATGCACCTTGGCAAAGATGGATCGAGCGACATTACTCCGGTGATTAATGAGTTTTTCCGACTCTCAAAGATTTCCCAAAAATATGTGGAGTTTCTGCCGAATGTTAGGAGTTATAAAGGTGAAGAAGAAAACAGTAAGGAGCTTGCAAAAGAATTTGCAAGCATGGCGGATATTTACGTTAACGATGCTTTTTCCGTTTCTCACAGAGAGCATGCGTCGCTCGTAGGAGTAACTAGATTTTTACCCAGTTACGCAGGACTTCAACTGGAAGAAGAGGTCAAGAACCTTTCAGTTGTTTTTAAAAGTCCGAAACATCCATTTTTGTTTGTATTGGGTGGGGCAAAGTTTTCGACCAAGATGCCACTCATTAAAAAATATTTAAAAATTGCGGACCATGTTTTCATTGGAGGAGCAATGTTGAATGATTTTCTTAAAGCTAGTGGTTATGAAGTTGGACTTTCTTTGGTAGATAATGAAAGCTACGGTCTAGGCAATATTTTAAAAAATAAAAAGCTAATTATCCCGGAATATGTGATGGTGAAAAACGTGAAAGGATTCTTTGAAGAGAAAAACATAAAAGACATACTAAAGACAGATAATATCTTAGACATCGGGGAGAAATCTATAAAAATTCTAGAGCCAGTCGTGGCAAAGTCCAAGCTCATTCTTTGGAACGGACCGTTGGGTAAGTACGAAGCGGGAGGAGGAGTTTCTACAAAAAAACTATTGAAACTTGTTGCGAATTCAAAAGCACAAAGTATCATCGGCGGGGGAGATACAGTATCTTTCATTTCTGAGATGAAAATGGAAAGTAAGTTTACTTTCGTGTCCACTGGTGGTGGTGCGACTCTCGACTTTTTGTCAAAAGGCACACTCCCAGCAATTAAAGCCTTGAAATAATTTTTTCGGCGTTCTCTTTTAGATTACTGCCATCTCCCGGTATTTCCGGCCAAACCCAAATATGAGCGTGGGGAACTTCTTGCCCGTAAATCTGGCTACGAATAAAGTCAGCATTAAATGCTTTCTTTTGAGCAAGAGCAATTTTTTTTGCGACTTCAAAATACTCTCCGGCGTTCGGCACGTCCCACACGTATTTATAATGTTTTTTAGGAATAACTTGAGTGTGTCCTGGTCCAAGTGGACGAATGTCTAAAAATGCCAAGAAATTTTCGTCTTCGTATACCTTGGTGCAAGGTATACCGCCATTAACTATTTTACAAAAGATGCATGCGTCTTCGTCCATGCATATATTGTAGCAAACTATGTTAAAATCTTTCAATGCTACAGTACAGTGAACTAACCCAAGCACTTTTGGCGAAAAGAGGCATTGCCGACGCTGGGGAAGCGGATATTTTTTTTAATCCAGATTACACAAGGGATTTACATGATCCATTCCTTATGCGTGACATGGAGCGCGCCTGTGTTCGCTTATATGCAGCGATAGATAATAATGAAAAGATAATAATCTATGCAGACTATGATTGCGATGGTATTCCAGGCGCGGTAATACTACAAGATTTGCTAAAAAAAATCGGCTACAAAAACTACGAAGTATATATCCCCGAAAGAAATTCAGAAGGGTATGGGCTGAACATGGAGGCGATAGAGGAATTCAAGGGTCAAAATGTGAGGCTCCTCATAACTATAGACCTAGGCATCACTGCAGTCGAGGAAGTTGCACAAGCGACGGTGTATGGCATGGACGTAATTATTACAGACCACCACCTACCTCATGCAGATCTGCCTAGGGCGTACGCAATATTAAATCCAAAGATAGATGAATATCCAGAGAAAATGCTCTGTGGCTCCGGAGTGATGTTTAAATTTGTACAAGGCTTTCTAAAAAAGTACGGAGAGTTTTTTAAGGTTGGTGTCGGCGCAGAAAAGTGGATGCTCGATATGGCGGGACTCGCCACACTCTCGGACATGGTCCCACTTCTGGGAGAGAATCGTGCCATCGCGTACTTCGGCATGAAAGTTTTGCGTAAGTCTCCACGTCCAGGATTTCAAAAATTACTTTCCAAGATGAGTATTGATCAGAGGTATTTAGCAGAAGATGACATCGGCTTTATGGTCACTCCTCGACTCAATGCTGCGTCTCGCATGGATAGCCCGATGCGAGCATTTGAACTGCTCTCAACTAACGACACAGTGCAGGCAGGTATCCTTGCAGACCACCTGACTAAAATAAATGATCAGAGGAAAAGTATTGTTACGGGAATTATGAAAGATGTACACAAAAATTTTGAAGTTAGAAAGACAGAAGACTCGATGCGAGAAGTGATAGTTGTGGGTAATCCCCTCTGGCGGGTGGGAGTACTGGGGCTCGTAGCGGGTAAAATCTGTGACGAATACGAGCGACCAGTTTTCGTCTGGGGCAAGGACGAGAATGATGCCATAAAAGGCTCGTGTCGAAGTAACGGCTCGGTCTCGGTAGTGGAACTTATGACTGAAACTCGGGAACATTTTATAGAATTTGGAGGACACGAGCAAGCGGGAGGGTTTACGGTACACACTGAAAAGGTGCATTTCCTCGAGGAAGCTCTTTCGTTGTCTTTTGAAAAAGTTAAAAGAGTAGTGGCAGATAGCGAAGTAAATTATGATACCAAGATAGGACTCAAGGATGTAAACATGAAAACTTGGCGCGAGGTAGAAAAGTTCGCACCGTTTGGGCTCAGTAACCCGAAACCTGTATTTCTATTTGAAAATGCAAAGATAGCGAACATTAAAAAGTTTGGCAAGAATGGTTCTGGAGAGCATTTAGAAATTACTTTTGCCGACGGCGCCAAAGAAGTCAAAGCAGTCGCATTTTTCTCTGGACTGGAATCCTTTAAAGTTCCGCTTACTGAAAGTTTATCGGTAAAGCTACTCGCCACTTTTGACCTATCACGTTTTCGTGGCAGGGAAGAGCTAAGACTAAGAATAGTTGATATAATCTAAACTATGCAAAATAAAATTACAATTTATACGGATGGCGCAGCGAGGGGGAATCCAGGTCCTGCGGGTTGGGGAGCGTTAATGTACATAGACGGAAAAACTGTTGAGCTAGGCGGGAGGCTGGATCATTCTACCAATAACATTATGGAGCTGACTGCGCCTATTGAAGCTTTAAAATATTTAGAAAAGAAAAGTATAAAAAGTGAAGTTGAGATTTTCTCGGATTCAAAATATGTGATCAATGGTATCAATGAGTGGATTCACAATTGGATCAAGAACAACTGGCGCACTGCAGCCAAGAAACCAGTACTCAATCAAGAGCTCTGGCAGGCGCTTTATGAAGTAAACCAAAAGTTCAAGCCCAAGTGGCACTACGTCGCGGGGCACAGTGGGCACAAAGAAAATGACCGGGTAGACGAGATTGCGACCTCTTTTGCAGATAATACAGAGATAGAACTTAAAAAATAAAACAAAATAAAAACTGGTATAATATTTATTATGCGGGATAGAATTTTCTATTCAATATGTTTTGGCTTTGTCCTGATCATTTTATTTTCTAATTTTTATATTAAAGAGCCACCGGAGGCCTTTGAAAAACTTGTCGACGAAAAACTAGACTTTGTAGGACAGATAGTAGAGGAACCTGATGTAAGAGAAAACAATCAGAAGTTGACGGTTAGAGTACGAAAAGAAAAAGAAAAAACTAAAGTCTTAATCACTACGAGGTTCAATGATGATTTTAAATATGGCGAATGGGTCAAGTGGCGAGGAAAGTTAGAAAAACCCGAAAATTTCACCACCGACACCGGGAAAGAATTTGATTATATTAATTACCTAAAAAAAGACGGCATAATGTATCTGGTACAGTATCCAGATATCTCTCTCCAGGGCGGTCTGGCAGATGATTATGGCAATCCAGTTAAAGGCACCCTTATTTTAATAAAGCAAAAATTTTTAGAGAAAATAAACTTTGCAATTCCAGATCCTGAGAGTCTCCTTATGGGTGGACTTATTTTAGGGGAGAAGGCGACTTTTAGTGATGAACAAAGACAATCTTTTATCGACACAGGAACGATACACATCGTTGCGCTCTCTGGCTACAACATTACAATCGTTGCAGAATGGATTATGAAGTTATTTGCATTCCTGCCACATGTTCTTTCTATTTGGGTGGGGATTTTTGCTATCTTTCTTTTTATTTTGATGACCGGTGGTGCTTCGACCGCAGTCCGTGCCGGGATTATGGCTACTCTTGCACTGATTGCAAGGGCGACCGGCCGTACATACGATATAGGCCGAGCGCTCGTTTTTGCAGGAGTCATAATGATAGCGTTTAATCCGATGATACTTCGATACGATATATCATTTCAGCTTTCATTCATTGCCACCGTAGCAGTTATATTCCTAGCACCGAAAATAGAGAAATATTTTCTTTGGGTGACTAAGAAGTTTGGCCTCCGAGACATTGTTACTGTCACCACTTCTGCCTATATCTTTGTTCTTCCCTTTATCCTTTACAAGATGGGTAATCTATCACTTGTGGCGCTACCGGCAAATATTTTAGTATTGCCCTTTATTCCTCTTACTATGGGTTTGGGGTTCCTTACTGGTTTTGTGGGGCTGTTTTCATATTTCCTCTCTGTGCCCTTCGGCTATATCTCATATCTTTTCCTGCACTACGAACTTGGGGTCATTAATTTTCTTTCTCAGATTCCTTTTGCATCATTTTCGGTTCCTAATTTTCCACTAGTGTTAACACTTTTAATTTACTCTTATTTTATTTATATGCTTTTCGGGAGAGATATAAGCAAGTTTTTTAGTGCTCGCCCTTGACAAATCCAGAGAGAGAGAGAGAGTATTATTTGCTCAAATTTAACAACCCAGCAATAGGTTTTTCTGTTCACCAAAATTAACAAACGTCATGAAAGACGAGAAAAAAGTCGAGGTATCAGTTATCATCGCCCCAACCCCATTTGGGGTCTTCGTTTCGGTGGAGGTCCACCACGACGGCACTCTGACGGATTCGGAGGCAAAAAAAATTGCCGACGAGGTGGGCCAAGAGGTCGCAAAAGACCTCGGACTGGAAAATAAACCTTAGCCCTGCTTTAAGCTTTACTCGAACCCACGAGTTAATCGGCGTAGCCATGGGTAACCCTCAAAAGGTCTGTGTAAAAACAGACCTTTTTTATTTTATTGCTTTCAAGAAGTTTTGTTCTATCACCTCCCAATTAAGGCTATCGAAGAACGCTTCCACGTATTTTTTCTTTTCGCTGGTTGGGTAATCATAGACGAAGGCGTGTTCCCACATATCAATACCTAGAATCATTTGTAGACCGTTGAGCTGACCAAAATGTTGTTCGTCTACCCAGGCGTGTACTAGTTGGTCAGTTTGTTTATCATAATAGAGCATCGCCCAGCCGATGCCACGGGTCATGGCGAGGGCTTTGAAGCCGGTAAGCCAAACACTGAAAGACGGTGCTTGCTTTTCTATAGCTTCTTTTAATTTTGATTCTTCTGGTAATTCTTTAAATCCACCTTCTAAGCTGGCAAAATAGTATTCATGGTTTCGCATGCCATTAAATTCAAAAGAAAATCGGCGTTGGAGCTCTCCTAGTACATAAGCATTTTTCTCGGAATCCTCCATATATTCAGCTACTTTGTCTATAATCAAGTTGGAATGCTTTACATAGCCGGAGTACAGCTTCAAATGCTCTTCAATGTTTTTCGCACTAATACCTTTAAGCTCCCCAATATCAAATTTTTGTTCTTCGAATTTTTTCATAGTATTATTATATCATGACGGATAGCGGGGGAATACATTTCAAAAAACACGGGATTTTCATCCTCGCTCTCTTGCTTCTTTTCATTGCACTTTTTATTTTCTATCTCGATTGGCAAAGCTCACACAGAAATTTAACTTTCGCGGTGCTTAACGTCGGTCAGGGAGACGCCATTTTCATTGAGTCACCGACTGGGACGCAGATATTAGTGGACGGCGGTCCTCGAGGGAAGGGGATGAGTGAACTCTCTCGTGTCATGCCACTTTTCGATAACACCATAGACGCAATTATCATTACTAATCCAGACGCGGATCATATTGCAGGATTTTTAGATGTTTTGAAAAATTATAAAGTCGGACAAGTATTTGAAGCGGGGACTTTTAACGACTCAAAAACATATAGGAATTTAAAAGATCAGATAAAAAACAAGAATATTCCAAATACACTAGCCAAGAAAGGTATGCGGCTCGACTTGGGCGGAGGGGCAGTGATAGATATTCTGTTTCCAGACCGGGATGTGTCAGCCTGGACTACCAACGATGGCTCCATTGTAGCGAAGCTTACTTACGGCGAAACTTCGATTATGCTCACCGGAGACTCGACTAGTGAAACCGAGGATATAATCTTGCAGAGTTTTTCACCGAGCTATTTGAACAGTGATATTTTGAAAGTCGGTCATCATGGCTCGCATACCTCAACTTCAGTTGAATTCGTGAATGCCATTACTCCAGAATATTCTCTGATATCTCTTGGCAAAACAAACAAATATGGTCATCCTCACAAGGAAACACTTGAGACTTTGGAGAATTTTGGCACCGAGATTCTGCGAACAGACGAGCTCGGTACTATCATTTTCAAGTGTGATACAATGGGGGAATGCAAGATAAACTGAGAGAAGAAATCCCTTATTTTGAAGACCAAACGAACAAATTTGTTCCCGGTAAGCCTATTGTAGAAAGGAACTTGGCTACCTGCATCGTTTATAACCCCGAAACTGACGAGGTGCTTTGTCTAAAATGGAATAAATTCGACTGGAAGACTTTAGTTAATGGTGGTGTAGACGAAGGAGAGGACTTAATAACTGCAGCAAAGAGAGAGATATACGAAGAGACAGGCTACAAAGATGTACAGTTTGTCACAGAGATTGGTAAGGTGCGTTCCAGGTTTTATGCTGCAAATAAAGAGGAGAATAGAGTTGCGAACGCAACCGGACTTATTTTTGAACTTACAACAACTGAGAAAGACATAGTAGTCGACGAGGAAAAAGAGAAACATCTACCGCAGTGGGTTAAAAAAGACGAAGTCGCTACATATATAAATATAGATTGGCAGTTGTATTTATGGGGCAAGGCCTTATCAGCAGGGCTTTTAATGAAACAATAAGATGGTATAACAATTTTACAAAACACACATCAGTATATTATTACGTAATTAATTTTTTCAATTAAAATCATGCAAGATAAACAAATAGAAAAACTAATAAAAGCTGAGAGTAAAAGACAGAAAAGTGTTATCAATCTTATTGCTTCTGAAAATTATGTTTCCAAAGATGTTCTAAGTGCGCTTGGTTCTGAGCTGACAAACAAATACGCCGAAGGCTATCCGGGAAAGAGATATTATGGTGGGAACAGTATCGTTGATAAAGTAGAACTGCTTTGTATTGAGCGCGCGTTGAAACTTTTCAAATTAAACCCTGATGCTTGGCATGTTAACGCACAGCTTCTATCTGGAAGTCCAGCGAACTTCGCATTGTATTCAGCACTAGTGCCCCTTGGCGGAAAAATAATGGGAATGAAGCTTACCTCTGGTGGGCATCTAACACACGGACATCCGCTTTCGATGACCGGCAAACTCTGGAAACCGTTGCAGTTTGAACTCGATGCTAATACTGAGATGATTGATTATGAAAAGTTGAAAGAAGTAGCTGTAACAGAGAAACCTGACATCATAGTCGCAGGATTCACCGCGTATCCTAGAGTAGTAGACTTTAAAAAGTTTCGCGAGATTGCAGATGCGTGTGGGGCGTTACTACATGTAGATATGTCCCACTTTGCCGGGCTGGTTGCAGGGGGAGAGTATCCAAGTCCATTCCCGTATTCAGACTCAGTGATGACCACCACCCATAAATCTCTCCGCGGTCCGAGACACGCCCTCTTGTTTGTCAGAAAAGATCAAAGAGAATTTGACAAGAAGCTCGACAAAATGGTTATCCCTGGACTTTTTGGCGGTCCACATGAGAACACAATAGCCGGCGTTGCTATTGCCTTGAAAGAAGCCAACACGCCCGCATTTAAGAAATATGCCAAACAAGTAAAGAAAAATGCCCAAACCCTTGCTGGAGAACTTAAAAACCTCGGCTGGCACATAATCTCCGGTGGTACGGATTCACACCTCATTCTTATGGATACTTGGATGCAAGGTAAAGGTGTTTCTGGTAAGGACTCAAGCATGCTCTTGGAGAAAGCTGGAATTATTGTAAACATGAACACAATTCCTGGTGACCCACGTTCCGTTATGGATCCCTCCGGTATTCGCCTAGGTACTTGTGCAGAAACTACTCGTGGTAAAAAGGAAAAGGATATGCTAAATATTGCTAGAAAAATTGATAAAGTTTTGAAGAGTAAAAAATAATTCTATGATTGAAGTAGAAAAAAAGTTTCAGCCGACAGAAGAGCAACTGACTGCGATGCTAGAAGGTGCAGAATTTGTGGGTGAGGTGGTTAACCATGATGTTTACTATGATTATCCGGATTATAGGCTTCACAGAGAGGGGTCATGCTTTCGAAAAAGAAACAACAATTTTGAGTTAAAAATAAAACTATTTAAGAATGCTAAAAAAGAAATAGAAGATGAACAAGAAATAAAAAGATATTTTGGAACTAATGCTCCACTTCAAGACTTTATCGACAACAACTTGCTTGTTCTTACTGATTTTAAAAATACTAGAAAAAAGTATAAAAAAGAAGGATTCTCGATAGATTTAGATAATATGGATTTTGGGTATACTATGTGTGAGATGGAGTTAATGGTAGAAAGAGAGGACCAGATAGATGAAGCACGTAATCTACTAGCAGAATTTATGGAGCAATATGGTATTGAAGATAACAAAATTCCTACCAAAAGGGCGGCATATTTGATGAAATATAAACCAGAACTCTACAAAGAATTATATGGAGACAAATAATCAAGAAAAATATCTGCAAGTAGGAGTAAAAGTAATTCTTAAAAATGAAAAGGAAGAGGTCCTTTTGTTGCGCAGGAATCCGAAGAAATATCCAGAAATAGGTCCGACTTGGGACATCGTTGGCGGGCGAATTAATGTAGGTATTCCTTTGATTGAAAATTTAAAAAGAGAAGTAATGGAAGAAACTGGACTTAAAATAACAAGCGAACCAAGGCTTATCTATGCTCAAGATATTATGGGGATAGAAAGATTTCCTGGCAGGCATGTTGTCCGACTAACATATGTTGCCACTACTGAAGGTGAGCCAACGATTGATGAAGAGAGTCTTGAGTATCAATGGGTACCAGTTTCCGAATTAGATAATATTGAGCAATTAGACAAATTCTTAAAAGAAGTATTAGAAAAGACTGAATTAAACTAAGCATGAAAATATATTTTGCAGGGTCAATACGAGGGGGAAGAGATGATATCGAATTGTATATTCAAATTATAGAATTACTAAAAAGTTACGGAGAAGTTTTGACTGAGGTTGGAAACAAAGAAATCTCTACCAAGTCTGACAACAGGCCAACAGATGTATATATTCATGATCGTGACATAATGTGGCTTAAAGATTCGGATGTTATGATTGCTGAAGTGACGAACCCATCATTGGGTGTGGGTTATGAGATTGGTAAGGCAGAAGAAATGAATAAAACAATTGTATGCTTGTATCGAAAACAAGACGGCAGAGCGTTATCTTCGATGATTCGAGGAAGTTCTAAAGTTGCTGTCTTGGATTATGAATCAATAGATGAATTGAAAGCTCACTTCCACACGATTTTCAGTAAATAATTGTTTATGAGCAGAATAACAAATAGGATTTCATGACTGAAAATAAAAAGGCAAATATGTACATGATAGGAGAGATGATCTTATGGTCGCTTTTTCCTGTTGTCGGAATGCTCGGTTTGAACGGGGTGCCTGCTATTGTTTCACTTTTCTGGGTAAACTTATTCGCCACGCTATTTTTCGTCGGAATGACTATTTTCAAGGGTAAGTTGTTTGAATTAAAAAATAAACAAGCATGGATTTATACGATAGGCACCGCTATATTTATCGGTGTTATTTTTTACGGACTATTTTTTTATGCACTAGGCAAGACGACTCCGGCGAACGCCGCTATCGTAACTTTATTTGAAATTGTGCCGGCTTATATATTTTTCCAGATTTTAAAGAAAGAACATTTTTCAAAAAAACACATGTTGGGTATTCTTCTTGCTACAGCCGCTGCATTAATAGTGCTTTTACCTAAAGCAGGACAGGTAAATACAGGTGACCTTATTATAATTATTGCTGTATTTTTCCCTCCGTTTGGGAACTGGTGCCAACAACAAACTCGCAAAATAGTCTCTACAGAGTCCGCTCTTTTTATGAGACATGTACTATCTATCCCTTTTTTATTTTTGTTAGCAATTATATTTGAGACACCCGTAGCGAATTACAATATCAATGGTGTCATCGGATGGCTGCTACTAAACGGTATTGTGATCTTTGGTATATCAAAAATTTTCTGGGTAGAAGCTATTCACAGGATGTCGGTTACGAGAGGGTTGGCGCTCAACAGCTTAAACCCAATATTTACCATGCTCTATGCTTGGATTTTAATAAGTCAAAAACCCACTTGGATTCAAGTTCTCTCTTTGCCCCTACTAATCGTCTCTGTGTTGATTCTTACAGATGTTGATTTTTTTAAAAAGAGGAATGAGTCAGTTGAACTTATTGATTAAATCTCGATATAAAAATGATTCCCCAATATTTCGCTTACATTACCATATTCACTTCCATCTTCGCTGGATATTTCTATATTCGCGATACTTTGCTTGGTAAAACCAAGCCCAACATTGTAAGTTGGTTTATCTGGTTTTTGGCTCCGAATATAGCTGCAATTGTTTCTTTGTCTAAAGGAGGAGGGCTTGCCATGCTGCCTATCTTTATGGCAACGTTCACCCCATTTGCCGTAATTTGTATTGCATTGTTTAAGAAAAATGCTGTTTGGAAAGTTGGAATACTCGATTATGTTTGTTTAGCACTCTCGTTGCTTGCCATCGTAGTTTGGTTGTTTTTAGAGGAAGGGAACTTAGCGACTGCGTTTGCTATCTTAGCGGACTTAATTGCTTTCATTCCTACATTTGTGAAGTCATGGAAAAGTCCCGATAGTGAAACACTAGGTCCGTATTTTTCTGGTATGTTAAATCCAGTTATAACCGTCCTCACCCTTACAGCTTTGTCGTTTAATACCTACGGCTTCGCATTCTATCTATTTTTAGGTAATTTTGTAGAAATAATTATAGTCTACTTCAGGCGCCGATACCTGAGTTCTAGAAATTAGTTTTCCCGTTTGTTTTTTGTTATATTTTGTATATGAAAAAAGGCAAATTCATTGTGATAGACGGGACCGACGGGAGTGGTAAGGCGACCCAGGTTGAATTACTCGCAAAGAAACTTAAAACTAAAGGATACAGAGTAAAAGTAGTGGATTTTCCGGAATACGAAGAAAATTTCTTTGGTAAATTTATCGGGCATTGTCTCACTGAACAGTATTATAACTTTATAAAAGTTCATCCAAAGATTGCTTCAGTATTGTATGCAGCAGATAGATTTGAAAGTAAGGATAAGATTGATAGATGGTTGAAACAGGGTTATGTGGTGATTTCCAACCGTTATGTTTCTTCAAATCAGATTCACCAAGGAGGGAAAATAGTAAATACTAAGAAACGCGAGAGTTTTATTAAATGGCTCGACGACATGGAATATAAAGTTTTTAAAATTCCAAGACCGGATGTTGTCGTATATTTGCGAGTGCCCATGAATGTAATTCTAAGATTAATAAAAGAAAGAAACGAAAAGACACAAAGAAAGTACATAGGCAAAAAGAAAGACATAGTAGAAGGAGATATTCCGTATCTTACTAACTCACAAAAAAGTGCATCATGGCTGGCTGAGAGAGAAAAGAATTGGATAAAAGTTGAGTGTGTAAAAAATGGAGCCTTGGCTACTAGAGAGTACATCCACGAGGAAATTTACCAAGAAGTTAAAAAAATATTAAAATAAAATGCCCAGGATTCTAATAGTAAATGAAGAAGATGAGGTAATAGGGTTAAAAGAAAAGTCCGAGTTAACAAGCGAAGATATAAGTCGCGACACCGGGCTATGGGTGCTTGATGAAAACGACAATATTTTGCTTGCAAAAAGATCTGCTAATAAGAAAATACATCCGAATCTTTGGTCCGGTGCCGTAGCGGGAACTGTCGAAGAAGATGAAACTTATGAATCTAACATCATAAAAGAAGCAGAAGAGGAGATTGGATTAAAAAACATTAAGCCTATTTTTTTGTATAAAAGGTTAAAGACCAAGGATCCACGCTATAAAAGAATGACCGGAGTCTTCAAAATTATTATTAACAGAGAAACCCAGTTAGAATTAGAACCCATGGAAGTATCAGAGGTAAAATGGTTTACAAAAAATGAAGTTCAAGATTTAATTGAAACTACACCCGAAATATTTTCGCTTAATTTTCCATTATTTTTCAGCGAGTTCATCAGCTATGAAAATAAAAGTTAAAAAATTAAAAGAAGACGCGCAATTGCCCAAGTATCACCATCCAGGGGACGTGGGCATGGACCTGTACTCTATGGAGGATTTGACTCTGTACCCTGGCGAGCACGCAACTCTATGGCATGGGTTTGCTCTTGAGTTTGAAACTGGCTACGCAGCAATTATTAAAGACAAATCCAGCATCTCAAAAGCGGGTCTTCATACTATGGGCGGGGTCTTCGATGCGGGATATCGGGGGGAATACAATACGCACTTAGTAAACCTTGGCAGTGAACCATACACTATCGAAGTTGGCGACAAGGTTTCTCAATTGATAATATATCCAGTTGCTATTGCAGAACTTGAGGAAACTGATACATTAAGTGAGTCAGCTCGTGGCGAAGGCAAGTTTGGGAGCACTGGCAGAAAGTAATAATGGAACAGAAAATAAAAAATCTAATACAGGAAGCGCTCAAAAGTCTGGAAATAGTAACAGACTCTATTTCTCTTGAACATCCGGTAGGCTTAGCTATGGGGGATTATTCTACGAATGTGGCCATGGCTTCTGCTAAGAATTTAAAATCAAACCCGAAAGAATTAGCCCAGAAAATAGTCGAAAAGTTGCGGATGTCAGACATTCGCAATATAGGAAAAATAGAAGTAGCTGGACCGGGGTTTATAAACTTTTATTTATCTAGAGAATTTTTTACAGAAAGTATAAAAGAAATTTTAGAAAATAAAGATTTTGGAAAGAATGAATCGCTTGCGGGTAAGAAGGTGATGGTGGAATACACCGACCCGAATCCTTTCAAGCCCTTCCATATCGGGCATTTGATGAGTAACGCTATTGGGGAATCAGTGGCCAGACTTGTAGAATATTCGGGAGCTGAAACTGTGCATGCAATTTATCAGGGTGACGTAGGTCCGCATGTGGCCAAAGCGCTCTGGGCGATTTTGAAAAAAGGAAAACCTGACGAGAGTCTTTTGACATCAGAAAAAGCAGATTATATTGGCGTTTGCTATAGCGAAGGTGCGACAGCTTACGAAGATGACCCGGAAATAAAAAAAGAAATTGATGAAATAAATAAAAAAGTATATGAGAGAAGCCATGTTAAAATAAATGAAGCTTATGATTGGGGCAGGAGAGTGACCTTAGAAGCATTTGAAGGAGTTTATAAAAAGCTTGGTTCAAAGTTTGAGCATTATTTCTTTGAGTCTGAAATGGCACCAATTGGTAAAAAGGTTGTTTTGGAAAATACTCCTAAAGTTTTTACTGAGTCAGACGGAGCAGTCGTTTTCAAGGGGGAAGAGCACGATGCGAAGCTCCACACTAGAGTATTCATAAATTCTCAAGGTCTGCCGACTTATGAAGCCAAAGAAATAGGGCTTACTATGACGAAGTTTGAGAAAGTAAATCCAGACATGTCTATTGTTATTACGGCTATAGAGCAGGGTGATTATATGCGCGTAGTACAGAAAGCAATTTCTTTAATTCATCCAGATTATGAAGTACGAATGAAACACGTAACTCACGGTATGTTGCGTTTTGCTACTGGCAAGATGAGCTCGAGGAAAGGAAATGTCATTACCGGCGAGTCCTTGATCAAGGACGTGAGTGATTCAATCTTAGAAAAGATAAAAGATAGAGATTTCACAGATGAAGAAAGAGAAATCGTGGCTAACCAAGTCGGTGTTGCTGCTTTGAAGTATTCAATCCTCAAACAGGGAGCGGGAAGTGATGTTATATATGATTTCGAAAAATCTATCTCTTTTGAGGGTGACTCAGGTCCGTATATGCAGTATTCATATGCTCGCACTCGTACTCTCGTAGCAAAGGCTAAAAAAGAGGGCATAGAACCAAGCACAAAAAATGTTCCAGAAGAAAGTACTCAACTAGAAAAAATGCTATATCGCTTCCCTGAAGTCGTCGCGCGTGCATCGCGCGAATTCGAACCGCACTATGTGGCTAATTATTTGATAGAACTTTCTCGGATGTATAATAGCTTTTACGGAAATACTCAAATAATAAATAAAGAAGATGCAACATCCCCATATAAAGTTGCGCTCACTGATGCATTTTCCAAAGTGATGGGGAAAGGTCTTTGGCTCCTAGGTATTGAAGTTCCGGAGAAAATGTAATTGTTGCAAGTTTATTCTTGAAGTTACATAATAAAAGAAATCTTCATTGATATGAAAATTATTATTTCTGCTTGGATGATCGCCTATGTGGTAGTCATCCAGTCCCGTCATGCGCGTCGGGTTATGCGCGTAATCAACTTCTTGCTTATGCTCCTTCAGGAGTTAATAGGCATCGTACTAGGAAGCATCCTAGTAGTAATATTATTTTTTCTAATCCTCAATCTTTAAATTCTACTAAACATCTAAGTTGTTTTGGTAGAATTTTTTTAAATATAAATAGAGACGCTTCATCAGAATGATGAAGCGGTGTAGTTGGGGGAGTAATATTGAGGAGGCAATTTAGAAAATTGCCATAGAAAACTTTAGTTCTGTAAAGAACTGGTCTTTCTTTTCTGTGAAGATAAGAAAGGTTTCTCTAAATAAATTATATCATATATGATATAATTTAAAAGAAGCCAACTGTGGATAAACTCTGACGGCTTTACAAAACAGTTAATTTTTAATAATATAAGAACACAAGCGTTGAAAGGCCTATCATCCTGGAGCTTTGGGAAGAACTTGTACTAGGCAAGACCTAATACAAAATTAGAACCTATGTGTTATAAAGCGCCCTTAAAAGGGAATTAAGGTGGTACCGCGGGAAACCCGTCCTTAGAAAGTAATTTTATTATTTTTTAAGGACGGGTTTTTTATTTGGCAATTTATTTAATTAAAAAATTTTATGGAAGAAGAAAATAAAAATACAAAAAGCGAAGCGGCATTAAGGGAAGAAAAGGTTCTGGAATTTTGGCGCGAGAATAAGACTTTCGAAAAAAGTTTAACTAAGGATGCGCCAAAAGGAAACTATGTTTTCTATGATGGTCCTCCTTTTGCTACAGGTCAAATGCACTATGGGCACATACTAGGTAGTACCGCAAAGGATGTGATAGGGAGATATCAAACAATGCTTGGATACCACGTGCCTCGTAAGTGGGGCTGGGACTGTCATGGGTTGCCGATCGAGCACCTAGTTGAAAAAGAATTGAAAATTGCCGGACATGTAGAAATAGAAAAGCTTGGCATAGATAAATTCGTAGAATATGCACGAAGCAAAGTTCTGCAGTTCGACAAGGAATGGGAGGTAGGCATCGAACGTATCGGCCGCTGGGTGGATTTCAAGAATGGTTACAAGACTATGGACAATACCTTTATGGAGTCTGTTTGGTGGGCGCTTTCCGAAATGAATAAAAAAGAATTGATATATGAAGGCGTGCGCGTGCTTGCGTACTGCGCTCGCTGTGAAACACCAATAGCTAACTCTGAAATCGCGATGGATAATAGTTACAAAGACATTACCGATATTTCGGTATACGTGAAGTTTAAATTAAAACCTGGACAGAAATGGGGTAATGGATACGAAACAAAGGATTCTGCATATTTACTTGCTTGGACGACCACGCCTTGGACATTACCTGGAAATACTGCAATAGCTGTGAATAATGATATATCCTACACAGCACTTCGAGTGAAAGACATTCCAGAACTTTTGATTGTAGCGAGCGAGTGTATAAAAACTGTTTTTAAAGATAAGGAAATAGAAGTAGTTCATGACGATATAAAAGGATCTGACTTGGTTGGTTTGTCGTATGAGCCGATTTTTCCATATTACGTAAACGAAGAAGTGGGCAAGCATGAAAATATTTGGAAAGTTTGGCATGCGGACTTTGTGACGACAGAAAAGGGTACGGGTATGGCCCACGAAGCCCCAGCTTTCGGAGAGGACGACATGAACCTTGCAAAAGCAAACAATATTCCTTGGATTATACATGTAGATGAGACAGGAAGATTTAAACAAGAAGTCACAGATTTTGCTGGGATGAAAGTTAAGCCAAAGCCTGAAGCAAAAGACGAACACCAAAAAGCAGACATCGAAGTTATTAAATGGCTTGCGCACCAGACCCCTACACCGCTTTTTGCAAAAGAAAAGATAATACACTCATATCCGCATTGTATGCGTTGCGATACTCCTATCATCTATTATGCATTGCCGTCATGGTTTATAAATATCCAAAAAGTAAAGTCTGATATTTTAAAAAGTGCAGAGTCTATGACCTGGGTGCCAGCACACTTGAAAGAAGGACGTTTCAAGCACATCGCCGAAAATGCACCCGACTGGAATATTTCTAGAAATAGGTACTGGGCAACACCGTTACCAATTTGGAAATGTGAGGGATGCAATAAGCTGGAATTCGTGAGCTCTCTAGAAGACTTAAAGAGTAAATCTAGTAAATCCGGCAACAAGTATTTTGTCATGCGACATGGAGGAAGTGAAGGCAATAGAGATGACAAGGCTAGTTATAAAAATCAAGCAGAAGACAATCTTACAGAGGAAGGTAAAAACGGAGTAATGAAGACCGCTGAATCTATGAAGAGTCAGAAGATAGATTTAATTGTGACTTCGCACTTTACTCGCACCAAGGAAACTTCAGAAATATTGAGAACTATACTCGGGTTATCCGAAGACAGTGTAGTAGAGGATAAAAGATTTTGTGAAATGAATCCTGGTAAGTTTGATGGCGGTAAATGGAGCGAGTATCACAATCATATTAAAGTCACTGGTCCCGACTGGTTTGATCGTAGAATTGAGGACGGAGAGTCCTTGAGTGATGTGAAACAACGCACAGGAGCGGCGCTCTATGAACTCGAAGAAAAATATAAAGACAAGAATATTTTGATAGTGACCCACGGCGCGCCAGCATGGCTATGCTTTGTAAATACCGGACTCTTTGAACCTGATAATAAAGAATACGTGCCGGCAAATTCACACGTATTCGTGAGGGAGTTCAAGAGATTTGGGAATGCTGAAGCACGTGAACTTCCATTCGTACCTGTTCCTCATGACAAGAATTATGAAGTTGACTTACACCGTCCATATATAGATGAAATAAAACTGCTATGTGAATGTGGTGGGGATATGACAAGAATTCCAGAGGTTTTGGACTGTTGGTTTGAGTCTGGGTCCATGCCTTTCGCGCAAGACCATTTTCCGTTCGAAAATGAAAATTGGAAAAACAACAATTTCCCAGCAGGATTCGTAGCAGAATACATCGCTCAAACCAGAACATGGTTTTATTATTCTCATGTTGTTTCGACGATACTTTTCGGACAGGCACCATATAAAAATGTAGTTACTACAGGAACTGTCCGTGCGGAAGATGGTCAGAAGATGTCGAAGTCTAAGAATAATTTTCCAGATCCGAATCTTTTGTTTAATAAATACGGGGTAGATGCGCTTCGTATTTACCTGATGTCTTCGCCTCTAATGAAAGGAGAGGATGCAAACTTTTCTGAGAAAATGGTCCAAGAGATTTCAAGTAAATTTGTAGGTAGGTTATTCAATGTAGTTTCTTTCTACGAGCTTTATAGAGATAAAGATCAAGAGCTAGACTCTTTACCGGATTCTACTAACGTCTTAGACCAATGGATCTTGTCTAGATTCAACCAAGTAGTAGAAGAAATGACGAAATGGATGAATGCATATGAAATGGCCCTCGCGATTGCCCCGCTCGATAAATTTATAGATGACTTATCAACTTGGTATCTACGTCGTTCAAGAGACAGAATAAAAGACGGAGACAAAGCTGCTAAACAGACAATGTATTTCGTGCTAAAAAACTTGGTGAAAGTCATGGCACCGTTTGCGCCGTTTTGTTCTGAGAATGAATGGTTAAAATTAAGAAATGGAAATGATGCCGAGAGTGTACACCTTGCAGAGTGGCCAACGATCAATAAAGAATTAAGCGACGAAGATGTTATCGATAAAATGAGTTTAATTCGTCGTATTGTTTCTATCGCGTTAGAATTAAGACAACGAGCAAATATAAAGGTTCGCCAGCCTTTATCTAAAATACAATTAAACTACACATTGGGCGTTCCGACTAACCAGAGAGATCAGTATATAAACATTATAAAAGACGAGATGAATGTAAAAAATGTAGAAGAAAATATATCTTCAGTGCAAGAAATTGTTCTAGATACAAACATTAGCCCAGAATTAAAACAAGAAGGAGATTATAGGGAATTAGTGCGTGGTATACAAGACATGAGAAAGGTTACGGGTCTTGTGCCGAGTGATGTAATAAGTCTTTCCGTGGAAACTAATGAAGCAGGGAATGAATTAATAAATAAATTCAAAGAAGAGCTACTCAAAGTCGTTGGGGCAAATAATCTATCATTGGTTGAAAACGACGGTACAGAAATAAAAGTAGACGAACTCATGTTCAAAGTAAAATTGGAAAAGTAAGTTATGAGTAAAATTACCGATATATACAAACAATATAAAATCATGCCTATTCTCGCAGACCATATGCTACGTGTGGGAGCTGTAGCAAGTATTATCTGTGACTCCCTTGATACTTCAATTGATAAAGAAAAGATAGTTAAAGTCTGCCTACTTCATGACATGGGGAACATTATAAAATTTGAACTTACTTACTTTCCAGAAATAAATGAACCAGAAGGTCTAGAATATTGGCAAACTGTTCAAAAGGAATTTATAGAAAAGTATGGAGAGGACGAGCACGAAGCAACCATGGAGATCATGAGAGAACTTGGAATGAGCGAAGAGCTAATTTATCTAGCAGATCAAAATAGATTTTCTCTGTTGTGCGAGCATGCAATAGGGGACGATATGCTTGTAAAAATAATGCATTATGCCGATATGCGGGTGGGGCCTTTCGGAGTGCTTTCCTATGACGGACGAATGGAAGAAGCAAAGAAAAGATACGCTAACAGGACTGCATTTCAGGAAGAACAGAGAGAGAAGCTTATTTCGTGTGGCAAAGAAATAGAAAACCAAATCTTCGCACATTGCTCTATAAAACCCGAAGATATAAATGATAAATCTGTCGCTCCTGTCATAGGGAAGCTCAGAGACTTCGTGATACAATAAATCAATGAAATCAATTCTAGTATATGGAGACTCGTTGGTTTATGGCAAAATGCAAAAGACAGTACAAAGGTATTCCAGAGAAAAGAACTTTATAGGTATTCTTGAAAAAGAACTTGGAAATGAGTTTGAAGTTGCTGATGAAGGTTTGCGAGCCAGAATGTTATCTGGAGAAAATAAATTCTTCCCAGAAAGGGACGGGTTGTTACAATTTGGCCCAATTCTGGGCAGTCACTTACCGCTTGATTTAGTGTGTTTATTTTTAGGAACAAATGATTGTAATCGTGGGAGCGATAAATCAGAAGGGGAAATTCATGAGGCTTTAGGTGGTTATAAGCACAAGATTACTTTTTGGTGTCAAAACCTGGGTATAACAAAAATCCCAAAGATTTTACTTATTGCACCGCCTCTTGTTCGAGGTAATCAAGTTATTTTAGACGAAGGTATAAGTCAGGTCTTCGACTCTAATTCTGAAGACAAATCCAAAAGGTTAAAAGATATTTATAAAAACTTTTGCGACAAAGAAGATTGTTTGTTTTTTAATGCGGCGGATTTTTGTGTTGCAGCCGGTAATGAAGGTGTGCATCTAGACGAAGAAAATAATGTGTCATTAGGAAAAGCTTTAGCAGATAAGATAAAAGAAATTAACTTGTAATGCACCACAAATATCACACAGAAGCGATAGTCCTTGGTAGTTCGGACTACAGAGAAAGTGCCAAGATTTTCTTTGTTTTTACCCGGGATTTAGGATTACTTTATGCATCGGCACAAGGCGTAAGAAAAATGTCTTCGAAATTACGGTATGTATTACAAGATTTTTCATATACAAAAATAGATTTAGTAAAAGGTAAGGATTTCTGGCGGATTACGAGTGCTTGTAAAACAAACCAACTAGAGGAAGTAACCAAACAAGCAGACACTCTGCAAGTTTTTGCCCATGTATCAAAGCTTCTTCGCCGACTCCTTCCGGAACAAGAAAAGAACGAGGACCTATTTCGGGAAGTAATTAATGGTCTTTTTGCTCTAGATAGAGCCCAAACCAAAGAAGATATTTCTAATATTGAAATAATTATTGTTCTTCGAATTTTAAGTAACTTGGGGTATATTGGGGACATAAATTCTTTAGAAAATCTTATTAAGTCTCCGCTCGAAGAAGATTTGATATTCGAAATGTCTAAAAATAAGTCACGGGCAATATTAGAAATAAACAAAGCCTTACGCGAAACTCAACTCTAATTATGGTATAATTTTTGGATGTTAAACGACGATCGGAATAAATTAAACAGGCTAGAAGAGCTAAAAAGAAAACTTTCGAATAACAGCTATAAAACAAAGTTAGAATATTATGATAGCTATTCTCCAGAACATCACAAGGATGTACCTGAGTCTTGGAAGGATGAAAAAATCAAACCAGTTGATGAATTTCATACAACAATGAAGCCTTCAATTTTTAAAAAATTCTTTGTTTTCTCAATCTTTTTCTTTTTACTTGCAGCTGCATACGTTGCTTATCAGTTTTTGGCAGGAGGGAACACAGTTTCAAATGAAAATATTAATATCGCTGTACTGGGTAATACTTTCACCGCAGGAGGAGAAGTTTTGCCACTTCAGGTAGAAATAACAAACAATAACAACTCAGCGCTAGAACTGGTGGACTTGGTGGTGGAATATCCAAACGGGTCTTCGCTTAGAGAAAATGGCAATGGTAGTGACACGGAGCGTATGCGGACCTCACTGGGCACTATTCCTTCTGGTGGAGTGAGAAGCGAAAACATGAATATTATACTTTTTGGAGAGCAAGGTAGTACGCACGATGTAAAGATCTCTATTGAGTACAGAGTAGAAGGTTCGAATGCAATATTTGTGAAAGATAAGGGTTATCAGGTAACAATAAGCTCAACCCCAATTGATTTGGTGGTTGATGGTCCGACTGAAGTAAATCCAGGAGAGGACATTACCTTAAAGATAAGAATGACGCTGAACGCTAGTCGACCGGCGCTTGGTATGCTCGTCAAAGCCGAATATCCTTTAGGATTTCAATTTATTAAAGCAACACCATCACCAACGTTAGGAAACAACGTTTGGTCATTAGGGGATTTGTCTCCTGGGGCAGAAAACAACATAACTATTGTTGGTAAAATGGTAGATGTCACTGACGGCGAGGAAAAAACTTTTAAAGTTTACACCGGTTCCCAGGCTAAAAACGACAAGGCAACTATTGGAGTCGTGTTTAATTCTTTGAGCTATGCTGTAATGGTACAGAAACCTTTTATCGCGACTAAACTTTTCATCAATGGGGTATATGACAGAGACTATGCTATAGATTCTAGGACTCCAATTTTGGCAGAAATAAAGTACACTAACAATCTAGGCACTAAGATCAACGACCTTGAGATTCGTGCAAAGATATCTGGCAACAGTTTCAACCGTAATTCTCTCAGGGCACCCAGAGGATACTACGATTCTATCAATAACACGGTGATTTGGAACAAGGATTACGACACTGAGTTGACTGAAATCGCTCCTTACGAGACTAGTACCGTAGCTTTCTCTGTTTTGCCTCTTTCTTTGTTTGCCGCGGGCGGTAGATTTACTAATCAACCAGTAATAAATATAGATATTGCTATTACTGGCAAGCAATTGCTTGAAGGAAGTGTAATAAAGAAGCTAGAAAATTCTGAGTCAAAAGTCGTGAGGATAACAAGTGACTTAGGGTTTAGCACTAAAGCTCTTTATTATTCTGGAGCGTTTAATAATACCGGCTCGATTCCTCCAAAGGCAGAATCGGAGACAACATATACAATGGTTTGGTCATTAACCAATAGCGCCAACAATGTTTCTAAAGCTCAAATAAAATCTAGCTTGCCACCCTATATAAGATTTGTTGGCACTATAAATCCCGCTTCTGAAGACCTTACCTACAACGCTTCAACTCGAGAAATAGTTTGGAATATAGGGGGTGTCCCGATCGGTACTGGCATATCAGCAGCCAGCAGGGAAATTGCATTTCAAATTTCGTTTACCCCCTCGTTGGCTCAAATCGGAGAAGTGGTTAAACTTATTAATGAAGCAATTTTGACGGGACATGATGATTTTGCTAATGTGGACTTGCGGGTATCTAGGCAGTTTTTAAATACTAGTTTAACTAATGACCCCCTGTTCCCAAAGAACGGTGCGAAAGTAGTGGAATAAAAACATGGCAACAGAAGAAAAAAACAAAGAAATTGATTTAATGGAGAAAATTGTGAGTCTTTGTAAAAGACGCGGTTTTATCTTTCAAGGTTCCGAGATATATGGCGGACTTGCTGGAACCTTCGATTTTGGCCATTTCGGCGTAGCACTTAAAAATAATATAAAAAATACCTGGTGGAAAAAATTTGTGGATGGACGAACAGACATGTACGGAGTAGACGCAGCTATACTTATGCGCCAAGAAGTCTGGCAGGCGACAGGGCACGTAGCCAACTTTTCTGATCCGATGGTGGAGTGTGAAAAATGCAAAAGAAGATTCCGCGAAGATCAACTAGATGACAAAATAAAATGTGCTGATTGCGGAGGCAAACTTGGCGACGCAAAGCAATTCAACATGATGTTTCAGACTAAAGTCGGCGCATCCGAAGATTCTTCTGCTGTCTCATATCTTCGTCCGGAGACTGCGCAAGGAATGTTTGTTAATTTTAAAAACACAGTGGATGCTTTTCATCCCAAGCTTCCTTTTGGTATGGCGCAGATTGGTAAGGCGTTTCGCAATGAAATCACACCAAGAGACTTTATATTTAGACAAAGAGAATTCGAACAGATGGAGATAGAATACTTTGTACGTCCAGATGCGTGGAGTGAGTCCTTCGATATGTGGCAAAATCTTATGCATGAGTGGATAGAAGAAATAGGTATTGATACCAATAAAACTACTGATTTGCTGGTCTCAGACGAGGACAGAGCATTTTATTCAAAGAAAACAGTCGATATAGAATTTGAGTACCCGTTCGGCAAGAAAGAACTTTTTGGTCTTGCATACAGAACCGATTATGATTTGAATACCCACAAGTTAGAGTATGTTGATGAAGAGCAGGGGAGCAAAATGACCCCACATGTTATCGAACCTTCTTTTGGCTTAGATCGAGCAATGCTCGCAGTCTTGATTTCGGCATACGACGAGACTGATCCAGAGAGACCATTCTTAAAATTTAAACCAAACATTGCACCTGTTATCTGTGCAGTTTCTCCATTACTCAAGAACAAACCAGAACTTGTAAATTACGCAAAAGATAAAGTCTATTCAATGCTTAAGTCCGAATTCGGCCGAGTTATGTGGGACGACAACGGTAACATAGGCAAGAGATATAGAAGGCAAGACGAAATAGGTACGCCGTTTTGCATCGTGATCGACTTCGAAACTCTCGGCGAGAATAAAGAAAATCAAGAAAATGTAGACATGAAAGATACGGTCACTGTCCGTGACCGAGATACAGCGACTCAGGAGAGAGTGAAAGTCAGCGAGCTTGTAAGCTATCTAAAAAGTAAATTAAACTAAGTTTATTTATTTTTTAGTATAAATGTTCATTCATCTATGATAGAATGGTTTCTATGAAATTCACTAAAAAGATTCTGAATAATGGACTACGAGTGGTAATTGTACCCATGAAAGACAACCCGACTGCTACTGTTTTAGTGCTTGTAGAAGCAGGTTCAAAGTATGAAACCAGGGATGTGAATGGTATTTCGCATTTCTTAGAGCATATGTGTTTCAAAGGTACGGCCAAAAGGCCCAAAGGTATAGACATATCCAAAGAGCTTGATGCGATAGGAAGTCAGTACAACGCATTTACTGCCCAGGAGTATACCGGATACTATGCAAAGTCTGACGCAAAACATTTCAAGAAAATTTTTGACGTGGTTTCTGATATTTATTTGAATTCCACTTTCCCAGAAATTGAAATGGAAAAAGAAAAAGGTGTAATCATCGAAGAGATAAATATGTACGAAGATATGCCGAACAGGCATGTGCAGGACTTAATGATGGGGCTACTTTATGGCGACCAACCAGCAGGATGGAACATCGCAGGTGAGAAGGGTAATATTCTTGGCATGAAGCGTGACGATTTCGTAAAATATAAAAAAGAAAAATATGTACCAGAGGCAACCACCATCGTAGTGGCAGGACAGGTGACCGAGAAGGAAGTTATGAAAGAAGTTAAAAAAGTTTTCGGCGAGCTCTCAAAAAAACGAAAAGCTAAAAAAGAAAAAACACAAGAAGCGCAAGAAAGGCCAGAAGTGTTGGTGAAATGGAAAGAGACTGATCAGACCCATTTTGTGTTAGGTGTTCGTACGTACGATCTTTTCCATAAACACAATGCAACCCTATCCATACTATCCGGAGTGCTTGGTGCGGGAATGAGCTCAAGACTTTTCACAAAACTACGAGAAGAAATGGGAGTAGGGTATTATGTGCGTGCTTACAACGATGTTTACACTGACCATGGATTTTTCCAAATTTCAGCTGGCGTGGATAATAAAAGGATAGAAGAGGTGATGCATGCAGTACTCGAAGAATGCAGGAAGCTCAAGAATGTTTTAGTCGGAGACGGTGAATTAGAAAAGGTGAAAGAATGTCTTATCGGCAACATGAAGCTCTCGCTCGAGTCTTCTGATGATATTGCGAACTTTTATGGCGGACAAGAACTACTAAAAAAAGAAATAAAAAACATAGAAGAGAAGGCAAAAGAATTGCGCAAAATAACTGCCAAACAGATTCAAAATATGGCTCGCGATATATTCAAAGACGAAAAGTTAAATCTGGCTCTCATCGGCCCTTTCAAAGAAAAAGCACAGTTCTTGAGAATACTGAAGTTCTAGTTTTTTGATAAGGTCTTTTTGTGGTATTATTTATATATGTTTGAAAAGGGTGGTGCACAAACAATTTCCATAACCACTGGCACGATGGTTCGTGGTTTGCTAGTAATGCTAGGGTTTTTCCTGATTTGGCTTTTGAGCGATGTTGTTCTGATTGTACTTACAGCAATAGTTATAGCTTCCTTCGTTGAATCTGGCGTTCCTTACTTTAAAAAGTTGGGGATTGGAAGGGTTTTCGGAGTAGCTATATTATATATTTTGTCTATTCTTGTATTTGCCGGGTTGTTTTATCTTTTTGCGCCACTTTTCATAACCGAAATATATAATTTTGCAACATTTATTTCTTCCTATGTTCCAGGGGTAACATTCTTGGATTTCTTCCAGAGTGACGCATTTGGCAGTGCCAAAGACATAGTAAGCAAACTTTCAAGTAACTTGTCTTTGTCCTCTCTCTTAGTAATCTCAAAAACTTTCATAAGTAATCTCTCGGGTGGTTTTATTCAGACTCTCTCGGTTGCTTTCGGAGGAGTGTTTAATTTTGTTTTAATAATAATAATTTCTTTTTACCTGTCAATTCAAGAGAAGGGAATAGAGAATTTCTTACGTATCATTTTACCAATTAAGTACGAAGACTATGCTATTGATTTATGGCAACGTTCACGCAGAAAGATAGCATTATGGGTGCGTGGGCAAATGTTTGTGGCTTTTCTAGTTGCTGTTTTCATATTCTTGCTACTTTCTTTAATTGGAATTCAGTATGCTCTGCTTTTGTCTATAATCGCTGGAGTAATGTCCTTCTTGCCCTATGGATCACTTGTGGCTCTTATTCCAGCGATGTCTTTTTCTTATCTTTCCGGAGGACTTAAAGATTCGTTGATGGTAGCAGCGGTGTATCTTATAATTCATCAATTCGAAACCTTCTTATTTAGCCCTTTAATCATTAAAAGAGTTGTTGGTATTTCTCCGCTAATGGTAATTTTGTCCGTACTTATCGGTTTTGAGCTTGGGGGGTTCTGGGGATTGGTGCTTGCTATACCGGTGGCGGTGTTTGTTATGGAACTTATGAATGATATTGAAAAAAAGAAGACTGAAATTAGAAGCGAGAATCGAATAAAAGATGAAAAACAGTAGTTTCTATATTACAACTACATTACCATATGTTAATGCCGACCTTCATATGGGTCATGCGCTTGAGTTTGTGCGTGCAGACGCAATAGCTCGTTTTAAAAAACTTTCTGGTTTTGAGGTATTTTTCAATACCGGTACTGACGAACACGGTATGAAGATACATGAGAAAGCACTCTCCCTAGGCAAGACTCCTTTGGAATTTGTTAACGAAAACTTTTTGCGTTTCAAGGATTCGGTAAAGATATTCGGCATGGATTCTGACTTGCATTTTATTCGTACTACTGACGAGCATCACATAAAAGCTGCGCAAGAGTTTTGGATTCGTTGTGAGAAAAACTCCTGTATTTACAAGAAAAATTATCAAACTAGATATTGTGTTGGTTGTGAAAGTGAGAAGTCGGACTCTGAGTTGAATGAAAAAGGCGAGTGCCCGGACCACCCGGGCACACCGCTTCTTTTAATTGAAGAAGAAAATTACTTTTTTAAATACAGTGCGTTCGGAGACATGCTCCTTTCTTTTTACCAGCAAAATCCAAACTTTATTGTACCCGACTTTCGATTTAATGAAATAAAAGCCTTCGTAGAGAGGGGACTTCAAGACTTCTCGATATCTCGTTTAAAATCAAAAATGCCTTGGGGTATACCTGTACCAGGAGACGAAGATCAGGTCATGTATGTTTGGTTTGATGCACTTACTAATTATATTTCTACTTTAGGCTGGCCAAATGATGGAGAGTCAAGTGATTTTGAAAAATATTGGGTGAATGGCAATCCTACTCAATATTGTGGCAAAGACAACACTCGTTTCCAAGGTGCAATGTGGCAGGCAATGCTCATGGCAGCTCAAATACCAAGCTCTCACCAAATAGTAGTCAATGGATTTATAACTGCAGGAGAGGGGGTGAAAATGTCTAAAACACTCGGTAACGTTGTTGACCCTAAAGTTATAGTGGAGGAATACGGCACCGACGCGCTTCGCTATTTCTTGCTAAGGGAAGTGTCTTCTTTCGAGGATAGCCCCTTTACAATGGAGAGATTCAAAGAAAGTTATAATGCAAATCTTGCCAACGGCTTGGGAAATCTAGTATCTCGTATTATGAAAATGGCTGTTACTTACGAAGTAGACTACGAGCTTTTTGACGAAGAAGGTATGTTAGTGAAATTTCTAGGATTATACGGAAAAGACTTGGAGGCATTTAATATAAAAAATGTTACGGACAATATTTGGGAGAATATTGGTATTCTGGACAGAAAAATTGCAGAAGAGAAGCCATTTATGTATTGGAAAGTTGAGCCAGACAGAGCGAGGGCTACTGTTGCTACCCTCGTAATCTTTTTGGATGAAATAGCTTTTTCACTAAAGCCATTTCTACCTGAGACCTCTGACAAGATACGTATGTTGATTCGAGAAAAGAAAATGCCGGAGGAACCGTTGTTCATAAGAAAAGAATAATGAGAATCAAAGAACCATTCTCTGTTTTTAGCAACCTAGTATTTTTAGTGCCACTATATTTTGCGATTTTGGAAGAATCGTATGTTCACGCCGAAATTATTGCTTTAGTTTTTATATTCTCTAGTGTGTTTCACATTGCAAAACCTCCAAGGATAATTTGGTGGTACGACACGAAAGGTGTATCCCAGAATATTAAAATCTTATTATGGGTAGATACTTTTATGGCAGTATCTTTGATTTATTATAACTTCTATAAATTTTGGCAGACCGGTTTCCCTCTGGAGTTTTGGTGCGCGGTTTTTGTTTCTATCTTTGCTTTCTATTTTTTCTTTTTCCCGCTGAAAAAAAATTCTGATCTTTCCGAAGGCATTTGGCATCTACTAGGAGGTATTATTACTTTGCTTGCAGTGCTCGCCCAATCAGTTTAAGATGACTCTATGAAATACATAGACATACATTCCCACGTCAATTTTAAGGCATTCGATGAAGATCGAGAAGAGGTTATAAAACGTGCGTTATTTAATGATACTTGGGTTATCAACGTAGGGACACAGGTTGATACTTCAAGGTCTGCAGTCGAGCTAGCCAATAAATATAAAGAAGGTGTGTATGCCATTGTTGGATTACATCCAATCCACACCAGTGCATCACATCACGATGAAGCAGAGTTGGGTGCTGGGGGAGATGAATTTACTTCACGTGGAGAAGTGTTCGATAAAGATGCGTACCGGGAGCTTCTCAAAGACCCAAAGACAGTAGGCATAGGCGAATGCGGACTGGATTATTTCCATATGACTAAGGGTGGAGTAAGAAAGCAAAAAAAAGCTTTTATTGAACAAATAGAACTAGCAAACGAAACCAAAAAACCATTAATGCTTCATATCAGAAGTGGTAAGAAAGACTTCACTTCTCTTAATAAGGAAGATTTTCTGCAAGATTTAGTAGATGATGGAGAGGGACGTAATGCTTACCAAGACGCGCTAACAATTCTTAAAAAATACTTAGACGAAGTAGCCTTACCCTCCGGAAGGAGAGGGAACGTTCATTTTTTCGCCGGGAGTGAGGAAGACGCCAAAGCCTTTCTCGATTTTGGTTTCACTCTATCCTTCACGGGGGTGATAACCTTTACTCATGATTACGACGAGGTGATCAAAAACACACCACTCGATATGATTATGGTTGAAACTGATTCCCCGTATGTTGCTCCGGTGCCATATCGCGGTAAAAGAAATGAACCTGCACATGTAAAAGAAATAGTTCGTAGAATCGCTGAGATAAAAGAATTACATGAAAGCGAGGTGGCCCTTGCAGTCGTAGCAAACTCTAAAAGAGTCTTTGGAATATAGGGTATAGAGTTGACTTTATTTTTATTTCTTAAAGGTATATAATGGAGGGTATTATGGAAGGCGAAAAAAAGAAAATACTAATAGTAGATGATGATGGCTTTCTGTTGGACATGTATGCTTTCAAGTTCAGCCAGAACAATTTTGAAGTCTACACTAGCATGGATGGTGCAAATGCGATAGATAAGTTAGCTAAAGGTCTTAATCCAGAGATTATTTTAATGGATGTTATTATGCCTGGCATGGATGGCTTCGAAGTGTTGGAGAAAATCAACACAGACAAACTATCTCCGGACTCGATAAAGATAATTCTTTCTAACAAAAGCCAGCAGTCTGACATTGATAGAGGATTATCCTTAGGCGTCAGTGGCTATATAGTCAAAGCAAATTCTACACCAGCTGAAGTTATTCAACAAGTTATCGAAATCTTCAATAAGAAACTCGCTGTACCGGCTAAGTAAATTAATTAATATTAAATTTAAATAAGTACTCGAATGAATTATAAAAAAGAACTGGAAGATCTTATTCTAATAGTTATTCACGAAGAGGGTTCAGATCTGCATTTAGGTGCAGGTAGGGTGCCGGCTATTCGTGTGGCAGGGGAGCTTATTTTCCTCGTAAAACACGAACCTTTTTCCAAAGAAGATATGGTTGGTGTTATATCTGAAATCCTCGACAAGAAAAAATTAGACGAATTCATGGAAACTGAAGAATCAGACTTTTCTTATGATTTTCGGGGAGAGGCGCGTCTCCGAGGGAACGCTTTTTTCCAAAAAGGTCTTATCAACATTGCCTTTCGACTTGTTCCCAAGGTCAGATCCCTTTCTGAACTTCATTTGCCTCCGATTATTGCTGAGATAGCCAAGAAAAAACAAGGGTTCTTTCTTGTGGTAGGCCCAGTAGGACAAGGTAAGTCGACTACTCTTTCCGCCATGATTAACTTAATCAATAACGAACAAAGTCGTCACATTGTCACTATCGAGGACCCAATCGAATACGTCTACAGTCCAAATAAATCTATCATTAACCAACGTGAGATTGGGCTAGACACCAAGGATTTTCATACTGCTCTTAGTTCAGTCTTCCGCCAAGACGTAAATGTCATCATGATAGGAGAAATGCGCACCCCTGAGACTATTTCTACTGCGGTCACTGCAGCAGAGACAGGCCACCTCGTGTTTTCAACGCTTCACACTAATAATGCTTCACAAACTATAGACAGAATAATAGACTCTTTTCCAGGTAGTCAGCAAGATCAAATACGTGTTCAGCTAGCTTCAAGTTTGCTCGGCATTTTCTCACAGCGTCTTGTTCCTAGAATTGTTGGTGGACTTGTTCCAGCATACGAATTATTGCTCAACAACAACGCCGTCTCAAACCTAATCCGAGAGAAAAGAACCCATGAAATTGATGTAGTTATAGAAACAGGAATGGAGTCTGGTATGATTGACCTTAACCACTCATTACTAGACCTAGTGCGCGCGGGAGAAATTTCTATAGAAAATGCTTATCAGTATTCTCTCAATCCAAAAGGGCTAGAAAGGATGCTTTAATATTTTTTTATGCTTTTTAAATACAAATCTGTAGATGAAAGTGGGATAAATAAGGACGGCCAAATTGATGCTCCAAATAAGGACATGGCTATTAGTGGTCTTCAGCGAAGAGGGCTGATTGTGATTTCAATTTCTGAGGATAAGGGGAATCAATCTATTTTTCAAATGTCCTTCTTTGAGAGTGTTTCCATGAAGGAGATCGTCATCTTGTCTCGTCAGATATCTACTCTATTCGAAGCACAAGTATCAGCGTTAAAGGCTTTTACTCTTCTCGCTAGTAATTCCGAAAATAAGTTTTTAGGGAAAAAACTAACGCAAATAACTGATGATCTCCAAGCTGGTGTTTCTATTTCAGGATCACTCGCACGCCACCCTGATGTTTTCTCAGATTTTTATGTAAACATGGTCAAAGCGGGGGAAGAAACTGGTAAATTAAATCAGACATTTCTTCATTTGTCTGAGTATCTCGATAGACAATATGCTATTAGTTCCAAGACAAAAAACGCACTAATATACCCAATGTTTGTGATTTTTACATTCGTTGCAGTTATGACTCTTATGTTTGTGATAGTCATACCTAGACTTTCTTCTATTCTGATAGAATCCGGTCAAACAATTCCTTTTTTCACCCAGGTAATTATTTCTATTTCTAGTTTCTTTGTGAATTATGGATTTATCTTAATTATATTTTTGGTACTATTCGGTGTATGGGTTTGGAAACTTTCTAAGACTGACAGTGGTAAGCATTACCTAGACCATACTCGCTTATCTCTACCAGTTGTAGGTACACTTTATAAAAGACTTTATCTTTCTAGAATTGCGGATAACTTAGATACGATGCTTGTCTCGGGTATTCCAATCGTGCGGTCTATAGACATTACGTCCGATGTTGTTAACAGTGACGTTTATAAAAGAATCCTAAAAGAGGTAGCAGACGGTGTTAAGTCTGGTTTATCTCTTTCAGCTTCTTTTGAGAAATATCCTGATCGAATCCCAGGCATTATGGTGCAGATGGTAAAAGTGGGCGAAGAGACCGGCTCATTAGGACAGATTTTGAAAACTCTAGCTGACTTCTATAAGAGAGAGGTAGACGATGCGGTGGATACTATGGTGGGACTGATTGAGCCTGTAATGATAGTAGTTTTAGGTTTTGGAGTGGGTGTGCTCTTAACGTCTATCTTGGTGCCAATTTACAATATGGCAGGGGGTATAAGTTAGGTTGGAGTAATACCCATGAGACAAGAAGCACAAACAGGTTGTGGATAACTCAGTTGCTATTATGTTGTTTTGCTTATGGTATAATTTGATTATTAAAAATAAAGTCGAAGTTTCTGCAATAAATATTTAATTTGTGGAAAATTATTAAAAATTATTATTAACAGTATTTGTAAATTATGAAAAAATTGAATTTTAAAAAAGGTTTCACACTTATCGAGCTTTTGGTTGTTATCGCTATCATCGGTATCTTGGCTTCGGTTGTTTTGGTTTCTCTGACATCTGCTCGAGAGAAGGCGAACAAAGCATCTGCACTCGCTACACTTTCTAGTGTTATGCCAGAGTTGATTGTTTGTGCTGACGACGTGGGATTTGCTCGAACCAACACCTCAGCTGCTCCTATCTGTGCTACTGCGGTTAACGGTGCTACTTTCATGGCAGGTCACACAATTAACTGGCCTACACTTCCAGCTAGTTGGGCGTACCAAGCTCCAACTGGAACACTCGCTTTAGACTCTTATATCTACACAGCAACCAAGGCTTCACAAGCAACTATTACTTGTACACTTACAACTGGTAGTTGTAACTAGTTAGAGTAAAAAAGTCTAGCTTGTTAACAAAAGACCACAAAGTGGTCTTTTGTTTGTTTTAGAGTTCTGTTATAATGTTTGCATATATTTAGCATAATATATTACTTAGTTAATTAAAATTATGACAAACTTTAAAAAAGGTTTCACACTTATTGAACTTCTCGTTGTTATCGCTATTATTGGTATCCTTGCATCAGTTGTATTAGTCTCTTTGACATCTGCTCGAGAAAAGGCAAACAGAGCTTCTGCGCTAGCTACACTTTCTAGCGTTATGCTAGAACTTATCATTTGTGACGATGACGGAGGATTTGCTCGAACCAACACCTCGGCTGTGCCTATCTGTGCCACCGCGGTTAATGGTGCTACATCTCTGGCAGGCCACAATACAAACTGGCCTTCGATCCCAGCCAGCTGGGCGTATCAAAACCCAACAGGATCACTCGCTTTAGACTCTTATATCTACACAGCGACTAAACCCACGCAAGCAACTATTACTTGTACTCTTTTAACTGGTAGTTGTAACTAGATTTCAGTTTTTGTATGAAAATACTGCGACCCTTAACGATTTTAAATGTAATACACTTTCTAATAGGGACTATCTTGTTTTTAATTCCAATTTTCGTTATTCCTATTACTTTGTCTCCTTTTATAGTGCCAAGAACATTTTTGTTCTTACTTTTAGTTGAACTCGCCACTTTTTTTTATTTATGGCTGGTTCTTGTACGTCCAGAATATAGACCCAAAAAAAGTTACATTTTTCACAGCTTCATTGCTTTTGTGTTTCTAAGTATTGTAAGTTGCATAGTTGGCGCTGATCCAGATTTCTCTTTTTGGTCAACCTCTTTAAGGTTCGATGGTCTACTTGTTCTGTTGCATGTTTTTTTATTTTTTTTGATTGTAGCTTTTACCGTTAAATCCAAAAAAACTTTGCATGGATTGATGTTTGTTTCTGCTGTTACAGCGATGCTGGTCTCTTTGTCGGTCTTCTTTGTGTATCTTGATTATGCAGGCATAGGCAGTCTCAAGAGGATGTTTGGTCCTTATGCGACAGGGGGACTACTTGGGAATGACTCTTTTGCCGGAGTTTACTTGTTATTCAACATATTTTTTATAGTTTATTTAATCCTTAATTCACAAAATCGTTACAAACGGTACATGCTAGAGTCTTTTTTAATTTTGATTTTACTATCTCCTATATTTTTTAACTTTGATATCTTTAAGGGTGTGGTGTCCTTCGGTGATCTTTTAGGTAATCCCTCACTTTTGTTTGGTGTTGCGCGTGGAGCAACCGTAGGCACTGCAATAGGCTTAATTGCAACAGTGTTGCTTTTATTTCTAAATCACACCAAAAAATCAATCCGCGTAGGATTTAGAGTAACCGCTGGGTTATTTTTTGTCACTCTTGTTACGTTTGTCGCTATGATTTTCATAGAAGGGAACAGTGTTCATAAATGGTTTGGAGAAAAAACCCAAGGGTTTAGATTTGTATATTGGCAACAGGCGGTGGAAGGCATTAAAGAACGACCTGTCTTGGGCTGGGGAACTGGAAACTTTATTTTAGTAAATGAAAAATACTATGATGCTTCTGTCCTTAGCGATGCCAATGACCTTTTGGGCACAGAGAAGTCCTCCGACAAGGCTCACAACATAATATTCGATATGCTAGTGACAACCGGCATCCTTGGGTTTTTGGCCTATGTAACTATGCTTATATCAAGTCTTGTGGTTTTGTGGCGTGCGAAGAAAGTCTCTAATTATAACAAGGCAGTACTGTCAGGATTGCTTTTAGCGTACGTGCTACAAAATTTGGTCTTCTTTGATGTTTTGGTTTCTTACATAATGTTCGCTTTTTTGCTTGCGATTATTCTTATTTTAGAACGAGATACTAGTGAGCCAAGCATACAGAATAATCTAAGTCTAGAACCCAAAAACAATTTTACTAAAATAGTCTATATTATTTTGCCATTAATATTTATATTATTAGTTCTGTCCCTGAAATATTTTGTTCTGTTGCCCGCAAAAGAAGCATATCTAAATCATCGATTTTATGATTTACCTCGAGAAGTGCGCCCCTTTTATGAGAGCAATCGAAATTTATCAAACTTTGGTACCAGCAGAGACGTGGAGAACCATGCTTTTTTTGCATTTCAGCAATACTTGATGAACATGAATTATATTAAAACTCAAAAAAACTTAACTCCATATATTGCTGATATTGATAACATTATTCATGACGTAGTAAAAAATTCTAAAAATGGTGAAGTGACTTTCATGGGTGCTCACACTATTTCTCAGTTGTATAGTATACGATATCAATTGTTGCCAGACGACTCATCCTTGCCCAAAATGAGGTTCTTTAGTGAAAGACAAATGGAGCTCTCGCCAAAGGACACAAAGGGGTACATAGATAGAGCTCGTGTATATTTTTATGAGAAGAACTATGTAGGAGCACTCGACGTTCTTGAAAAAGCATTTGTGCTTAATAGGTATAATGTTAGAATCCACGCTATTATTATAGACGTTGCAAAAACCATTGGAGACAAGAAACTTCTCGAAGAGAAAATAAGTCGTGCTGAAAAATATCTGCCGAATTTTAAGTTTCGTTAATTGTTATTTATAAAATCTATGAATAAAGTAAAAGTAGTAGTTACAGGTGGCGCAGGGTTTATCGGCTCACATATCGTTGATACTTTGGTCAGTGAGGGGAATGAGGTCCACATAGTAGACAACCTTTCCGCTGGGAAAAAAGAAAATATAAATCCTAACGCAATTCTTCACGTTGTTGATATAAGAGACGCGGGTAAGATAGTGTCGATATTTAAAGACGCAGAGTATGTTTTTCACCAAGCAGCATTTCCGCAGGTACAATATTCAATAGAAAATCCTGCTGAGACACACGAGATAAACGTGAACGGAACATTGAATGTCCTTGAAGCGTGTCGAATAAACAAGGTAAAACGCTTAATTTTCGCTTCTTCCAGTGCTGTCTATGGTGACCAAGAGGTTTTACCAACAAACGAGGACGGAGACATAAAACCACTTTCACCCTATGGTGCACAGAAGTATATCGGGGAAGCCTATTGCAAGTTGTACTCTCAGATTTATAATTTAGAGACAGTGTGCCTGCGGTACTTCAATGTATACGGTCCGCGTCAGAGTCCAACTGGAGCATATGCTTCTGTAATTTCTAAGTTCATTGATAGTAAAAAAAACAACCAACCCCTCCTTATAACAGGGGATGGGGAACAGACTCGTGATTTTGTAAATGTCCTGGATGTTGCAGTAGCCAATATCTTGGCCATGAAGAGCGAGAAAGTAGGCAGGGGTGAGGCTATAAATATCGGTAGTGGTATACAGTATTCGGTTAGATATCTGGCGGGTATTGTAGCTGGGGATGTTCAGTATGTTACTGCCCGCGTAGAGCCAAAGAATACACTTGCGGACGTGTCAAAAGCTCGAGGCTTGCTTTATTGGGAGCCTAGTATTAAATTGAGTGAAGCCTTAAAAGAACTTATTAGTCTTAAGTAATTACGAACCTATGAAAAATGAAAAAGTAAGCGACCACTACAACGAGGGTTATTTCAAGTGGCAGTCATCTCTAGGAGAGTTCGGAGGCTGGGCAAACAAAACTAAGTTTAGTGGTTACATAACTAGTAGTGACACAGTTCTTGATTTTGGTTGCGGGGGAGGATATTTACTAAAAAATATAGATTGTAAAGAAAAAATTGGAGTAGAGATTAATCCCGAAGCCATAAATACAGCAAGTAAAAATGGGATTAAAGTATTTAGAGATGTAGACGAGGTACCAGACGAATCTGTTGATGTAATTGTTTCGGATAATGCGCTGGAGCACACTTTGCGACCCCTCGATGAATTGAAGTCACTGTACAAAAAGTTAAAAAAAGGAGGAAAAATAATTTTTGTCGTGCCTTGCGAATCAGTATCAATTAAATATAAACCCAACGACATAAATCATCATCTCTATAGCTGGAGCCCAATTAGTCTAGGTAATCTAATTACAGAAGCCGGTTTTAATTTGGTTGAATCGAAGGCGTATATTCATAAGTGGCCACCAAAAAGTAGAATCATAGCAAGTATTGGCGGGAGATTATTATTTGAGGTTGCTTGTCGAATCTATGGTAGGATAGAGCGTTCATGGTTTCAGGTGCGTGCAGTTGGAACAAAGTAATAACTAAAGATTATGAATTGTATATTGTGTAACGGAAAAGGTGAGATAAAGCATGCCAAAGTCCAGGATTTAATGTTTGGTGGTGATAGGTCGTGGGGGATGAGGATTTGTCAAAAGGATAATCTTATGTGGGTTGACGAGCCTGTTACCGAGAAAGAACTCTCTACTTTTTATAAAAATTATCCATCTCATAGTACGGCTACTAATAGTTCAAAAGTAGGGTTTTTCCAGAAGGTAGAAAGTTATTTTATCGGTTTCAACATGCTTGCTATTATTAGCAGTCAGAAGCCCAGAACCGTATTGGATTTTGGTTGTGGTAATGGAGATTTGTTGAGAGCCTTGAAAGAGTTGAATTTAATTGTGTCTGGGGTTGAATTTGAGGATTCTGTTTTACAGAATTTAAAGCTTGAATTCGGTGATAATAATATTAAAAACGTAAAAGACATTTTAGATTTTCAGCATAAATCTTTTGATGTAATTGTGCTCAGTCATGTGATAGAACATCTACTTAATCCCTCGGAAGTACTAAAGTCTTTAAATCTGTTATTAAAAGATAAAGGAACGATGATTATATTGACTCCTAATATAGAAAGTCTTGGGCACAAAGTATTTGGATCAAAGTGGAGAGGGTTGGAAGTTCCTAGACACAGATTTTTATTTTCAGTTAAATCCCTTGAAAAAATTCTGCGGAACAATAGTTTCACTACGCAAGAAGTTATATTTAGCTCAAGAATGGCCAGAGGCATATTTGTATCAGGGTTGGTCCCGTCATTTGAAACAATGTCTAGCAAGCCGTCTTGGCGTTATCTTATTCACTTTCCGGGAGAAATATTTGCTTTTTTTGAAGGACTACTAAAGGTTTTAGGTTTTGGAAGGCTCAATGAAGAAATGATATTTCTAGCTAAGAAAAGTAATCAATCTTAAAAATATGAAATGCTCAATCATCATCGTTACATATAACGCGAAAGAATACACAGATATATGTTTAAAGAAACTTTTAGTCTCTACGTTGGACGAAGACATCGAGCTTGTTTTATTTGATAATAATTCTACTGACGGGGTCAAAAATGTAATTAATGCACTCGCAGGTCAAAAAAATATAAAAGTTGTTTTAAATGATATAAACCTTGGTTTTGCGAAAGGAAACAACGAAGCTATAAAGTACGCAAAAGGAGAATATATCTTTTTGTTAAATCCGGATACCGAAATAGATATGGCAAATGTAAGGAAGTTAATTAACTTTCTGAATGATAATCCCAAAGTAGGTGTTGTTGGACCAAAAATTTATGACTCAACTGGACTAGTGCAAGAATCTTACGGATTCGACATGACAATTTTAAGTGAGTTTTTAGGAAAAATATTTGGTTCTGTATATATACAAAATCTTCCAATAATTAGAAATATAAGGATGCAATATTTTGACAAAAGAGAGCTGACCACGGTGGGTTGGATAGGGGGTGCAGCTTTGATGATGCGAAACACCCTTTTTAAAGAAATAGGCGGGATAGACCCCTATTTCTTTTATTCGGCTGGTGATATGGTTGACCTATGTGCTTCTGTTAAAAAAGTTGGTTTCGATGTTGTGTTTTATCCCCATGCAACAATGACTCATAAAGGGGGAGCTTCAAATGTTAAAGATAAGGTTCAGGCTTTGAAAAGTTCTCTCGATGGAAGTCTGTATTTTTTTAAGAAACATAGAGGAGCAGGTACAGTTTTCTTAATGAAGCTGGTGTATGCCATTATCTCATTTATAAAAGCAGTCACTGCTCTTATTCTAGCTATTTTTAAGGATGAAAAGATATTTTTTGATATATCTAAATCACATTTGATTAACTCTTACTGGCTTATCAGAAAACTCTTTGTATTATGAAAGTTGTTATTCTTTCACCGTCAAATAAATCAGTAGGTGGTGTCGAGCGTTTTAGTCTACATTTAAAAAAGGTCTACCAAGACGCTGGTCACGAGGTTTTAGTTTTAAGTGCCGAACCGAGTGCCACTTGGTTTAGATTTTTTCGTCTTCTGGGTTTGCATGCTCCATCCTTGGGATGGGTCGTGGGTAATTGTGCCAAAAAAGAAGGTTTCGATGTTTTGGTCACCAATGGACTTCTGGGTTGGAATGTGAAAAAAAGATTAAGTATTAATATCGAGCACGGTACGTTTGCAGCCTCAGCGGATAGAATAGATAAAGGGAGGAATACCATAAAATGGTTTATTAAGAAATACATCTGGGGTAATTTTGAAATGCTTGCTGCAAAGCGAGCCACGCATGTTGTGGCAGTTTCTGAAGAAACTAAGGAAAGCGTTAAGAAGTATTATTCTGTAGACTCTGTTGATGTCATAAACAATGGAGTAGATGGTGAGTTTTTTAATAAAAAAGATAAGGTGGCCTGTCGCAAACAGCTTGGCCTACCTCTGGATAAAAATATTTTATTATTTGTGGGAAGATTCGAGTATGCGAAAGGCAAAGTCATACTAGAAGAGGTTAAAAGATATGGGGAATCCCAAGGCATGTTGTTTGTAGTTGCCGAAAACTATTCTCCAGAAGAATTGGTTTTATTGTATAATGCAAGCGATGTCTTCATTTTTCCTTCGATCCATGAGGGATGTTCACTTGCATTACTTGAAGCGATGACGTGCGGTCTGCCGTTTTTAGCAAGTCCAGTCGGCATAGTACCGGAGCTAGAAAAAGAAGGGTTATTCAGGGATTGTATTGTTGTAGAACAATCAGGAGATGCTTACATAAATAAACTTAAAAGTATTTTAACACTAAGCAACACAGAAAAAGAACAGCTATCTAAAAGTATCCGGAACTACACGATGGAAAATTATTCATTTGAGAGGTTTAATGATAGACATTTGCTTTTATTAAAAAGTATAATGCAAAAACAAAATGTTAAATAATAGCGAGGCAGTCTTCAAAAGGGATATAGACATTGTGATTCCAGCGTGCGACCGTATCGGGATTTTAATGGAAAGGTTGCCAAGTTACTGGAATCAAAAGCAAACTAGAAAAGTTTTTATTGTCGATGGTAGTAGAAATGCAAACACAGAAGAAGTGAAAGAGTTGCAAGGTTTTATTAAAAAGTCTCCGGTACCGGTTTTTTATTATAAATTTCCTCAACACCAACTGCAACAAGTTTGCAAAAACTTTGGAGTAGAGAAAAGTGATGCACCTTATGTGTTTATTGGGGAAGACGATGTTGAGCTTTCTCCTAATCATTTAGAGATATTGCTTGAAACTTTAGAACGGAACAATGCGGATATGGTTGGCGGTAGAAGGATGTATATAAAAGACACGGAAACACAAACCCAAGCTTTAGAGAATGCTCCAAGAAAGGGAAAAATATTTTATCAAGTACCATTCGAAGCATATTTCGAGAACCCTTTCAGCGGAGAAACTCAAGTGCAGTATTTGCACAGTAATGCACTAATTAAAAGAGAGGTTTTCGATAGCGTTAGATACGATCCTAATTATAGAGGAAATGCATTTAGAGAAGAATTAGATTTTTATTTGGGATGCCTTCGAATGGGGAAAGTAATGTTCTTAACCAGTAATACTGCTTGTTTCCACCTCAAATCGGAGAGGAAGATGGGTAACGGATCTCAAATCACTCGTTCCAAGTATGAATTTTATGTTTGGGTAAATACCATAAAGTGCTTTTGGAAAAACAGAGATGTGCTGAAGAAAAGCTTCAATATTAAAGCACCGATGGTTTACGCGCTGGTTGTGCTCTTCGCTCGCTACACCCACGGCTTAAAAAGGAGAATAACTAGATTTCTAAACTATGTCACAAAATAAAAAACCAAAAATGCTTATTGCCTTAGCGCGGTTTCCGTACCCTGTGACGGACGGGACGCGGTACAAAATTTTGTTCAATGTTGTTAATGCAGCTAAAGCGGATTTTGATATTGAGTTTTTAATTTTGTCTCTTAAAAAAATACCAAAGGGTGATTTAGTAACATTTGAAAATAACCATGGTAAAGTTAACGTATTCTACATACCTCCTATTTTGTTTGTCTTTAATGCTGCGAGAAAAACCTTTTCTACCTTGCCTTTTCAAGTAAATGGCTTCTTTAGCAGAACAGTTTCCAGGTGGGTGAATAGTAATATTCAAAAGTATGATCTAGTATATATCCATACTATACGGATGACAGAATACTTCTCCGATCCTTTTTTAATTGAAAGACACAAGATTATTGTAGATTTCAACGATGCACTGTCGTTGAATTATGCGAAAGCGCAGTTGACAGCACGTTTTCCATTTAGTCTATTTTATTCTTTAGAAGCCCCAAGAATGCGTCTATATGAAAAAAAGATTCTGAATACTTTTCCTAACTTAAGTGTTATTTCAGAATTTGATAAAGACTACCTGCTCTGGTTTCTCTCAGCAGAAAATGAAAAAAAGGTAGACTTTCGAGTCATGCCTTATGGAATGGAGACCAAAACGGTGGGGGAGAAAACCAAGTTAACGCGTAATATATATTTTATAGGACAGCTTGATTATGAAATGAACCGAAGTGCAGTTGAGTTTCTTTTAGAAGAACTTTGGGTTCCATTAAATAAATTGATACCCGACATTCAAGTTTTCATTATCGGGAAAGGGGGCAAAAGCTTAAGAAGGAAATATAAACGACTCAAGGGAGTCGTATTTACAGGTTTTGTGGAAGATCAGTATGACATACTAGGTCAGTGTAGCGCTCTAGTAGCGCCAATTTTATCTGGAGCTGGAATGTCTACTAAAATCATTGAAGCCATGGCGTCGAGGATACCAGTAGTTACCACACCGCTTGGTGCACGAGGAATTTCTGGGTTACATCAAGGGAATAATATATGTATTGTTAGTGAAGAAGATAAAGATGCCTGGGTTCAAGTAATTCAAAAACTTGTGACTGAGCAATCTGTGAATGACTTTATAAGTAAAAATGCCTTTGATTTATTTAAAGAGTCTTACGAACTATCTCATGTTCAGAAAATGTGGCTCCAGTTTTTTGTCGAAGTTGCTCGGAAGGAATAGACTCGAGTTTCCTGTATTTATTTATTAGCATAAGATTCCCTACAATATAAGCCACAGTAGATGAAACAGCTGCTCCTTCTATGCCGAAGTAGGGGATAGCCAATAAACAGAGAATTATATTTATTGCAAGAGACACAAAAACAAACCGAATTAATTTATTTTGTTTTCCTTCCGCAAACATTGCATTACTTATCAGTGTGCTAGGCGCTATCGTAACAATAGCTAAAGACATTATTCTGAATACAGACGCAGATTCGGCGTACTCTTCTCCAAAAAGTAGATTGAACACAAAGTCACCAAACAAAAAGCAACCTATTATTATGGGCAGTGTAAAAATTACAGAATATTTGGTCACCTTGTTCACCATAATTCTCATTTTATTTAAATCGCTCGCAGCTAGTTTTGAGAGAGTCGGCAGGATAGCTACGCCTAGAAGAGTGGGGAGGAGATATATTATCAGGGCTAGTTTTTGTGCCGCCGAATAAATTCCTATTTGTTCTACGGAGCTATACCATCCCAGTATTATTATGTCAGTGGTTGCCATCATACCGCCGAGCGCAGTTGCTGTCCCAAGTGGCCAAGCTTCTTTCCATATTGGTAAGAGTAGTTTTTCTTTAAAATTGGATATAAGATTGCTGAGGTGTTTTCTCAGTCTAAAATATATAATAATTGTGCCTATGATACTAGAAACTACATATGCATAAAGTAAAGAAGAAGACTTTGGACTGTATTCGATAAATATGAACCCTAGGGTAACAAGCAGTATGGTGGAACCTATTTTTATAATGGTTTCCACTTCCATTCTTTCGAACGCTCTGTTTAGAGAAAATCCAAAGTCTTGGATAGATTCAAATAACAGTAGGGTAGCAACAAGTGGTATTAGTACTTTTACTGAGCTATCGTCTGCTAGAAAGATTATCACACACAATAATGACAAACTAGAAAACACAGAAAGACCCAGTTTCAAGAAAAAACTCGTAGAAATATACTCGGGTTGCCTAGCTTTCCCTTGCGCAGTTTCTCTGAGGAGAACAGAATTAATACCAATGTCAGAAATTATACCAAAGAACCCCATGACTGCTAATGTGTAAGAAAATAGTCCCCATTCCGTTATGCCTAACTTTCTCGTGGCATAAATAAATAAAAATAATTTTAAGATCCTCATTCCAAATTCGCCCGCAATAAGCCAAAAGGTGTTTTTGATTATTGTTTGTTTGGTGCCTGTGTTTTCAAAAAAGAACCGTCTTATTTTCTGTATCATTTTAATGTGTGAATATTATTTGGATGGTTCGGAGTATGATACCGAAGTTCATGAACAGGTTTCTGTTTTTTATATAATACAGGTCGTATTCAAATTTTTCTTTTGAGTCACCTTCGGTGCGAGCATAACGGAATTTGATTTGTGCCCACCCAGTAAAGCCAGGCTTGATTATGTGTCTTAGGCCATAATTCGGGATTGTGTTGGTTAACAAGCTTACAAATTCTGGTCTCTCAGGTCTCGGTCCGACAAGTGTTATATCTCCCTTTAAAACATTCATCATTTGGGGGATTTCATCTAGATGAATCTTTCTGAGAATTCTGCCAACAGGGGTAATGCGAAAATCGTTTTTCTTTGCCCAAACAGCGCCATTTATTTCAGAGTCTACAATCATCGATCTTAATTTAAATAATTTAAAAACCTTGCCATTCAATCCGATTCTTTCTTGACTATAAACTGTGGGACCACGGTCATAAAAATAAATAAATAAAAGTGCGATTAAAAGGATAGGGGAAAGAACAATCAAAACAAATATAGAAAAAATTATGTCGAGAACTCTCGTTATTGCATCGTATACAAGATTTTTACTTGTATTTATATTTTCAATTGTCCAAGTTTGTGAAATATAACCTACTGGAATCTTGTATAAATATCTTTCATAGGCACGGGCAACGTCGATGACCTCAATATTATTCTCGTAAAGAGATATTACGTCCTTGTCAGATATTTTTTCAGTTACATTTTCAAATACAAAAACCGAGTCTTTCAAACTAGAATATTTTTTGAGTGCAGTATTTAAGTCCGTTGTGTATGAAACTATTTTCAGTCCAATCTGAGGATTATTGTTTATTGTGGCATTCAATTCTTCAAGGTATGGAGTTTTTCCTACTAAAATTGCCGGTCTGACTATCTGAGAAGAATACAGGGAGTATACAATTCTTCTAAAAATAAATGATAGTAGGCCAAAACTCGCTATTTGGTATATCAAATTTGTTTTAGGTGCAACTCCGAATATTGGAACAAAGTAGAAAAAAACTGCTCCTATAACAAATGACACAAGGACAGCTAGTCCGAACTGTTTTAGGTGGGGTATCGTAGGCTTTATTTTGAATAAGTCGTAAAGACCGAAAAGGTAGAAAACTAAAACCCAAGAAAAGTACAAGATAATAAAAGGATCAAGGTGTTTCAGTGCCTCTGCTTCGAAAGAAGAATTCCCATATCGCAGATAAAGAATTAACACAAAAGATGTCCAAAAAGACAATAAATCTCCAAAAACAATAAGGGAGGTCCTCTGCATGGTTACATGATACTTTATTGCTAATTTTTAGTAAATGTCTATGGAAAATAGCATTTATTCCCCATGTTTGTTACTATATTGTTAGATTAACTTATTTTTTATAATTAACATTATATATTTCTATGTTCAAATTTAAAAAACAGCAAGGTTCATACAGTAAGTCCGGATTCACTCTAATAGAACTCCTGGTGGTTATCGCGCTTATTGGTATTACCGCAGCGATAGTTTATGTATCCTTAAACACTGCTCGTGAAAAAACAAGAAGGTCTTCTAACCTCGCTACAATGGCCAGTGCAATGCCGGAGATTGTAGTTTGTGCTGACGGAGGTGGCTTTGGTTACACGGATGATAACGTGCTTCCTGGGAAGTTTATTTGCCAAGGAGCACTTACAGGAAATACTCAAAATGGTGAACATGTTCTTACCTGGCCTAGCATAGTTGGAGGTTGGGTTTATGGAGTACCTACTGGTGCACTTTCAAGCCTTGATTATACGTACACTGCTACCAAGACCGAGTCAGGACAGCCTCCCATTACATGTACATATGCAACGGCTAGTTGTATCTAACTATGATATAATATCGACATGACTTTAATGCTTTTAATTGTTTTTTCGCTCTTTGGGTTGATTGTTGGGAGTTTTTTAAATGTTGTTATATATCGTTTCAATACTGACCGCTCACTGGGAGGGAGGAGTGGTTGCATGGTTTGCCAAAGTAAACTCGCTTGGTATGACCTTGTTCCAGTTCTAAGTTTTGTGGCGCTAAAGGGTCGCTGCCGATCTTGCAGTACAAAAATTTCTACACAATATCCACTGGTTGAAATATCTTCAGCAATTATTTTCGGGTTAATCTTTTGGAAGTTCCAAGATCTTTTCTACACAGACATACTTATATTTTCTTTTACTTATTCTTATTACGTTACATTGTTCTCAATTCTTCTAGTGATTACAGTTTATGATATAAAACATAAAATAATTCCGGATGGTTTAGCTTTCATTTTCGGTGCATTTGCATTTGTTGGAATGTTTTTCTTCGACACGTCATCCTTTGGCTCGGTTTCAGTTTTTTATCCTCATATACCTAGCCTGGCGGAGTTCTTGGGTAGTTTTGCAATTGCTATTCCTTTTGCAGGGCTTTGGTTTTTCTCGAGAGGAGCTTGGATGGGACTTGGGGATGGAAAGCTCGCTATTGGGCTTGGATTTATGCTTGGGCTTGGCAAATTGCTTTCCGCTGCAGTTCTTTCTTTTTGGTCTGGTGCAATAATTGGCCTTATCCTTGTGGCAATAAAGAGAACTCACAATATGAAAAGTGAGATTCCATTTGGTCCGTTTTTAGTACTAGGAGCTTTTTTAGCTTTTATTTTTGAATTGAATCTTTTCCAAATTTTTTAAATGCCTAAGCCAAGAATAAAAACAAATACCGGCATGACCTATGTAGAACTAATAGTGGTACTTTCTATTTTTTCTATTATGTCTGCTTTTTCAATTTACAATTACCAAACTTTCCAAAATAAAGTTGATATTAAAAATCTAGCAAATGATGTAGCGTTGAAGTTGTTCGAAGCCCAAAATGCTTCTGTTTCTGGTAAATTGCCGCTTTTGCCCCCAGAACCGTGGAAGCCTTCTTATGGAATTTATTTTAATTTGAACCCTGTTAATTTTCCTAATACTGGCAATAAAGTGTTTTATTATTTTGCGGACCTGGATCAAGATAAGGTTTTTGATTATGGCATATATTCTGCCTGTCCAAATAATGAGTGCTTGGAAAAGATAAATATAACCAAAGGCAATTACATCGGCAGAATTATTTCATACGCTAACGGCGTATATACACCAATTATGGATGAAGTTCACATAACTTTCACGCGGCCAAGCCAGACTGCAACTTTCAGTGATAAAAATGGCGCACCATTAAGTCCGACACCTGAGTATTTGGAGATATTCCTCGCATCTTCTTCGGGCGTGGTTACGAAGGTAACAATATTTCCTTCAGGCAGAATACAGTTGAATTAGGTAATAGTCGGAAAGCAAAAATAAAATGCAAAAAAAACCCCCAAAAACAAATACCGCATATACTATTGTTGAGACAATGGTTTCGGTATCCATTTTTCTTGTTGTTGTGCTTGCTGGTATGAATGCCATTTTTAATGCGAACTTGATTAGTCACAAATCTGAAGACATAAGGTCTATCGTGGATAATATGAATTTTGTTCTCGAAGAGATGTCTAGAAGCATCCGTACTGGATACAACTACCACTGTGTTGATGGGGCCAACGGTGGCTTTGCAAATCTGGACATTCCGGCAAGTTGCGAATTTGGCGGGGCTATTGCTTTCGAGGAAGCAAGCGGAAATCCAGACAATCCCGGGGATCAATGGGTCTATAAAATAGAATCAACAGATGGGGGGTCTACTTATAATATTTTAAAATCCATTGATGCCGGGGCAAGTTTCGTGCAGTTAAATCCAAGTCAGATTATTCTACATTCGAGCTTGGGCGAAGGGATTTCTGGGTTTAAGGTCTTGGGAGCAGAATCTCCAGATGCACTGCCTAGTAATTTACAACAGCCACTTGTGGTAATCCGGCTGATAGGGGAAATACGTTACAAAAATACTGTTTCGCCATTTTCCTTACAAACCACAGTAACGCAAAGATTAGTAGATGTCGGTCAATAATCTTCAATTTATGTCCAAATCTTTTAAACAAAAAAATAATCGCGCCTTCACTCTAATAGAAACACTAGTAGCTATTAGTGTTTTTACCGGAGCTATATTGGGCATAATGGGAGTGCTTTCGAATAATTTAGCAGATATAAATTATGCAAAGAGAAAAGTAATCGCCACTTATCTGGCGCAAGAGGGGGTAGAATATTTCCGCAATATGCGCGACACATTTGTGTTGAACCAGGACGCAACTTCCAGCGGCTGGAACGATTTTTTGGTTAAGATTGCTGATTGTGAGAAGACACAAGGAAGCTCCGGATGTTACTTTAGAGACGAAATGGATTATACAGACAATAACTCTCCGATAACAGGACCTCTTTTTGGGATAGTTCCTTGTTTAAATGGTGTTTGTGAATCACTAAAATATAATACTACGGTTGGGTCTTATGGATATACTGGTCTTACTGATTCTGGTTTTACTAGAACAATAAACACTGCTATCGTAAACGACCACGAAATACAGATTTACTCTACTGTATCTTGGAGCCATGCCGGCAGGAGTAGTTCAGTTTCATTTTCTGAAAACTTATTTAATTGGCAAAGTGGGATATAGAATATATTAAAATGAAGACATGTAATTATAAAAAAATAAAAGATAAAAAAGGGTTTGTGGTCCTTTTCGCAGTGGTGCTCGCAAGCATTGTTCTGTCAGTCGCACTAGGTGTTGCCAATATCGCATACAAAGAATTAATCTTTACCACTTCAGCTAAGAATTCCAACGAAGCATTCTATGCAGCGGACACTGGAGCTGAGTGTGCACTATATTATGACCGCAATGCAGTCATTAGTGCCACAGGGAATGCCATCGCTTTTGGACAACCTACTTCCGATGTGGTCACAGAATGTGCTGGCACAGCAGTAAATTTAAACAGCGGTGGGGGTACGAAGGCTGACCCCTGGATATTTCATTTATTTCCGTTAGGCTCGAGTGGTCGTGGTTGTGCGGAAGTTTCCTTGTGGAAGGATGATTCCGTTAGCCCCATAGTCACTACTATCGACGCTAAAGGCTACAATATTTACGACGTTGCGAGTCCGGACTGTTCTTTTAGTGGATCCAATCGTGTAGAACGTCATATTCAGCTTACCTACTAATTCTTTTTATGGACAAAGCTGAAGTCAAAAAAGAAATAAAGAACAGAATAAAAAAGTTGCGGAGTGAAATTGCTAGACTCCGCCACTTATATCATGTGAAAAATGACCCAGTGGTTACCGATACTGTGTACGACTCTTTAAACAGAGAGCTTAAGGAACTGCTTAAAGATTATCCAGAATTTACAGACCAGAATGCACCAGAGAATAGAGTTGGTGGTAAGCCCTTAGAAAAATTTGAAAAAATAAATCATAAAGTCAGGATGCTTTCTTTAAATGATGCTTTTTCGTTTAAGGAGTTAGAAGATTGGCGTAAAAGAATTCAAAAACTCATTCCAAATCAAAGTTTGGAATTCTTCTCGGAAGTTAAATTTGACGGTCTTGCTGTTTCGCTTCTTTACCGAAAAGGAATTTTCGTCCGCGGTGCGACGCGAGGAGACGGATATGTGGGAGAAGATATAACAGAGAATCTAAAGATGATAAATTCAATCCCACTTGATTTGTGTTCTACGGGAGTGCAACTTCCAGAAATGCTAGAAGTGCGGGGTGAGGTTTTAATGCGGAAGGATATTTTTAAAAAGTTAAACGAGAAACAAGAAAAAGAAGGTAAGCCAGTGTATGCCAATACTCGGAACGTTGCGGCCGGAAGTTTGCGTCAGTTGGACCCTAATTTAGTGAAAGAAAGACAATTAGATTTCTTTGCTTACGATATGAATATACACGAAGGAATTGATGTGTTTACAAGACATAGCGATGAGCACAAGTATTTAAGAAGTTTGGGTTTCAGTGTGGATGTTCACGATGCAGTTTGTAAAAAGTTAAAGGAAGCAGAAAACTTTATAAATAAATTTCAAAAGATAAGAGACGATTTTGCTTACGGCACCGACGGAATAGTTATTTCCGTTGATGATTTGGAAATTCAAGAAACACTCGGAGTGGTGGGCAAAGCCCCTAGGTATATGGTGGCATTCAAATATCCGGCTGAGAAAGCTACAACTATAGTTAAAGATATAAAAGTAAATGTTGGTCGTACTGGGGTTTTAACGCCTCTTGCTATGTTTGAGCCTACATCTGTGGCTGGTTCTACTGTGTCTAAAGCAACATTGCATAACATGGATCAGATAGCTCGACTTGATCTGCGGATTGGGGACACAGTGGTGATAGAGAAAGCCGGTGATGTTATTCCAAAAGTTGTGGAAGTTTTACCAAAGATGCGTACGGGGAAAGAGAAGAAATTTAAAATGCCTTCGAAATGCCCGGTCTGCGATGGCCTTATAGAAAAGAAAAGTGTTGGCCTGCCTGCACAGGCAGGCGGGAAAAGCGAATCGTCTGTTGCGTATTATTGTGCCAACAAAAAGTGCCCAGCAAAGAATGAAAGATATTTAGAACATTTCGTTTCTGTTTTTGATATTTACGAGATGGGCCCAAAGGTTCTAAGACGTTTCAAAGACGAAGGACTCATCACGGACGCTGCGGATATTTTTACTCTCGATAAAGCAGACATTGCCTCACTCGAGCGGTTCGGAGAAAAATCTGCGGAAAATATTGTTAAAGAAATTGACATGAAAAAGAAAATATCACTTTCACGTTTCCTGTGGGCACTTGGAATACTCCACGTAGGGGAAGAGACCGCTAGAGACTTGGCAGTAAATTTTGGAACACTAGAAAAACTTATAAATTCAGCGAGTCTTGACCTGTCGGAGATAGACAGTATTGAGAACATCGGTCCCGCTGTGTCAAAAAGCCTAAAGGATTTCTTCAGTGATAAAACTAACTTAAATTTTATTGAAAAACTAAAAGTAAACGGTGTGGTGATTCAAAAAGCCGACAAGAAGCTGGCTGGTAAATTCACCGGACTAACCTTTGTGCTTACTGGTACACTTGCAAATATGTCTCGAGAAATAGCGAAAGAAAAGATATTAAAATTGGGCGGCAAAATCTCCGGCTCGGTGTCAAAAAATACATCCTATGTTGTAGCAGGCGAAGATGCCGGCACGAAACTTAATAATGCCCAAAAACTTGGAGTAAAAATTCTGACCGAAGAGGAGTTTCTGAAGATGCTGTAGATTTCGTTGCCGGGATTTTTAAAATTGAAAGGAAACCCTGAAAGATATATAATAAAATTATGGATAAGTACCAAAGTTTTCTAAGAAATGAAAAAACACAACAAGGTAAACAATCAGTCCCTTCTGTTTCTCTCGAAGGAACTTTGGAAGGATCTTTAGAAAGCAACGATTTAGACCTTCCAGGGGGTATTGCAGACGATTCGCTTGAAAAAATTGAAGGAAAACTTAACAGGGAAGATATAAGAAAGTTTATTTTAAGTGTGCTTTCCGACAAGCAAAGACAAATTATTGAACTTTATTATGGTTTTACTGATGAAGGTAGATTTACTGATAAGGAAATTGACGAAAAACTTGGATATGATATGGGTGCAAAAAGAATACAGGAATTAAGGACAAAAGCATTAGCGAATCTAAAAAAACGAAGAAGTGAGTTGCTTAAAGAATATTTAAATTAGCCCTATCTTATGATTAAATCACCTAAAATTATTCTTGTTCTGTCTTTGCTGGCATTCACTATTATCATTTCCTTCTTTGCATTGAAGGATACTAAAGAGAAAATAACCCTGCAGTCAGTGGACGTTCCGAGCATCTCTGTTCCTTGTGTTTCTTCTCCGGGTAGCGTTGTTTGCTCTACACCCGATGTGCCTCATATAGCTATCAATTGTATTCCATCTATAGGCGCACCTTGTCCGATAGAAAACGAAATTACAGTTACTGGTACAAATACTGTTCTGGCCGTACCGAACCAGAGCAACGATATAATGGACGTACCCTGGCCCCGGACTTATAGGGTTATTGCAAGTTCAATCATCTCTAAAAAAGACAATGGAGAGAATGGCCGGACTTTTGCTTATGGAGAAAAGATACTAATGGGCCAAGACAGAGAAATTAAGTATCTTGACCCAAGCACCAAGGCTTCCGGATTTTTTATAAAAGAAGATGAGGGACTTTTGCTTGAAGTCTTTTATCCAGCCTTCAAAAAAGTTTTTACTGTAGATGCGGCTTCATATAAAAATATACCAATTGAAATAAAGTATAAAATGTTAGAACGTGCTGGCACTCCTTGCGGGATTTCTGGGCTTTCCGACTCTATGGCCATTGCATCTTTTCTCGCCGGGAATATACCTAATAAAATTTGGTATTCGCATGACAAATGGTCTGGTCTGCTTTCTTGTAACCCGAATTTTTCTCTACCTAGGTCGGCTTTTATTGCTGAACATTCCGTAGTAGAAGCAAATCTTGACAATGACATCAAAACCCCGAAGCATGTTTTAGCAATCATGGAAAATCAACAGCAATACGGCAATGGTGGGAACTGCGCTGGAGTGCCAATTATATTCGCAATTGACACTAATGGTAATTACTACGCTCGAGATCTTTCTAATTTTTACCAAATTTGTTATGTTGGTGTTGTAAAAAAAGGAGAAACAGTACAGATAACAAAAACAACGTATACCCCAGAGGGTAAACAGACCTCTCTAAAGGAAGATTACACCTTCTTGTCAGACTCTTTTGCTTTGTATCAAGAAAACGATCAGATCACTTATCTGTTGTATGATAAAACGACTTCTACTCAAGTAAAGTCGCTTTCTCTAAATCAGCAAGTTTACCCTAGCGAAGATTATCATTAGTAAAGTTTTTGGAATTGGAAGCACGGGCTAGCAGTACTTCTAAGTACATTCACTTTTGTAGAGTTGTTTTAGTTTTGATGCTATTATTCTGCTATGAGTAAAGAAGGACCAAATATTGGCTTGAGTAAAGAAGAACAGGCTAGGATTGCACAGGAGGAAGAGGATGCTCAGTATTTAGCGGACTATTTAGCTACGCATCTAGAGCCAACACCAATCATAAGAGAATGTGGTCCGGAGATTGCAGAATTCAAAGCTCTAGTTGTATCCTTTGAAAATAACCACTCTCTTTCAGAGCTACATTCGATCATTGAAATTTCTCCCGAATTAGCCATAGTATTTAAATATCCTGACGATGTATTTGATGACAGAAGGATAGCAAACGATATCGAAGTTTACGAAAAAGACAATCCTGCCTTTGCAGAAATATATAAGAAGGATATGGCTGAAAGGAGAGCAATTGTTAATAGTCTTAATTCCGAAGACCAGCGTAAGCTTAAAATACGGTTAGCTGCCCGAAAAGATATCAAACCTATCCTTGCTACGCTCAACACTCTAAAGAAAGAAACGGACATTGAAGATTCCGACCACAAAGCTCTGTTTGAAGAATACATAAGACTGAAGAAAGCCGTAGGAATATCAGTAAAGGGTAAAAATATTATTGATCATGATGAATATACTAATTTATGAAAACAAATGGCTCTCGAACGGGAAATGCTGGAAGAGTCTGGTAGAAAGTGTGAAGTAGGCGAATACCTAGGAGCAGTAGAACAATCCTGGGTGAGCGAAAATATAAAACACTAGGAAGTTACGCATTTGTTTCATTTCACGATTCATGACCTTGAGACTAATCCAAACGTTCTGCCAGCAGAAGAAGGATTTGATTTCATTTGGATTGCACCGGACGAATTTGAAAAGTTTAATTTTCTGCCAAAAGTTCAGATAAGTTTAATGAAGGATTGGGTAAAGGGTGACAAGAAAACTTGGTGGGCGAGTAGCATGGAGTAATTTTAATTAGTAAACATTATGCAACCACAAATTTTAGATTATGTAAAAACCCAAAGAATAGGCGTACTAGCAGTCGAGATGCTGGATGGTTCTCCTCATGCGGCCACAGTGCATTTTGCACATGCAGAAAACCCGCTTGTTTTTTATTTTGAAACCTATAAAGAATACAGGAAAGCCGAAGCTCTTTTTGGTAGAGATTCTAGTCGAGCTTCTTTTGTAATTGGGTCCGATGAAAATAATATGAAAACTCTACAAATAGATGGAACAGTTGCGTTAATAAAACCGGAAGAGAAGCTGGCATACGATTCTGTATATTTCGGTAAGTTTCCTAACAAATTTGAGAAATCAAAAGATCCTAAATTTGTATTTTTTAAGTTCACTCCAACTTGGTGGCGATTCACTGATTGGACCACACCAGAAGGGAAGGTTATTTTAACTTCATGAAAAAACTAATACAAATACCAAAAGACTTACACTGGGTTGATAATGAAAACTATACAGTTGAACAGTACATTTCAGGCGAGCTTCCAGAAATTCTACTCTGCACTTCCTCATATGCTTTTGTTTTCAAAGACGGTGCGTTTCTTCAGACAGAATTAAGAGAAGGGGAAAGACTTCAGAGAATGCTTGATATACCAGGTGGACACATAGACAAAGGGGAGAGTCCTGAGAATACAGCGATACGGGAAACATTCGAAGAAACAGGAGTTCATGTAAAAAACCCTAAACTAGTCGCATATTCAAAAATAACATGTCATAAAGTAAAACCCGAAGATTATCGGTATCCCTATCCTGAAAGTTACATGCTCTACTATCTCTGTGATTTTGAAAGCGAAGAAGTGTTTGAAGGCAACGAAGACGCCCACGGACGCGCATGGCTTCCTTTTAATGAATTCGAAAAATCTATCTGGTGTAAAGAAAACAAGGTCCTTTTAGAAGAAGTTATGAAAAGCCTGAAGTGATATAATGTAGTTGTGCAAAAACTATATCCCGACAATCAAATACAGATCACCGAAGAATCTATCACAAAGATTCTAAGCGAGTACGAGATTTTCGATTTTACTCACCAGCCGATTCACGAGGGGATAGCGAACACTTCCTTCGTTATCCATGCCGAGAAGAAATGTGTACTTCGAATTTATTCACAGGATAGAAAAAGCGACGAAGACGTGCTTTTTGAGATCGAGTTTCAGGATTATCTCCGGGAACAAGGTATACCAATCCCGATTATATATAAAAACAATGAAGCAGAAGAACTTTCAGTTATAGAAATAGATGGTAAGCAATGGCAATGTATTCTGATGGAATATGTAGAAGGCCAGAGTGTCACCATGTATCCCTCATCTGAACTCATTATGGAGCTAGCGCAGATACAGGCGAAAATACATTTACTCGGCATGGCTTTTGCGGAAACTTCGCAGAAGCCGAAGGACCAGTGGAAAGATCTGCATGACACTATGGCAACCAAGTTAGGTACCATTCCTGTACAGACGGACGATGTTTTAGAGTTCATTGAACGCGTAAAGAAATATAAATATACTCTAAGTGAAGACTTGCCATACGGCTACCACCACTTGGACCTAGATTTTGACGGCAACGTCATCACTAAAGACGGCTCGATCGCAGGCATCGTGGATTTCGATGACTTATCGTATTCTCCAGTAGTAGTCTGCCTTGGGTTCACTCTCTGGGATATTTTAGACAACGCGGGGTCACGAGCAATGCGTCTATATTTGAGTACTTACGAGAAAATCCGCCCACTCACAACACTAGAGATGGAAGCTTTACCACATGTTATTCTATTCCGTAATTACGTGATGGGCGTTGTCCGTCTGATGCTGTGGGAGGAACGTACTCCGATAGAAGACATTCAGAACATTTTTAAGCTGGAACAAGAAATTCCAAGTTTGTTTGAGGCGTAGCGATTGTTACTTTATCAAAAAGTAGTATACTAAAAGCAATATATGCTCAATACTAATGGGAACAGAAGAAAAATAGTTTTTATAGTAATAATACTTTTTCTCGTTGTCGCAGTGCTAGGTGTGCAGAATAATTTTAAAAGTAAAAATCAAAAGCTAGAAGAAGTAAGGTTGGGCGTGTCAAAAGCCGCCCCAGAACTTTCGGCTCTTGTTTACGTTGCGGAGAATCAGAATTATTTTAAAGACCAATGGTTGGATGTGAAACAAATTGAAGAAGAAAATGGCATAATAGCACAACAAAATGCACTAAAAGGAGTAACAGATATTGCAACCACGATAGATTTCGCCTTTGTGAGCGATAGTTTTGATAACGATGCCCTTAGAATTCTAGCAACGATTGACCGGGCCAAGTTTGTATACATTACAGCAAGGCGCGATAGTGGAATAAATGATATTTCGGACTTAAAAGGTAAAAAGATAGCTGTGGTTTCAAAATCCGCATCAGAATTCTTAATGGGGAACTTCTTGACCTTTCACGACCTGACACTTAAGGACGTGACATTAGTATATCTGGCTTTTGGTGAGCTAGAGAACGCTATAACAACTGGCGTAGTGGACGCTATAGCTACCAACGACCCATTTGCCTATAAGATAAAAACCGCCCTCGGAACAAACGGTATTAGCTGGTCAGCACAAGATAATTCCAGTGTTTATTGGTTAGTTGTTAGTTCAGAAGATTATATAAAATTACATCCCGAAACAACTGAACGGTTCCTAAAAGCACTAGTGCAAGCGGAGGAATTTATAAAAGATAATCCAGAAGACAGCAAGCGCATAGTAAAAGAGCATCTAAATCTAGAACAAAACTATTTTGACCAAACATGGGCTAAAAGTGATTTCGGCGTAACTCTCGAACAAAGCTTGCTTCTTGCCATGGAACAACAAGCACGCTGGAGAATAGCCAACAAGCTTACAGATAAAACAGTAATACCTAATTATATCGATTATATATACACTGATGCTTTGCGCAAGGTAAATTTAGATGCAGTTACTCTTTATTAATAACTAGAACATTATGCCAAAATCTTTAATTGTTCCTGTAGTCATTGTAGTAGTATTAATCGGTGGCTACTTTGTAATGCAAAAACAACAACCCGAAATTTCTGAGCTCCCTCTAAAGTTAACTGTTGCATCCGTAGACACACCTGGCTTTGCTCTTTTTTATATTGCCCAAAATAAAGGGTTCTTTAAAGAAGAGAATTTGGAAATCACCAATAAGAGTTTTCCAAGAGGGATAGACGCTTTGTCCAATGTCTTGAAAGGGGATTCGGATCTTGCCCTTACGTTTGAAACTCCAGTAGTCAGAAAAATATATGAAGGGGGCGACCTGCGCGTTCTCAGTGGCATGCTTACTGCTACAAAGAGTGTCGCAGTGGTAGGACGAAAAGATAAAAATATATCAATCCCGACAGATTTAAAGGGGAAGAAGATCGGGGTAACAAAAAATTCCTCACATGAGTTTTTCTTGTATTCATACCTCACAAGCCAGGGGATACGATTGAGCGATGTTACTATCGTTGACGGAGAATTTAAAAGCTTAGCAGGAATGCTTAAAGAAGGAGCTGTCGATGCGGTGGCTAGCGGTAACCCATTTCTTTATGATGTAAAAAAAGAATTCCCTCCCGAGGCAATTACAGTCTTCTACTCTGACTCATACACGGAAAGTGCATTATTGTCCGGCCGAGACGACATTGTAAAGAGTAAAAAGGAAGGAATTATACGATTTATCCGAGCGCTCGATAAGGCAGAAAGGTTGTATCTCAGTAACAACGAAGAGGCGTTAGAGGCTGTTGTTGGCGAACTGCCGACCTTTTCTGAAGAAACTATTCGTGGCACATGGGCAGAATACACTCCTACACTAATCTTAAATAATGTATTGCTGACCCTGCTCAATAGAGAAGGGCAATGGTTCAAAGACAATGGGCTATATACAACAGAACTCCCTAATTTTAGAAATGCCGCACTCCCTGATTATTTGAAAACAGTGAAACCCGATGCAGTAACTATTTATTAATGATACTAATGCGCACCTAATGAAACTCGGGTCCAAAATAATTTTACCAATATTTTTGTTGCTGATCGTCATGATTGGAGCTTTCTCGTACTTGCTGATGAATTTAAAACAACAAGAAGAAGTGATTTTGACGCAAGGTTCGAGGATTAGGATATTAAATGGTTTAAACGAGCGTTTGGGTCGGCAACAAGAGCAAACAGATTACAACGTTCTAGCATACAGGTTTAACCCTGACAGATCATACTTACTTTCAATTTCGCAAGCGACACTTGATAACTCTAAGACATTAGATGAAATGTACCCTTATATTACTACCGACAAGGGGAGAGAGCTCGTTAATAATTATATTATAGCCAAGAGTGAAGTAGAATCCTTGCGAGCAGAATTAATAAAAGCTATTGATGTCGGAAATGTGGAACAAATTAACCTCGTCTTCAATAAATGGAATATCAAAACCGAAAATATAAAAGCAGCGTTAGCCGACATTAGCGCATTTAATATAAACTCTTTAGAAAAAACACTTATTTCAATCCAAGATAATGAGGACAAAATTACACAGATTGTTATTATCTTGACACTGATTCTTTTCTTTGCGGGAATTATCCTATTTATTTATTTTAAGATTATCATTACTGCTCCAATCATAGAGCTAGCTAAATTTTCAGATCAGCTGGCGAATAAGAATTTTAATGTCACGAGCGACGTCAAAAATACTAAAAGGAAAGATGAGCTTGGGGTATTGTTCCGTGCATTTAACACTATGGTTTACAACTTAAAAGAGTCCTACACCGGGCTCGAGACAAAAGTTAAAGAAAGAACAGAAGCACTCAGCGAGGCTCAACAACTAGCGCATATAGGGTCCTGGGAATGGGATATTGTTAACAACACTACTGTTTGGTCTGACGAACTGTATCGTTTATTTGAGGTGAGCAAGGATACTAAGCCCACATATGAGGCATATCTAGAGCGTGTACATCCAGAGGACCAAGAGTTTACAAGAAATACGATAAGGGAGGCGGGTATGGCGCATCGGCCTTTTGAATTTGACCACAGAATCCAGCTTTCAAATGGCAGTATCCGCTGGATTCGAGGTAAGGGATTAGTAGAAACTGACAATTCCGGAAAAGCTCTCAAAATGACTGGTACTGCCCAAGACATCACCAAAGAAAAAGAAATTGATAAACAAAAAAGTGAATTTATTTCTATTGCTTCACACCAGCTAAGAACTCCGCTTGGCAGTATGAGATGGAATTTGGAGTTGATAGAATCTGATATTAAAAATCTGCCCGAAGAAGCCCAGGAAAGATTTAGAGAAGTATGCAAGAGTAACCTGCGAGTCATAAATTTGGTAGGAGAGCTTCTCAACGTCACTCGTATTGAAGCCGGTAGAGTACAAGATGACCCAACTCTCACCGACATAGATACTGTTATTGAGACCGCTGTAAAAGAAATGACACCAGAAGCAGACAGGAGGTCTGTAAAACTAGAATTCCTGAACAAAAAACAAGAAATTCAGCCTATCTTAATAGACTCCAAACGCTTTCGTGAAGTGCTACAAAACCTTTTATCGAACGCTGTACGCTATACAAAAGAAGGAGGACGCATTGTCACAACCCTAGATAAAGATGAAGATTTCTTGATCATTTCAGTAAAAGACGACGGCATAGGCATACCCGAAAAAGACCTTCCTAGAATATTCTCTAAATTCTTCCGCTCTGATAATGCAACGAAATTTGATACAGAAGGTAGTGGATTGGGACTTTTTGTAGTAAAATCATATGTAGAGGGCTTCGGAGGGAAGGTGTGGTTTGAGACCAAGGAGGGAGAGGGCACAACTTTTTATTTCACTTTACCAACCAAGACCTAAAAATATATAAACTAAAGACCATGGAAAATAAAAAATACATTTTAATAGCCGAAGACGACCAAGCTTATGGAAAAGTTTATCATGCAAAACTTGTTAGTGCCGGATACGAGGTAGTTGTCATTGCAAACGGTGGGTTGGTAATACCCGAGATACTTAAACGCACGCCAGATTTGCTGGTGCTTGATTTAATGATGCCGGACAAAAGTGGTTTCCAGGTCTTAGAAGAAATACGAGCAAATGCAGATTTGTTAGATTTGAAAGTTATCGTTGCTTCCAATCTGTCTCAAGAGATGGATATTGAAAAGGTTAGAAAGTTTAAGGTAGTTGACTATTTCATCAAATCAGACATCTCACTCGGGGAAATGGTGGATAAAATAGGTAAAGCAATCTCAAACTAGAAACTACCTACCCAGCCTTTCTTTTATTTTTGTAATCAGATCGTCAATACTAGAGTTTGCTTTAACGACATAGTAGGCTGGTTCATCTCTAACTATGCTCGCGTTTATTTTATTGTCCGGCTCTAAATTTGAAAGCAGGATAACCGGCACATTTTTACCCCAGGCCCCTTCTTCGCGCAATTTTTTAAGCATTGTTAATCCATCCATTCCTGGCATGACAATGTCTAGCAAGATTATATCAGGATGATTTCTTAGAGCTTGATCTAGGCCTTCAAGACCGTTTTTTGCAGAGAGAACAATGTAACTTTCTTGGACAAGTTTTGTTACTAGAGCTTTGTATGTTGAAAAATCATCTTCTACTACAAGGATAGTATGTCGCGATTTAAATTCACTCATTATGCTTATATAATATCATATACCTAAATCCAAATACAATAATCTTACGAATAGTTCGCAAATAATTTGCCATGGCCTACGCGCTTTGTTACAATTATAGAAAGTTAGAGCTTAAATTTTAGTTTCTATTTTATATAATGAAATTTGATGACAAAATAATAAAAGAAATTCTGCTAAAAGGAAACTACATTTCAAAAGATGACCTAGAGAAAGCAGAAAATTATTCAAAGACACAGCGTGAATCTTTCATCGACTATTTGTTGCAAGAGGGCATTATTAGCAGGGATATACTAGGCATGGCGATAGCGGAATCTCTAGGAGTAAATTATGTAGAGCTTAGTTTCAATAAACCAGACCACGATCAAATATTTAACATCACTGAAAAGTTTGCAAAAAAGTTTCGAGCTGTATTTTTTAGAGGTGATAAAAGTAAAGTTATAGTCACAACCGATGATCCCACCAATAAGGATATAAAAATAGAGCTCGAGAATATATTCCCAGGCAAGACGATTGAGGTTGCTTACTCTTTATCAGAGGACATAGATAATGTTCTCTTGTTATACAAGAAAGACCTCGAAACTAAATTTGCCAGAATCATTGCCAATAAAAGGCAGGTTGCTCCTGAAATACTATTTACTATTTTTGAGGACGCCACAGTTCTAAATGTTTCAGACATACATTTCGAGCCCATATCTCCAGATGTTTTGATTCGTTTTCGAATCGATGGAGTTCTTCGCGATGCTGGACGTATATCTAAAGAGTTGTATGAAAATATTTTAAATCGCATCAAGGTTCTTTCCGGAATGCGTCTTGACGAACATCTTTCAGCTCAAGATGGAGCAATGCAGTCGAAGTTTGGCGATATCGTACTAAATCTTCGTGTCTCCGTAGTTCCTACTGTTGAAGGGGAAAAAGCAGTGCTTCGTGTACTCTCTTCGTATATTCAAGGTCTGGTCCTTGGAGAACTAGGATTGTCGAAAACCCACCGAGATTTGCTAGAAGAAGTTGCGAACAAACCCTTTGGCATGATTATGGTTACTGGCCCTACTGGATCAGGGAAAACAACAACTCTGTATGCTCTGCTTAAAATTCTTAATAAGTCGGACGTAAATATTACAACTATCGAAGATCCGGTTGAGTATAAAATGCGAGGAATAAACCAAATTCAAGTGAATTCCGTAACTGATTTAACATTTGCTAAAGGACTTCGGTCTATTGTCCGCCAGGATCCAGATATTATTCTGGTTGGAGAAATTAGAGACAACGAAACGGCAGAGATAGCAGTGAACGCGGCACTTACTGGACACCTCTTGCTATCTACCTTTCACTCTAACGATGCCTCTACTGCTATTCCTAGGTTGCTCGACATGGGGATAGAACCTTTTCTTCTTGCTTCCACACTTAATCTTATTGTAGCTCAGCGTTTAGCTCGGAAGATTTGCCAGCGCTGTAAGCAAACCAAGAGCTTTACTTTAAAGGAAATAAAACAAATCCACCCAACCCTAACGGAATATTTTAAAACTGAGACCTGCGATTTATATGTGGGAAAGGGATGTGACGAATGCGGTCAGACAGGTTACAAAGGCAGAATCGCATTGTTTGAAATCATAGAAATAACTTCAGAGTTACAAGAGCTAATTTTAAAAAATCCTTCCAGCAAAACAATCTCAGATTTAGCTCGCACACAAGGAACACATCCGATGTTTGAAGATGGTATTGAAAAGGTTAAAAACGGAGTTACCACACTTACTGAACTGCTTCGCGTGGTAGAACCCCCATTAATGTTTGTGAATGTAAAAAAATCTAGTAAGAAGTAATTTCTAATTCCTAATTTAACATGTTAAAAACTCTAAAAGAAAAGTTCGATAATTTATTTTCACATTTTGGTATCGGCAAAGAAACAGACTACTTCATTGAAAATCTTTCTTCTCTCATGTCGGCAGGGATACCCATAGTCTCTGCCCTTGAATCAATGCGTACTGAAATTCGCTCTACTAAGTTAAAAAGCATAATTGAAGAAATAGAAGAAGACGTAGCAGAAGGGGTTTCGCTTTCGGTGGCTCTTGAGAAGTCTGGGTTATTTTCTAAACATGTTTGCGCCCTTCTACACACTGGAGAGCGTTCTGGTAAGCTGGTTGAGAATTTAAAGATAATAGCAGTGGAAGGAGAAAAAAAAAGAGCGCTAACTTCCAAAATCCGTTCAGCTGCTATGTATCCGATATTTGTCTTGTCTCTTACTTTGGTTGTAGGTATTGGAATAGCTTGGTTTATCCTGCCGAAGTTAGCTACTGTGTTCTCTCAGCTTAAGGTTGAACTACCAACCATAACCAAGATGCTTATTGGATTTGGTAAATTCTTAAATACATACGGAGCATATTTTGTGCCCGGGTTAATTGTGGTACTCGTAGCATTTATTTATTTTCTTTTTTTCTTTAAGAAGACAAAGGTGCTTGGTGAGAATATTTTGTTTTTTTTGCCAGGCTCAAAAACACTCTTGAAACAAGTGGAAATAACACGCTTTAGCTATCTCTTGGGAACACTTATTTCCGCTGGTTTGTCAGCAACAGAAGCGTTGGACTCTCTTGCTCAAGCAACAACATTCAAGAGGTATCAGCGTTTTTATGAGTATTTGTCCGAAAGTGTAACTGAAGGAAATTCTTTCAAAAAGAGCTTTGAACTTTATCCCAAGGTAAATAAACTTTTGCCAGCTCCTGTTTTGCAGTTAATCGTTGCAGGCGAACAATCAGGGACTTTCTCTGTTACTTTACTTAAGATAAGCCAAACTTACGAAGAAAAGACTGACACCACTGCGAAAAACTTGGCAGTGATGCTAGAACCGATACTTCTCGTGATTGTGTGGCTGGGCGTGGTAGCAGTAGCGCTTGCCGTGATAATGCCTATTTATAGTTTGGTTGGTGGCTTTAAGGGATAGATTCAAAGAATAAAATGAAATTAAATAGCGGATTTACATTAATAGAAATGCTTTTATCTGTCTCGATTATCGGGGTTATGGCCCTTATGTCCGTCCCAGTGTATCAATCATTTCAAACAAGGAACGATCTAGATATCACTGCGACTTCGGTTGCGGAGAGTATTCGTCGCGGACAAGTGCTCGCTCAAGGTATGGACGGGGATACTTTGTGGGGAGTGCGAATTGAAACTGGAAATATTGTCATTTTCAAGGGTTCAAGCTTTACTCTTAGGGATTCTGAATTTGATGAAGTCTTCGCAGTCCCCGCTAGTATCACTCCGTCGGGAATCTCGGAGATAACTTTTGCGAAGCTAAGCGGACTGCCGAGCGTAAATGGTACAATTACTTTAACATCAAGCGCCAATGAAACAAGGAATATTTCAATCAATCAAAAAGGAATGGTCAGCCTCTAAAAATAAGGTCTACCAGTGTAGGCAAGGATTCTCTTTAGTTGAGATTATTCTCTCAAGCGCACTGTTTTCGTTGTTGGTGGTTGCTTTGGTGGGAGCATACTTATATGGACAAGAGTCCACTATGCTTGCCGGTAATCGTGCGCGTGCAAATATGCTCGCCGAAGAAGGCCTAGAAGCAGTCCGCAACATCCGTGATGCAGGTTTTAGTAACTTAAGCGATGGCACTTTCGGTCTTACTACCACAAGTAATGAGTGGAATCTCGCAGGGAGCAGTGACATCACAGATATCTTTACTCGCCAGATAATTGTTTCAACTATCGATACCAAAAGAAAGCTAGTGACTGCAAATATTACTTGGCAGCAAAATCCTCAAAGGACAGGTTCGGTCTCTCTCGCCACGCGAATTACGAACTGGATCGCTTCAGGTATTGGCAACTGGTCCATCCCTCTGCAAGCCTCTCAGATAAATATTGCCGGCACTCAAAATGGGGTAAAAGTTGAAGCATTAGGGAATTATGCGTATATGGTCCGTACTGATGGAGTACCTGATTTTCTTGTGATAGATGTCAGTAACCCTGCAAACCCGGTTATGGTAGGATCGCTTAGTCTCACCGGTATACCGCAAAATATATTTGTGTCGGGAAATTATGCTTACGTGGTGAATAGTGATGACAATCAAGAACTACAAATCATCGATATTTCTGTGCCGGCATTACCGACCGTCGTTGGGACATACAACGACGCCGGCACCGAAGACGCCCGCGGAGTTTTTGTAGCTGGTACTCGTGCTTACCTTGCGCTCAACGGGGGGAATGATTTGGTGGTAGTCAATGTTGCGGTTCCGACAGCACCTGCTTTTATTGGGGGACTTATATTAAACGGTGAAGGATACGAGGTCGTTCAATCTTCAAGTCATGCATATGTTACAACTTCCGAAAATACTCGAGAACTTCAAGTCGTGAATGTGAGTGTGCCGGCAACCCCAGTATTCGCAGGATCGCTTGATCTAGCAACGACTACGGATGCTATCCCTATCGCTATTACCGGGTCCACAGTATTTTTAGGACAGGGAACTAATTTTCACACTGTTAACATAAACGTTCCTGGAACTCCAGCACTACTTGGTACGGTGGGAGTACTAGGTGCACTAAACGATATTTCTTTGAATCTTGGCAACGGGAACACTTATGCATTTATCGCTACTAGTCACGCTACATTTGAGTTCAAGGTAATCAATGTCGTCAACCTAGCTACCCCAGTTATTCTTGGCCAATTTAATGTAGCAGGAACCAGCCCGCTTTTGGGTATGGCTTACGACCAAGCACTTGACCGTGCTTTTGGAGTAAGTACTTCGGATGTCGAAGAGTTTATTGTCTTTGCGCCACAATAAATATTTATGAAATTACTTACATTTAAAAAATTAAACAAATATAGTGCTGGATTCACTCTTATAGAAATTCTACTCTCACTAAGTATTACTTCTTTCATTTTAATTATGACTACGATTTTCTTGTCTACTCTTTTAGAGTCGCGAGTTAAGAATCAAACCATGGCGGAAGTAGAACAGCAGGGTATATACGTGATGCAGATGATTGCCCAAACTACACGCAACGCTTCCACAATTAATGCCCCCGCAACGGGTGTAAGTTCGGGGACGTTGTCCTTAAATACAATCACTCCAGCGCTTAACCCAACTATTTTTGATCTCGCTAGTGGAGCGATACGTATCAAGGAAGCTGGAGGAGGGACGATAGATTTGACGAACTCCCGCGTGACTGCATCTGGACTTACGTTTCACAACTTATCTCGAGCGGCGACACCTGGAAGTATTCGTATGACCTTTACCCTTACTTATAACAACAATACCGGCAGGAACGAATATTCTTTTTCAAAGACATTCACTAGCGGAGCAAGTCTTAGGCAACCATAATAAAATGACAAATTTATTTCATTCAAAAGTTAATCCAAAAGAGAAACAAGACAAAGAAAAAGGTTTTGTCACCTTAATCAGTGTGCTGGTGGTCGGAGCAGTGGGTACTGCGGTTACTGTTTCACTTATTTTGCTCGGTTTGGCAAGTTCAAGAACCAGTTTTGCCATCGAGCAATCTAATCAGGCTAAAGGCCTCGCGAACGCCTGTATCGAAGAAGCCCTACAGCGGATCAGAGAACTGACTGCTTTTACCGGGAGCGGTAATTTGTCATTTGGCCAGGGAACGTGCAGTTATACTGTAGTAAATACCGGGGGTTCCACCAGGTTAGTCACTGCTTCCGGCAGTGTGGGAACTCTGATCAGGAAAACCTCTGTTTCGGTTAACGCAATCAATCCACTAATCTTACTCACTTCCTGGCAAGAAGTATCTTCTTAGAGTATAATTATAATAATTATGAAAAATTCAAATATAAAAAATAATCAAGGATTCACACTTTTAGAAATTTTGCTTGTTGTAGCTGCTATTGGTATTTTGGCAGGTATTGTAATTATTGCGATAAACCCAAGCAAACAGTTGGGTGAAACTAGAAACGCTCAGCGTAAGGCGGACGTGAATACAATTCTAAACGCGGTTTATCAATATACTATAGACAACAGTGGGGTCCTGCCCGCGAGCATCACCACTACAGCTACAGAGATTTGTGCTTCTGGTGGCACTTGTTCTGGACTTATTGATTTGTCTGTTCTAACTACTAGTGAAAAGTATTTGGTTGGAATTCCTAATGAACCACAAAAAACCAATGTAAACGGAGCTGGGTATATGGTCAAAAAGTCAGCCAATGGACGTATAACAGTTGATGCTCAATTTGAAGAGCAGTCCGCTGTAATAACTATAACTAGATAAAGCATTGCCTCAATACTTTACATTCGGTACTTACTGGTCTTATTCTGGAACCAGACTTTTCAAAATTTAATTTCGTAGTAATTACTGAAATCAAGTAGTTGAGTGGTTAATATGATATGATTAATGTAAGTAACCATGAAAAAAAGTGCATACTCCTCACAAAGAATATTTATTCTTGCCATACTCTGCGTGGTATTGGTGTTTTCCGGTCCATTTCTTTTGAGAGCTGACCCTACGGACGGTACTGAAGACGCAGCATTTTATACGAACTTGGGTACAGGGTTTAACGGTGTTGTAAAGAGCCTCGCGCTTCAGTCTGACGGTGGTATTCTTGTGGGAGGTGATTATTCGGAACTTAACGGTAATTCCAGAAACAGACTGGTTCGCCTAAACTCCAACGGCACCGAAGACACAGCATTTTATACCAACCTGGGCACGGGGTTCAATCGTAACGTAAATAGTCTTGTTTTACAATCAGATGGAGATATCCTCGTGGGGGGGTTGTTTGATGATATGAACAGTAATTCTCGAGCTTCTCTTGTGCGCTTAAATTCCGACGGTACCGAAGACACTGCCTTTTACACCAACTTGGGCACAGGGTTTAATTCTGCAGTTCAGGATATAGCTCTTCAATCTGACGGCGATATTCTTGTAGCGGGGGATTACACAAGCGTTAACAGTAATACTCGTAATTACCTCATGAGATTAAACTCCGACGGTACCGAAGACACGGCCTTTTACACTAACTTGGGCACAGGATTTAACGCTTCAATTTATGATGTTGCCATCCAATCCGACGGAGACATTCTGGTTGTAGGAGATTACACCGAATTTAACGGCAATTCTCGCAACAAGTTAGTCCGCCTAAACTCCGACGGTACCGAAGACACGGCCCTTTACACTAACTTGGGCACAGGATTTAACGCTTCAATTTATGATGTTGCCATCCAATCCGACGGAGACATTCTGGTTGGAGGTGATTATTCCGAGCTCAACGGTAATACACGAAACAGACTTGTCCGCTTAAATTCCAACGGTACTGAAGATACTGCATTTTACACGAATCTAGGCACGGGGTTTAACCGACCAGTTTATAGCTTTGCTCTACAAACAGATGGCGATATTATTGTTGGTGGTCTATATGATATTTTTAATGATAATACTCGAAACAAACTTGTCCGCCTAAACTCCGACGGGACCGAAGACACCGATTTTTATACGAACTTGGGTACTGGATTTAATTCTTCAGTTTATGATATTGCCCTTCAGTCGGATGGGGACATTCTCGCGGGAGGTGATTATGCAAGTTTTAATGACAACGAAAGGCACAGTCTAGTTCGTCTTAATGGTTCTGCTTCGCCGACTATTACTTCACTATCTCCATTCGACAATGCGACCAACGTAAGCGGGGATACTAATTTAATAATTAAATTTTCTGAATCGGTCACTGTAGAATCTGGCGATATCCTTATAAAAAAATCCTCTGATAATTCAACTGTGCAAACCATTGCTGTGACTTCAGGTTTAGTTACTGGTACAGGCACGAACACAATTGTCATTCGGCCTACTGTTCTTGTAAAAAACACTCAGTATTATGTTGAGATACCGGTCACTGCTTTTGAAGATGTAGTAGGAAATAGTGTGGCTGCAATTTCAGGCAGCGGAGCATGGAATTTTACGACAGCTGACTTTGTTGCATCCGATGGCACCGACGATACGGCGTTTTACGCAAATTTAGGCACTGGATTTAACGGTATTGTGCACACTGTAGCATTACAAGAAGACGGCGACATTCTAATTGGTGGCATTTACACTGGCCTAAATGGTAATACTCGAAATCGTCTTGTTCGTCTAAACTCTGACGGTACCGAAGATACGGCATTTTATACTAATTTAGGAACAGGATTTAACGGTCTTGTAAAGAGCCTTACTGTTCAATCCGATGGTGATATCCTGGTAGGAGGCGAGTATACGGAACTTAATGGAAATACTCGAAACAAACTTGTCCGCCTAAACTCCGACGGCACCGAAGACACCGCTTTCTATACTAATTTAGGTGCCGGGTTCAATGGTATTCCACGGGGCATTGTTATTCAGTCGGATGGAGATATTCTCGTCGGAGGTGATTTTAACGAATTTAATGGTAATGCCCGAGGCAGACTTGTCCGCCTAAACTCCGACGGCACCGAAGACACCGCTTTCTATACTAATTTGGGCTATGGTTTTGACTCTACGGTTAATAGTATCGCTCTCCAATCCGACGGTGATATCCTAGTTGCTGGTGATTACCCGGAATTTAACGTTAATGTTAGAAATCGTCTTGTTCGCCTAAATTCCAACGGCACTGAAGACACCACTTTTTACGCTAATCTCAGCGGCGGGTTTAGTGGTCAGATAATGAGTGTGGCTGTTCAATCAGATGGCGATATTTTAGTTGGAGGTAACTATACAGAGCTAAGCGGGAACGCTAGAAATCGTCTTGTTCGCCTAAACTCCGACGGCACCGAAGACGCCGCTTTCTACGATTACTTTGCTAATGGTTTTAATGAACAAATTAATACTATTGCTATGCAATCAGACGGAGACATTCTTGTGGGAGGCCAATTCGTGGAACTTGGTGGCAATGCCAGAAACAGTTTGGTTCGTTTGAATTCCAACGGCACAGAAGACACGGCTTTCTATACAGCACTTGGGTCTAGCTTTAACCACAGTATTCTGAGTCTTAAGTTGGAGCCAGGTGGTAACTTGTTGGTCGGAGGTAGGTTTGGTCAATTAAACGGCAATAATCGTGGTTATTTTACTAGACTTACTGTCCCAAGCGATTCTACTTCTCCGACCGTTTCCAATGTTACATCAAGCACAGCAAACGGAACGTATAAAGCGGGAGCCACTATTTCAATTCAAGTTGTTTTCACAGAGACAGTCATCGTGACGGGTGTGCCAACACTTGCTGTTGGAAATGGAGTTGGTAACAATGTTGTAAACTACGCTTCAGGATCGGGTACTAATACCCTAACTTTTGATTACTTGGTACATCAAGGAGATAATTCACGAGTGGATTACAGTACGACAAGTGCTCTTGCTTTAAACGGAGGGACCATTAAAGATGCGGCCAATAATGTTGCTGTTTTAACCTTACCAGCGGTTCGTCAGATAGGGTCTCTGTCTTATAACACCAACATTTACACTGACACGCAATCGCCGACCGTCACTTCTGTCACATCTTCCAGTGCAAACGGCTCTTACACGACGGGCGACTCCATCAGTATTAGAGTAATCTTTTCTGAAGTAGTTGTAGTGGGAGGTGTTCCGAGATTAACTTTGGAAACAGGTACTACAGATCGTACTGTGAATTATGTTTCTGGACACACTACCACTACTCTAGTTTTTACCTATACAGTAACGCAAGGCGATTTAAATTCTGATCTGGATTATACCTCTACGTTAGCACTGGCTTTAAACGGTGGCACCATTACTGACGCTGTCACCAATGCGGCAACTCTAACTCTCCCAACTCCTGGCGCCTCAGGATCGCTTGGTGCGAATAAAAATTTAAATGTTTACATGCATGTGTCCGGAAGTGGAAACTATGGTCTCGGTAGTCCTTCATTGGGGACGTCTGCTTCTATTAATGTCTTGCAACCTATAACCACACCTCCACCTTTAGAACCCTTACCGGCTCCCATCTGTTCATATATTAATCCTTTTACTCAATATCTTCATGCCTTCTATCAAGATGGACAATATATTAAAAAATACGATAAGAAAATATATCAAGTCGCTATGCTCCAGCGCTTCCTTAGCATCCATGGGTATTATACTAGTGATGTAGACGGTTTCTTTGGGCTTAAAACCATGCGGTCTGTCATGCGATTCCAACGAGCTCAACAAATCACAGTCGATGGACTCGTAGGTAAAAACACCTTGCTTAAATTAAATACGCTGTGTTTAAGCGTAGATTCTGAACACTAAGTAAAAATTGCGGAGGCGGAGAGATTCGAACTCTCGATACCTTTCGGTATGCTACCTTTCCAAGGTAGTGGAATAAACCGCTATCCGACACCTCCATGTATGTACGGCTTATTCTAATGTACATGAAAATAAAAAGAAATGCTATAATTAACCAATGAATACTTTACTTCAAGCAGATATATTCTTTTTTATAACCAGTATTGCTGTAGTGGTTCTAGTAATTTTGGTTTCGATTGCGCTTTTTTATCTTATTAGAATCCTCCGAGATGTGAGCTATATAACAGACACTGTAAGACAAGGGGTGGATAATGCGTCTACACATATAGAGGAGTTGGTTGACAGAATCATGGAAAATAGATTCTTCAGCTTTATTTTTAGAAAAAAAAAGGCGAGTCACAAGAATAACAAAAAAGAGGAAAAGTAGTATAATTAAATTATTAACAGATAATAAAAAATAATTGTATGGCAAAAGTAACAAACAAAAAAAATAACGTAGGAAAGGTGCTTGCAGTGGGAGCAGGAGTAGCAGCATTATCAGCGGCAGCGTACGTCCTGTTTGGACCTGAAGGTAAGAACAATAGAAAGAAGATTCAAGGCTGGGCGGTAAAGATGAAAGGAGAGATAATCGAGAGAATGGAAGAATCAAAAGAGTTAACCGAGAGCGTGTACAATCAGATTGTGGACGAAGTGTCAGCTAAATATGCTGTAGCTAAAGGTGTGACCAAAGAAGAAGTCCAGTCAGTGGTAGGAGAGCTCCGCAAGCATTGGAAAATGCTCGTACGAGACACAAAGCCGAAAGTACAAGGTGCGAAGAAAAAAGCTGTTGCAAAAGTAAAAGCTGTTGCAAAGAAACTGAAATAAGACAAAAGACATTTGAAAAAGATTATCAAAAAGATAATATTGGTCAATAAAAAAGAAGGAGAGACACCGCTTGAAGCGCTGTCTCTTTTTCGTAGTAAACATCAGGCTTACAAAGACTTGAGCATTACTTATGCTGGGCGTTTAGACCCTATGGCATCAGGCCTGTTGCTTCTAGTTGTTGGGGATGAAATAAAAAACAAAAGTAAGTATCTAGACCTAGATAAACAATATGAATTTGAAGTTTTGTTTGGCTTCGCGACAGACACTTACGATATATTGGGCAAGGTTCTGAGGTGTAGTGACGAGGTAATACAGAAAAATGAACTCGAAAAACAGATACAAAGGAATCTTAAATTTTTTAAAGGTAAGTTTATTCAAAAGTATCCCATATATTCTTCAAAGACAGTGAAGGGTAAACCCCTTTTTGAGTACGGTCGCAGAGGAGAGAGCGTGGATTCTCCGGAGAGGGAAGTGAATGTCAAAAGCTTAACTTTTTTAAATATTAAAAAAGTGGCAAGCAAAAAGCTTTTGGAAAATATTGAAAAAAGGATTAAAAAGGTGGGTGGAGATTTCCGGCAAGAAGAAATTTTAAAAATATGGAGAAAAGACTTGAAAAAAGACGGAAAGGAGTTTCCTTGGTTCCTAATAGCTAGTTTTAAAATAAAATGTGGTAGTGGCACATATGTAAGGGGGATAGCCAATTCCCTGGGTAAAAGTATGAATATCCCGGCGCTGGCATATTCAATCAAAAGGACAAAGATTGGGAAATATGCTAAAATATAAAAATGCTATCAGCGATTTTCACAATAATAGGTTTAGTGCTTTTTGAGACCATTTCATCGGTAGACAACGCCATCATCAACGCGGAGGTTTTAAACACCATGGGCAAAAAGGCCCGCCGGTGGTTCCTGACCTGGGGAATGTTTATCGCAGTGTTTCTGGTGCGTGGAGTTCTACCATTTGCTATTATTTGGGCTTTCAACAGTTCGCTCTCTGTCGGTCAGGTCTTGTCTGCTGCATGGTCTTCTGATCCTGTGGTTCAAGAATCAATACAAAAATCAGCGCCAATACTGCTTGTCGCTGGAGGAGTCTTTCTCTTGTTCCTCTTCCTGCACTGGCTTTTCTTGGAAGAGAAGAAGCTCGGACTGCCTAGACCAGAAAAGTTCTTTATGGCAAAGGGTGTGTGGTTCTATGCTACTGTCTCTGTGCTATTAGCTGCCATCTCTTGGTTTGCTCTTAAAGAAAGCACACTGATGGGCTTTGGTGCTATCGTGGGCTCCTCTCTGTTTTTCATAACTCATGGATTTAAGCAAAACGCAGAAGAACAGGAAAAGAAACTTCTCGGCAGCGCGCAGTCCGACCTTTCCAAACTTTTCTTCTTAGAAATTATCGACACCACATTCTCTATTGACGGCGTGCTCGGAGCATTTGCCTTCACTCTCTCGGTTCCGCTGATCCTCATTGGTAACGGTATCGGCGCCTTAGTGGTGAGAGAGCTTACAATTAGAAATATTGAAAACATCAAGAAATATGTCTACTTGAAGAACGGTGCGATGTATTCTATCCTGGTGCTCGGTACTATCATGGTGCTGCATGCTTTCGGATTTCATATTCCAGACTGGCTTTCTCCACTTATGACTTTCATTATCATTGGGTATTTCTTCTGGAAATCCAAGATCCATATTAAAATGGCAACTGCATAACGAAAGGCTGATTTTGTTAAATAGGGTATACTATACCCATGCCCGCATCACTTTTTGCAGAAGAATATAAAAAACTAAACAAAGCTCAAAAAGAAGCAGTGGATACTATTGACGGTCCGGTCATGGTGGTGGCAGGTCCCGGCACAGGCAAGACTCAGATACTCGCACTTCGGATAGGAAATATTTTGAATAAAACAGACATAAAGGCTGATGGCATTTTGTGTCTTACTTTTACAAATTCTGGGGTGAAAGCTATGAAAGAGCGACTGCGGGCATACATTGGAACTGAAGCAGGGAAAGTGCATGTGTCTACATTTCATAGTTTTGGTATGAATGTTGTGGAAAAGTATTTCGGTGTACTGGGGCAGGGCGAGATGCCGAAGCTTATGGACGAGAAGGACTCAATCGCAATTTCGGATGGAATCTTGCAGGATAATTCGTGGGTGTATCTAAAACCACGGTCCGACAACTCCAGATACTTTAGTGATTTAAAATCTCTGATTTCTTTTTTGAAACGTGAACGCATAAATCCAATAGAGTTCGAAAAGTTACTTCGAGAAGAAATAAAAAATATCCAAAGTGACCCCGACAGTATCTCTACTAGAGGTGAGAGCAAGGGTAAACTTAAAAAAGAAATAGAAAAGAAAATAGAAGGACTAGAGCGCACAGGAGAGGCAATGCGTTTCTATGAATTTTATGAACAGGTAAAGACTGAAAAGAACTTTTTTGATTATGATGACGTACTGGAGAATTTAGTAAAAATTGTTGAAGAGTCCGAAGACGCAGGGGCATACATCCGAGAGAATTATCAGTATGTTTTAATAGATGAACATCAGGATTCCAGTGGAGTGCAAAATGAATTTTTACAAAAAGTCTGGGGGGAGGTAGAGAACCCAAACATTTTCGTAGTGGGCGACGACCGCCAGCTTATTTATGGATTCGGCGGAGCGTCACTAGAATACTTTGAGAATTTTAAACATGCTTTTGGAAAAGCTAAGCTTGTGATGCTTGTGGAAAATTACAGGTCCACCCAAGGCATCCTAGACTCAGCGCACAAATTACTACAGAGCTCTATCAGTAAAGAAAAGTTGAAAAGTAATAGTAAAGAAAATCACCCCATAAATTTAGTCGAAGCAAATTATGAAAGAGATGAAATAATTCTTGCAGGACTCGCAATTCAAAATAAAATCAAAGAGGGTATTAATCCAAATGATTTTGCGCTTTTAGTGCCTAAAAATAGACATGTACGTAGTGCGATGACCGTACTACGGGACATGGGTTTGTCTGTAGCAACAGGAGAGAAGGTCAACTTCTTTGATTCACCTGTGGCTACGAGTTTTATTCGAGTTTTGAATATTTTAGCGAATCCGGCAGATGGCGGAATGCTCGCGGAATCCTTCTTTGATCCACTGACAAGTATTACCCCGATAGAGGCCCACAAATTTATAAGAGACAATAACATGCGTCAATTTTCTTTCCTAGATGCAATGGAGGAAGAAAGGCAAACACTTTTTAAAGAAGAGAACTCGGTAAAAATCTGGATAGCAAAGTTGAAAGGTTGGTTTGCCTTTACCACTGAAACGAGTGTTTATCCTTTTGTGCAGAAAGTAGCGGGAGAGTTTTTGCTAGACACTGCAAAGAATCATGAAGACTTAGTCTCTAGGGTGGAAGTAGTTCGCACGGTGCTTCACCTAGTCTTAGCTCAAGCTGAGCGGAACCCGAAACTTACTTTGAAAGAGTTTTTAATTTTCTTAGAAAGACTTGAAGAATATGGTCAAAACATTCCACTCGCTTCTTTCGACGCAACGTCTGGGGTGAAAGTGCTGACACTTCACGGGTCTAAAGGACTGGAGTTTGATTTCGTCTGGATTGCGCACATGGATGAGAAGTCCCTTGCAGGTGCGCGGAGAGGTGGATTTACCTTACCTGAAAGCGTGTCCCAGAAAATGGAAGAACGAGATGAAGAAGTAATAAAAAGAGAACTCTACGTGGCTATAACTCGGGCAAAAAGATTTTGCACTATTTCTTATTCTACGCATTCGTATACGGGGGGAGACAGGACTTTGTCGGGCATTGTTTCGAATCTAGAAAATAATTTTACTAAACAAACAGCTGACGAGACAGAGAAAATAATACTAGCCCATGATCCGAAAGCTTACACAGAAAGTAAAGGAATAAGTAAAGAAAATATGAGTTTACAGGAATTAAAAAAGCTGGTGGCGAAGGATTATGAAGACAGAAAGGTCTCAGTCTCGCTTCTCAATAATTTCTTTGAATGTCCCTGGAAATGGTATTTCAGGAATTTACTTCAACTTCCTGAACCAAAAGCAGAAAGCCTGGAGTTCGGAAATATTGTCCACGGAGCGATAGATAATATTCTGAAGTTAAATACAAGTAAAATAAGTGATGAAGAAGTTAAGAATATTATAAAAAAGCTAGTATTAAAATCCGGCTTCGGAGATGAGAGAAAACAGAAAGAGCTTGAGCATGACGCTTTTAAAATACTTGCCGAATGGGTAGAAAACAGGTTGTCGAAAATTTCTAAAGACAGAGAGCCGGAAAAGAGTGTTTCTCTGTCAGATGACAGGTTCCCACACCTCAACATCTACGGCAAGATAGACTTAGTAGAAATTTTAGGCAAGGACTCTGTGCGAGTCACAGACTTCAAAACCGGTACACCGAGAAAGAAAACTGAAATAGAAAAGGTAGATGAAGAAGGTCGTATGAGTGACTATATGCGTCAACTTTCGATGTATTCGTATCTTTTGGGAGAGAATTCTAAGTGGAAAAAGAATGTGACCGAGTCACAGCTAGAATTTGTACAAGCAAAAAGTGAAAAGGAGATGTTTTACGGCACACACATAGACAAAGAACACATAGCCCTACTTATCCGAGATATTACCGATTACGACAACCTCCTTAAAAACGGCAACTGGGTAGACCGTCCTTGTGACTTCAAATCCTACGGCAAACAAAATGCAGAATGTGAGTATTGTAAGATGGCTAAAATTTATCAGTAGATTTCTTGCATTTTAAGCCTCACAAAGGTATATTTTTCTTATGTTAGATAGTAACTATCAAATAATATTGTTCTATAAATACGTCTTTATTGTCGATCCGGAGGGGGAGAAGCAAAGACAGCAGGAGCTTTGCAAAGAGCTAGGGCTTATTGGGCGCACTATAATTGCGACCGAAGGCATCAATGGTACTCTCGAAGGTTCGGTAGAAAATACTGAGAAATATATAGAAGAAATGATCAAAGATCGGCGTTTTGCAGACGTGAATTGGAAAAGAAGTGTGGGCACCGGTAGCGCGTTCCCGAAGCTCTCGGTAAAAACTCGTAAAGAAATAGTGTCGCTACATCTAGAAGACAATGGTGGAGTTTGTGATATCGACCCGAATCAAATTACTGGAAAACATCTCAAAGCAGAGGAATTGCACGAATGGATAAAAACCGGAAAAGAGTTTTACATCGTAGATATGCGCAACGCATACGAATTTAAAGTTGGTCATTTCGAAAATTCTATTTTGCCCGCGATGGAGAATTTCAGAGATTTACCTAAGGTAGTACAACAAATAAAACATTTGAAAGATAAAACAGTATTGACTGTGTGTACGGGCGGAGTTCGTTGCGAGAAAGCATCTGGCTTTCTTGTTACTCAGGGTTTCAGCGATGTGCACCAACTCGAGAACGGTATCGTCTCCTATATGGAGAAATACCCAAACGAAGACTTCAAAGGCAAGCTCTATGTTTTCGACGGGCGGGTGGCGATGGGATTTTACACTGATGACGCTAAGCACCAGATCATAGGCAAATGTGATTCTTGTACCAAACAATCAGAGAATTATGTAAACTGTTCCAACCCTGTTTGCCATAGACATTTCATTGCCTGCGGAGAATGTTTAGAAAAAGGTGAAGGCAAGGCTTTTTGCCCCGGTGGCTGTGTGCTTTCTCGTCATGGACGCAAGATTAGTCCAGTAGAAGCAAATTTGTTAGAATAAAGATATTATCAGTTCACATAATATTTATATATATGACAGAAACAATATACGGTACAAGTGTTGAACATAACGGAGAAGTAAACGATGGATTAAACTGGCTCAAACACAACTGGAATGATACTTATGTGTTAGATCAGTTTGCCAATGCTAAAAGAGGACCAGATTATAAAGCATATATGAAAATACCAAATGAATCCGGAACTTATATCTTAAAATATATCAGTGAACGCCATTTTTCTTTTAGTTGGGTAAACGAGAATTAAATGAACGAAGAAACTAAAAAGGACCTGCCTAAACAGACAGGTACAGAGCATCCACTTTCAATTCTAGCTAACGAAGCTTATGGCGTTTTCTCTGAGCTTGGATTTGAAATTGCGACTGGTCCAGAGCTTGAAACCGGCTGGTATTGTTTCGACGCGCTCAACTTTCCGAAAGATCACCCGGCGCGGGACATGCAAGACGCATTTTGGATTAAAAATTCTCCAGAGCATGTCTTGCGTACTCATACCACAACTGTTACTTCTCGTGCTCTGGAGCAAGCAGGTAGAGAGGGTAGAGTTCCGTGCGCGTTTATTTCTATAGGTAAAGTTTTTAGAAATGAATCCACTGATGCTACACATGAAATGCAATTTTTCCAAATTGATGGGGTGGTGGCAGGGGAGAATATTTCAGTTGCGGACTTGAAAGGGGTGCTTACTCATTTTTATAAAAAAATGCTAGGGGATGATGTGGAGATGGATTTTCGCCCAAGTTTCTTTCCTTTTACGGAGCCGTCATTTGAAGTTTGGTTAAAATTTAAAAACAAATGGATGGAGGTTATGGGTGCTGGGATGTTTCATCCGAATGTAATAAGAAATTTAGGATTAAATCCAGACAATGTACAAGCTTTTGCTTTCGGCGGCGGGCTTGATCGTATTGCGATGGTTAAATGGAATATTTCTGATGTTCGACTTTTTTATCAAGGAGACTTAAGACTCAATCAATTTTAGTATGAAGATTTCTTACAATTGGCTCAAATGGTATATACCCGAAATCCCCGAAGCTGACAAAATGTGGGATGTTTTCACATACCATTTGTGTGAAGTAGAAAGTGTGGACAAACTCTCTGATGGAGACACAATTTTTGATATCAACATACTTCCAAATCGCGCACACGATTTACTGTCTCACCAAGGTATCGCTCGTGAACTTGCTTCACTTTTAAATATTAAATATGTTGATCCTACACCCAAATATAAAATTCCCGAATCAAAGCCAACACATATCAAAATAGATGGTGGTCGTGCCCGCCGGTATACTGTGCGTGTTGTTAGAAATGTGAAGGTTGGACCTTCACCAGAATGGGTATCGAATCATTTAGCTTCGATTGGGCAGCGAAGTATCAACAACATAGTAGACGCTACGAATATAACTATGTTTGACTGCGGCCAGCCGACACATGCTTTCGATCTGGATAAAATTAAAGGCAGAGTCGTTGTTCGCAAGGCTCATAATGGTGAGAAGATGATTACTCTAGATAATAAAGAAGTAGTTTTACAAGAAGATGATGTAGTTATAGCAGATGAGGAAGGAATCCTTGCACTTGCTGGCATCAAGGGTGGCAAGAAGGCGGAAGTAGACGAGGGTACTAAAAATATTTTAATCGAAATTGGTAACTTCTTCCCAGTTTTTGTAAGAAAAACTGCAAGACGGTTGGGGATATTTACCGACGCTGCAAAAAGATTTGAAAATGACCTATCACCAGAGCTTTGCGACTTCGCAATGCTTGAGCTTAGTGGGCTACTTGTAGAATACGGCTTTACAGACTTCGAAGATGTTGTCGATGATTATTGTTTCGACGATCTAAAGAAAAAACGGACTTTAAAATTTTCACTCAGGAAAGTTTCTAGTATTTTGGGTCGGGAAGTTGATGTCCGGGAAGTCTTTGATATTTTAAAGAGATATAATTTCGAATACACAGAAGAAGCCGGAATATTTGAAATCATTGTCCCTCCAATGCGACTAGATCTGGAAATTGAAGAAGATATGGTAGAAGAAGTAGGCAGGATTATTGGTTATGATAAAGTTGTTACTAGAATTCCTAAAATAAATTTTGTACCGAAAGTTAACGAAACCTATGCAAAAGTTATGTGGGCAAGAAATAAATTATTGTCCAGTGGGTACTCTGAAGTTATGACATATAGCTTTACTAATAAGGGTGAAGTCGAAGTATTGCATAGTGCAGGGGATAAGAATTTCATGCGGACAAACCTGAAAGATGGATTAGCTGAAAGCATCAAGCTGAATCAGGTGAATGCGCCACTTTTGAATACAAAGGAAATTAAAGTTTTCGAGATTGGAACAGTGTTTCATAAAAAGCACGAGGAAGTTCACGTTGCTTATGGAGACAAGAAAAGTATTACAGAAGTTTTATTGGAAGAATTTTGCAAGGACTCACCACCTCGCCCTTCGGGCACTCCTCCTTCACAAGGAGGAGAAGGAATTCACCCCCGCCTTGTGGAGGAGGGGGCTGGGGGTGGTCATTTTAAAATGTGGTCCCTCTTTCCATTCATCACTCGCGACATCGCGCTCTGGGTGCCGGCAGAAGTTACAAGTGAGCAAGTCCAAAAGGTTATAAAGCATAATGCAGGTGATTTAGTAATTAAAGGTCCGGACTTGTTCGACTCATTTAGTAAAGATGACAAGACTTCTTATGCATATAGGATGGTTTTTCAGTCTTATGATCGTACGCTTACGGACAGAGAAATAGGGGAGGTTATGGAGAAAATTACCGAGAAAATAAAGAAATATCCTGACTGGGATCTTCGCTAACTCCACTAAAATTTTGCTGAGCCGAAAATCTATGCTATAAAGAAATTAGATATTCACCTCGCAAGGCTTCTTTGAAGCTACGTGTAATTTTGCACCTTCACTAAATTTTTTGATTATGCCAACGGCAAAAAAACAACGACCAGCAGCTCCAAAGAGCAATTCCTCAGGTAGTAATGTAACTGAGACTTCTAATCTCCAACTCCCCAAAGCAAGGGCCTTTAATTTAACCCCCAAACTTTATGAAAATGACAAGAAAGGAAAAAGACGTTTCAAGTCGTTTAGATTATGAAAGGTTATGCTTTCATCTTTCCCGCCGTCCGGCCTACCGGGCGGCTTTTTATTTGCCTCAAAGTCCAGAACCAGAAACTAGCCTTGCGTTTTTGAAAGTTTATGCTAAATTACGTATATACCCATACACGCAATGAAATCAAGCTTTAACAACATTATGGTCTCCATTATTACCTCCCAATTAGAAGGCTGATATTTGCGTTGTAGGACTCTAAAATAAACTAAAACACAAACACCAGCTTTCTAACAGAGGCTGGTGTTTGTTCTTTGGTGTATTCTAGTTAACCAGACTAGCACCTTAGTATAGAATATTGTTCATTTTAAACAGAATATAAAAATGGCAGCCGTTTCAAAATATCATCGTTTACAGGTGATCTTTGATCGCCTGTCAAGAATTCCACCCATGTCTTCGTCGCTCCAAGTATATAAAATGATGGCTCAAGTGATTGATGAAGTCGAGGACGAATTCCTGGGTCCAGAGACCTATGATCTTAAACTGAATAGAGCGAATCCTGTAGAAACTGGATATAGAATGTACCAAATTCAATTGGGGAGTATTTTTGAAGTTTCCGGGTATACTGGGGTCCAACTTTTACTGGCAACTAAGCACTTAACTTTTATTAGCCGTTATGGTGCAATAGAGGTGCAATCTAAATTGCATATAGATAAGTTCGGGGAACTTATTTTTTTTGAAACAAGATTTGAACAGGTCTTATTTCAAAAGCTAGATGCTTTCGGTGATGGTGTCTGGCACGAAAAGAACAAATGATTTTTTAAACTATCAGATTCAAAATTTGGATCTGACTAAACTGTAAGATATGAGCCAAATCGTATTAAGGGGCGGCAATTGGGTTGAACTTGCTGACCATGAAGTGGTGCATCCCGGAGAGACAATGATGGCCTCGGAAGCATTCATTGACGGCGAGATCGCAACAACCGGTCGTCCTTTGTGGATGGACGACAAAGAATGGGAGGCGGAGCCCAAAAAAGAGTATACCGTTGGTCCAGACGGTGTCACCTTAATCCCTAAAATTTAATTGCATTAAAAAGTGTAGGTTTCTTGTCCTGGTCCAGATTTTCGGTTAATTCCTTAAGTTCTGTAGAAAAAACAAGCGGTGGAATCCGTTACCTTTGTTATGTATAAAGCTGTGTGCACCGTAAGGGAAACACGGCTTTTTTTATTTGCTCAAAAGTGCTATAATCCTTCTACTTATGGCGAAAGAAAAAGAAACTAAGAAAGGCTCATACGGTGCAGAAAGCATTACTGTTTTGGAAGGCTTGGAGCCTGTCAGAAAGCGCCCGGGAATGTATATCGGTACCACAGGACCAGACGGACTTCACCACTTAATATGGGAAATTTTTGACAACTCTCGTGACGAAGCGATGGGAGGTTTTTGTGACGATATTGAAGTTGTGCTTCTCCCAGGGAATCAAATACGAGTCGCAGACAACGGTCGTGGTATACCGGTAGACGTGCACAGTAAGACCAAAGTTTCTGCACTTGAGATGGTGATGACCACGCTCCATGCCGGAGGAAAATTCGGCGGTGAAGACAGTGGATACAAAGTCTCTGGAGGTCTCCACGGTGTGGGTGCTTCGGTGGTGAATGCATTGTCACTAAATTGTAAAGCAGAAGTTCATCGAGATGGCGGTAAATTCATGCAAGAATATTCCCAAGGCAAGAAAAAAGGCCCGGTGAAGAAGATTGGTACATCTAAGATGCACGGAACCATCATTACTTTTCATCCGGATGAAGAGATTTTCGGAGCCATTAGATTTGATTGGAGTACTGTCGTTAATCACTTGCGCCAACAAGCTTACTTGGTTAAAGGATTACGCATTACTATCCTAGACGCTCGGGAAATAGATCCTAATGTTTTATTTTCTACTAAAGGTTCCAAGCTCGACATGGACAGTATTTTTTATTTCAAGGAACTCGAGCTTGAGATCCCTTCCATTACTTATTATTTCGAGGGAGGACTTGTTTCTCTGGTGAAATACTATAACAAATTCCAAAAGGCGGTCCAGAATAATATTTTCTATGTTGAAAAAGAGCTTGACGGAGTGCAAGTAGAAATAGCTCTTCAGTATGTGGATGATATCGTAGACCGTATCACGCCTTTTGCAAACAACATCTACACTGCTCAGGGTGGTACGCACGTAACAGGATTCAAGACCGCGCTTACCAGAACTTTAAACACCTACTGCAAGAAAAACGAAATGATGAAGGAATCCGAAGGTGGATTCACCGGCGAGGACGTACTTGAAGGCTTGACTGTAGTGATATCAGTAAAGCTTCAGGAAATCCAATTCGAAGGCCAGACCAAGGGCAAGCTGGGTAGTATGGAAGCCCAGGGTGCAACTGCAACAGTTTTTGGCGAAGCATTTTCTGCGTTCCTAGAAGAAAACCCCGACGATGCTAAAGCTATAATAAATAAATCCGTCTTAGCTCTTAAAGCCCGCAAAGCTGCAAAAGCAGCCAAGGATTCTGTCCTTCGCAAAGGCGCACTGGAAGGCATGACTCTTCCGGGCAAGCTTGCAGACTGTCAGAGTAAGAGTGCTGCTGAATCTGAAATATTCATAGTAGAGGGAGACTCTGCGGGAGGTTCTGCCAAGCAAGGTCGCGACCGAAGGACCCAAGCCATACTTCCACTTCGTGGAAAGATATTAAACGTGGAGCGTGCTCGTATAGATAAAATGCTAGCTTCCAAAGAAGTCCGTTCGCTGGTTATCGCTATGGGAGCATCCATCGGCGACACGTTTGATCTTGAGAAAATGCGTTATCACAAAATAATAATAGCGACCGACGCTGACGTGGACGGATCACACATCCGCACATTGCTTCTTACTCTATTCTACAGATATTTCAGACCGATTATTGATGCGGGATATATTTATATAGCACAACCACCACTTTATAAAATCAAAAGAGGTAAAGAAGTTTTCTATGCGTATACTGATGAAGAGAAGCTTAAAATTATAGGCAAAGATGCTCCTGATGTGGCCGAAATTCAAAATGCTGAAGAAGGAGAATTTGTGGAGGGGGATACCGCGGAAGAAGAAGGTGATTCCAAAGAGGAAGCCAAAAGGAAATCCAATAAAATACATATGCAACGCTACAAAGGTCTCGGAGAAATGAATCCCGAAGAACTTTGGGAGACTACCATGGACCCAGCCAACCGTGTATTAAAAAGAGTAGACATTGCTGATGCGGAAGAAGCGAACAAAGTATTCGATATTCTTATGGGTAGCGAAGTCCCACCTAGAAAGTCTTTCATTCAGTCGAATGCGAAGCTTGCGGAGATTGATATATAGAGTATGAAACCAAAGCTACTTATTGTTGCTGGGAATTCCTTAAAATTTAAGGAGATTTCTTTAGTGCTTAATAAGTTTTTTGATTGTGAGCAGAAAAGTCTGCCGGGTTATCAGGAGATTCAAGGAACTTCGGAAAGTATCCTGTTACATAAAATGGAAGCTGCGTACGAAGCATTTAAAACACCAGTATTAGTAGATGATACTTCAGTTCACTTTGAGTCTTTGAATGGTTTTCCGGGTCCGTATATAAAGGATTTTATATCGCACATACCTGTGTATGAGATGGGAGTTAAATTCGCTGGTTCTCGTATACGCATATCCTGCTGGTTGGGATTTCATGATGGGGTGCAAGAGTCTATAATTGCCGAAGGATCCATCTCAGGGGATATTGTTAAGCCAAAAGATATTGATCCAGGTGTGAGGGAGTTTGACCTATTTGTTCAAGTAGACGGCACAGATCGTCCGATGATCGAGTTTACCCCCGAAGAGAAAAATAAGTTTTCACACCGAGGAAAAGCGATGAAAAATTTGATAGAAAAACTCCAATTAAAAAATCCCGCCTAGGCGGGATTTTTTAATTGACTAGTTCAAAGTTCTGTTTTTGATTTCGTCTTCGAGCCTTTTTATAAATTCACCCATGCTGACTTCTTCTTTGGTGCCGTCTCTTTTTTCTACTGTCAGGTTGCCAGATGCGACTTCTTTGTCGCCAAGGACGATGACGTATGGAGTCTTCATATTTTTCGCTTCGTGGATGCGCTTGCCGAGAGAATTCTCACTTTCGTAGATTTCTACACGGACGTCTTTTGACTTCAGCTGTTCTACCAATTCTTTTGCCTTTTCACCATGCTGGTCCGCACGTACGGGTACGATGGCGACTTGGATAGGGGAGAGCCAAGTAGGGAATGTGCCAGCGAAGTGTTCTATGGTCACGCCGAGAAATCGTTCAAGGGAACCCAAGATAGCAGCGTGCAATACGACGACTTTGTGCTTGTGCCCGTCTTCGCCCGTGTAGGTCATGTTGAAGTTGTTGGGCTGGTTGAAATCGAGCTGGACCGTAGTGAGCTGCCAGTCTCGTCCGATAGCGTCTTTCACCCGAATATCTATTTTGGGACCATAAAATGCAGCTTCGCCTTCTTCGACTGTGTGGGGTAAATTCCATTTCTTAACGGCTTCGATGAGTATGGATTCAGCTTTGGTCCAAAGGTCATCGCCTCCAAAGTAGGCTTCTTTATTTTTTGGATCGCGAACTGAAACTTCGACTTTGTAATCCGAAAATCCAAAGGTCTTATACACTTTGTGCATTAACCCTAAGATCATGTCTATCTCCGATTCAATCTGGTCTTCTCGGACAAAGTGGTGTGTGTCATCCTGCATAAGCGCTTTTACTCGCAAGAGTCCTGCGAGTTCACCACTTTTTTCGTTACGATACACTATAGTGTTCTCAGCAAATCGAATAGGTAGTTCCTTGTAGGTATGCGGTTCTGCATTGTACATTTCAAAATGGTGCGGACAATTCATTGCTTTCATGACGTATTCATCGCCATTTTGGTCGGTCATCACGGGCATCATCGCATCGTATTTGCCCATGTGACCACTTCTTTCGTAAAGCTCTCTTTTTGCAATGTGAGGGATGGAAACAAAACTATATCCTAACTGTTCTTTTTCTGTGCGTATAAAATCACATAATATATCTCTTACTCTCGCTCCCTTTGGTAAATAGAGAGGTAAACCACGACCGACTAATTCTGAAAAGGTAAATAAGCCCAACTCTTGTCCCAGCTTTTTGTGGTCTCTCTTCCTGGCTTCTTCTTGCTGCCAAATATATTTCTGTAACTCTTCTTTTGTTGCAAAAGCCAAACCGTATATACGAGTTAACATTTTGTTTTTCTCATCTCCGCGCCAGTATGCTCCCGCCACGCGGTCGAGCTTGAATGAGTCAGGAGAGATTTCTTTTGCAGGATTTTCCAAGTGTCCTCCTCGGCAAAGATCTGTAAAACCTCCACAGGTGTAGAAAGTAATTTTCTCGCCCTTTGCTGAAATCTCAGTAATTAGTTCATTTTTGTATTGATTCTCCTGGAAGGTTGATTTCGCGACATCTTCAGTAACTTCTTTGTGAGTAAATTCCGTCCACACTTTTAAGAGCTCTTTCATTTTCTTTTCGATTGCCGGCAGGTCCTTGTCCGAAATAGGGGAGCTGAAATCCAGGTCATAGTAAAAGCCGTCATCTACCGCAGGGCCGATGGTGGTCTTAGTATCTGGGTATATCTCGAGTACCGCCGCTGCTAAAAGATGGGCTAGTGAGTGTCTTAAATTGTGCAGTTGTTCTTTTTCCATAGTAATTTAAATAGTAGCACAATATTTGCAATTTTCAATAAATATTGATAGTATGAATTCATTATGGTTATACGAATGAGACATACAAAATCGCATACAGCTAACAGACGTTCCCATCACGCGCTGAAGGAGACTAGCTTTGACAAGTGTTCAAATTGCTCTGCCTTAAAACGTCGACACAATGTCTGTATCTCCTGCGGCTTTTATCGTGGTAAAAAGGTAGTAGATATGATTAAAAAAGTTGAAAAGAAGCAAAAGAAAGCGAAGGTAAAGACCGAAACTAAATAATAATCCTTGTTTTGTCGGTTTCCGGGCGGGTTTACGTGTTATCTATTTTCTTTAAAATAAATTTATGGCAAACAGGCACCTTTCAAGATCAATAGTGCTCCAGACTCTCTTTGAATGGGATTTTAGGCAACACACTACTTCTCCTGACAAGAAGAGTGTTCCATTTACGGACGAGGAAATAAAAACAGCTTTAAAGAGGAACTTGAATGAATTCGCTCCTGGACTTGAAGATGATGTTTTCGTATTTTCCCTGACAGAGGAAATTTTAAGAAAACAGAAAGTAGTTGATGAAATAATAGAAAAAGCTGCGCCAGACTGGCCTATCGATAAGATCTCCGTTGTTGATAGAAATATTTTGCGTATCGGACTTACCGAGCTTCTTTTCGGCGACCGCACTCAAGTCCCACCAAAGGTTGCAATCAACGAATCTATCGAACTTGCGAAAACTTTCGGCGGAGAAAACTCTGGTAAATTCGTCAACGGCGTACTGGGTGCTGTATATAAAGAAATAGGCGAACCGGGTAAAGAAGAAGTAAGCAAAAAGAAAAAAATCGAGGAGCCTGTAGACATTACTAAACTACCAGTAGAGAAGCTTGGTGGCGCACTCGTATACGCCAAGAAAGGAGATCAGACCTTCTTCGCATTAGTACATGACGTCTTTGGATACTGGACTCTGTCAAAGGGGCGGGTAGAAGAAGATGAGAACGTTGAAGAGGGAACAATCAGAGAAGTTAAAGAAGAAATAGGTCTCGATATTAAAATCATACAGAAGCTCGGTGAGAACGAATACGTAGCGACCCACCCAGAGAAAGGTAAGACCCTCAAAAAGGTAACTTATTTTTTGGCAGAAAGTGAATATAGAGAGCTTGTGCTTGAGAGTTCAGGCGGACTCGATGGTGCTCGCTGGTTCGCACTTTCTGAAATTCCAGAACTTAGGATATACAACGACATTGTTCCTTTGATTGCTAAGGCTGTAGAAGTAATTTCAAAGCCTGCATCTCCAAAAGCTTAGCGAGTGCGGGAAAAATTAAAAGAGTAACCGACAACGACAATGATTCAATTTAAAGACTTTGAGGATAAAACAAAAATAAATTTTAAAGATAAGAATTTATTAAAACAAGCATTCATTCACCGTTCCTATATTAATGAAAACCCTAGTGCCGGACTTTTCCACAACGAAAGACTAGAGTTCCTGGGCGACGCGGTACTCGAGCTTATTGTTACAGACTTTTTATACAAAAAGTACCCTAATTACACTGAAGGTGAATTAACAGCCCTTCGTTCCGCGCTTGTTAATGCAATCATCATAGCAGAAATTGCTTCTGACCTAGGGATGAATGACTACCTACTTCTTTCTCGCGGTGAGTCCAAAGATCACGGGAAAGCTCGCCAGTACATTCTTGCTAACACATACGAAGCCTACGTAGGAGCAGTGTATCTAGACCAAGGGTATGACGCTACGGATAAATTTATCCGAGCTAGTTTACTTCCAAAGACAGACGAGATAGTAAGGAAGAAACTATGGCGGGATGCTAAATCTCTCGTGCAAGAAAAAGCTCAGGAGTGTGATTCCGTGACCCCGTCCTATAAAGTCCTTTCGGAAGCAGGACCAGATCATGACAAACATTTCACTGTCGGTATATATTTTGGAACAAACCTAATTGCAGAAGGTAAAGGAAAGTCAAAACAGGAAGCTGAACAGAGCGCCGCTCAGAGAGCATTAGAAGTAAAAAATTGGCTGGATTAAATCCTCATATGATGCGACTCAAACATCTTGAAATTAATGGATTTAAATCTTTTTCTAAAAAAACATCTTTAGAATTCGGGAACCCGATTGTTTCTATTGTAGGCCCCAATGGCTCTGGTAAATCAAACGTCGTAGAGTCTTTTCGTTTCGTGCTAGGTGAGCAGTCTATGAAGTCCATGCGCGGGAAGGCAGGTACCGACCTTATCTTTAAAGGATCAAAGAATTTACCCAAGGGAACCAAGGCATCGGTGACTATTTACTTTGATAACTCGGATAAGGTTTTCAAAATGACAAATGAGGGAGGAGAAAATGTGGATTTAAATTACGATACTGTCACTATTGGAAGAGAAGTTTATTCCGACGGATTAAATAAATATGTTTTAAACGGGAGCGAAGTCAGACTGAAAGATATTAATAATCTGTTAGCATCGGTCAACATTGGTGCTTCTGGGCACCACATCATTTCTCAAGGCGAGGCCGACAGGATACTAAACGCATCATCTAAAGACAGAAGAGAGATGATTGAAGACGCGCTTGGGCTTAAGGTTTATCAATACAAAATAAAAGAATCAGAAAGGAAGTTAGACAAAACCCTGTCTAATATGAAAGAAGTTTCAATGCTTCGTAGAGAGAACGCACCTCATATTAAATTTTTAAAAAACCAGGTAGAAAAGTTTGAAAAAGTAAAAGAAATGAAAGTCGAACTCGGAGTACTTTACCGAGAATATTTAAAGAAAGAAAGTGTGTATTTTGAAAAAGAGAAGTCTCTGCTTGTGGGCGAGAAGAATAGACTTCTGGGAGAATTAGACCTTATCAATTCTAAGATAAATGAAACCGAAGATGGCAGTGAGCGCGAAGAAAACAAAAAACTTGAGGAGTTAAAAAAAGTAGAAGAGAGTATATCCAACCTCCGACGAGTCAAAGGGGAGATGGAACGCAAACTTGGCCGTATCGAAGGAATGATCGAAGTAGAAAAGTACAGAGTAGAAAAAGAACCGGAAGCTAAAGTTTTTAAAGAAGAGGAGGTAAAGGAAGTGATAGCTGAGCTCGATGTCTCCGTCAGCGATGCACTTTCGAAAGATAATTTAGAAGAGATAAAAAATATTCTAGAAAGAATTAAGAGTATTTTAGACAAATTCAAAAATGATCAACCGAGAGATGTAAGTTCTAATTTGAAAGAGATAGAAAACCTAGAAAACACCCAAAAAGAAATTCTAGTAGAAATGGAAGGTGTTAAAGAAGAAGAACAGAAGTTAGCGGAAACAATACGGACTCTGAAAGAAGAAATACAGTCCGTAATAGAACAAGATCGTGATAAAGAACGCGAGAAATTTACCTGGAAAGTGAAGCATCAAGAGCTTTCTTCGATGCTCCGCCTTAATGCCGTAAAAGAAGAAAATTTACAGAGGGAGGAGGAAGCATATGAGAACGAAATAAAAGAAGGCTCTGTCTTAATCGGTGAGTCCGAGGTCATGGCATATAAGAATTTCCAGATTGAAGACTTCATGAGCGCATGGGATAAAAACACTCAGGAAGAACTCAAGAGAAAGATCGAGAGATTAAAGATAAAGCTCGAAGATAGCGCGCTAGGAAATGGGGCGGAGATATTGAAGGAATACAAAGAAATGACCGAGCGAGATGCTTTCCTGGCCAAAGAAATGGAAGACTTGTCGGTAAGCATTGCATCCCTTCAGCAACTCATAATAGAACTCAAAGATAAAATTGAAATAGAATTTAAAAACGGTATTAAGAAAATAAACACAGAATTCCAGGAGTTCTTCTCTCTTATGTTTGGTGGTGGAACAGGGGAGCTCAATGTAGTGCTCGAGAGTAAGAAGAAAAGAGGAGCAGAGGAGGATGAGACAGGAGAAGAAAGTGAAATTGTTTTTGAACAAGGGATAGAGATAAATGTGTCTTTGCCACAAAAAAAAGTAAAAGAACTTCATTCGCTCTCTGGAGGCGAGAGGTCGCTGACTTCTATTGCACTCCTTTTCGCAATGTCCCAAGTAAACCCTCCACCATTCCTTATCCTCGATGAAACAGACGCGGCACTCGACGAAGCTAACTCCCGTAAGTACGGCGACATGCTTGAAAAGCTTTCCAAGCATTCCCAGCTCATCGTCGTGACCCACAATCGTGAGACCATGTCCCGTGCAGGAATGCTTTATGGCGTAACCATCGGAGCCGACGGCGCATCCAAGCTCCTCTCTGTCCGCTTCGAAGAAGCCTTGGCCGTGGCTAAATAGGCGCAAGCTATAGCGAAGTAATCCTTGACTTTTAATATCTTTCGTTATACTCTAACCGGGATTCCTTGGATCTTTGATATTTTTTGGTGAAAGTTGTCAGTTTTTTGTGCATTAATTTTAGTGCTTGAAAATCTGATAACAAACCGGGCCATGAGCCCATTTCTTTTCACCCACTCAAGTTTTTTAAAAACATGAAAAATTTAAAACAGTACCTCGCCATCAGCGCTATTTTTTGCGCACTTTTTTTAATCTCGTGTAACAAAATCGTTGAACCCCCCAAAGAAAATAGGGAAGTTGCAGAACAGGTTTTAAACTCGGGCAAATCCTTGCCCGGGGGATATTACCTGGACGATTTGGGTGTCTGGGACAATAAAGGACCCAAAGGAAGTATTCGATTTCGCTGGTATTCCGTTTTTTTCAACCCTTCAAACTTACCGGCCCCCTCACAGCTCCATGTCGAGGAAACAATTTCTGAATGTTCCTTAGTGAGAGTTGTTGACGGCCAAAAAACTTTCGCACGGCTGGACAAGAAGTAAAATTTCTTCAAACTTTTTAAAAACCCCAAAACCCGCCCAAGGAAACGGAGATCCCCGTCACTCTTGTGACGGGTTTTCTCTTTTTCTAGGACTAGGGAGATAGATTGACATAATATTTACATATGGTATAGTATGCAAGTCTTTTTTTGATCTTTGAAAATTTATTGGTGAAAATATTTAGCTCTCTGTGCATTAATTTTTAGTGCCTAGTGAGCTAAATACGACAGGGCTAGCAACCCATCAACCTTCATCGTTAATAGATTCATTATGAAACGTGCATTCTTATTTGCAACACTCTTAGTGTTGTTTGCATTTCTTCTCCGTGACAACGAAGAAAAGGAAGTGCAATTACCAGACCTGACCGAACAGCCGCCGTTGTTGAACCGAGACTCAGCTGAGCGTGCCTTCATTCTGTCCTTGGGCAATGCCTCCGACAAGGCTTACGTATCCGCCCTTGAGGAACGTTACGGCGGGCAGTTAGACACCAGGGTTCGCTATTGGTTCTCAGCTACTGGAAGAAATTTGGCCGACAGCGCCGTCCTATTGTTTGTCCGGATTGGTTACGTGGAAGGTCAAAAAATACGTCAGGAAATCAGAAATCCGGACAGTCAAAATGGCCGCGACACCATTGAAGGATTATTGTCTGGTAAACACATTTTTATTTCGGTACAAAACGATCCGCCGAATAATGGTGACTACCAACTGCTGTGCATGAACGGTCTTGTTGGGGATTGGGGCGATGCTACCCCTAATTATCACCGTGACGCATATGCCGTTTACGACAACGAGATTACAATTTCTAAAGGTGGGTCTTTGTGCCGTGACTTAAAAATGACATGGCAAGAAGCGGAGGCATTTGCCCGGGCCAACGGCCTAAAATCCTACTGGAAACACGGACAGTTTTATGTGCTGGTTCATCCTGGCACGCGATTTTTTAAAACGGCTACCAGGGGCATTCAGCAACACCCGGGTGAAAACCCGAACGAGGAATAAAAACTCACGGCATTAAAAAAATTACAGCTCACCCGAGCAAAACAGAAGGCTTGCCTCTGACCCCGGGTGAGCTTTTTGTTTTGACTTTTAGTGTGGTGAATGTTACCTTGAAAATAAGTTAGATAGATCTTCGACATAAAATGCACGAAAAATGTTGATCTTTTTGTATTGATTTCAGTATCTAAGAATCAACATTTTTCAACAAACAAAACTATGTTCAATCTCGATCTGGATTTCCCACCTTTGAGCTTTTGGGATTGGCTTGTTGCTGTCCCTTTCGGGTTGTTATTTCTTGGAGTTCTAATTTATTTCATCCTGCCCTGGGCATGGAAGAAGTTTTTGGCACTCATTCATCCCAGACCTAGAGCTCACAACAAAAAATAAAAACTCACCATACTGCAATTCTGCAAAAAAAATTCTCAATTGTAAACGTCATGCGTAAAACCGTCTCTTTTCTTATCGCCTTCCCTGGTACTCTTTTAGGGCACAGGATAACCTTCCGGATTTATCCGGTTCCATGCACCTCTCGCCACAACTTATTGCAACCCTGCAGAAAATTTTTCTCAATTCTAAGTATCATGCGCACACTACTGTCTCTCGTTTTTTTTCTCTCCGCTTCTCAAATTTCTTTTTCCCAAGTCTCATATGCCACCACCTCTAACTTTACTCAAAAAATTGTGATCGGTCTCTGCGTGGCAACACCTTTGCTTTTCTTTATTCTTTACCCGTTGTTTTGGTCTAAAAAAGCACGAGACCGACGTCGATCAAATCAACAACGACGCGAGAAAGAAAAGATAAAAGAGATTCTTTTCAAGTTTTCTCAGGGCTATCCCGTTCATAAGGCTGGACCGCCTCAAGTCTATGGAGGTGTACACCTCAACGCTGCACGTTTCCGGCTCGCTGGAATAGCAGGTGTTGAATGGCATGAAATTCTGTGGTTTGTGCCTGTCAAAATTATTTTCCTGAGGGATGTGCAGGTGGGTTTTAATAGCCACCTGAGCGTGCCGGTGAAACCAGCAAATGAAACTGATAGCATTTACTATGTTGGACAAACTAGGGATGGCAATTTTGTCCTCTGTGACTGTCAGTCCGGTGATCAAATTTTCGGGGTAAGTAATGCACCTATCTACTACGGCATTCACTTCCGGGTTACCGGGATTGTTAAGTTGCCCGAAGTCCTAGCCTACCAGGCTTTGAACTATCTGATGGAAAATTTCCACATAACAAATCAACTGGATTTGGAGTTGCATTAAATTTGCCTATCAACAAAATAGCCTGACGAAAGTAACGGGAAAACCTGGCACTTCGTCAGGCTTTTCCTTTTTCTGCTTTTATTTACTGAGCCTTTAGAACTTGAAATTTTACTTGTTCTTCTTTCCCAAAGATTATTTTATCCGGTTGGAAGACGCTGTTTAATTTCACTGTGTTTTTCTGGACACTCATAGTGCCATCTTTTTGAATTTTTAGATTAAGTAGCATGCCTTCCATGGTCGCGACAGAGAACTTTTGGTCAAAAATGGAGTTCCCAAGTGAGTAAGCGATGAAACTATTTTTATATATTTCAGTATTTTGTACTACGTGTGGGTGGTGGCCGATGACAATCTTCGCCCCGGCGTCCACGGCTTTGTGAGCCAAGAACTGCTGCCTAGAATTATTTTTGGTTTTATATTCGTCGCCAAAGTGGAAGGACACCACCAGATGGTCCACCTGCTTGGAAGCATTCGCCACTATCTCATCAAATCGGGGATTATTTGCAAGGAGGAGCCCTTGTTCTTCGATTGGCCCTTGATCAGTAATTTTATTTCTCGCTTCCATCCAGTTTGGACCTACATCAGAGAATCCAAGGAAGCCTATTTTGATTCCATTTTTTTCTATAATAGTTGGATTTTCTGCCTCGAACTTTGTGCCGCCACCGGTGTAGAGAATTTCATTTTCTTTCAGTCTTGCGAGGGTGTCTACATATGCATTGCGTCCCCAGTCGCCGACATGGTTGTTGGCAACCGATAGGATGCTTATTCCGGCTCCCTTGAGGGCAGGGATAACAGAAGGATCCATGCGGAAAGAATAAAGGTTTCGCATATCTTCACCCTTGTCTGAGGCTGGACCCTCGAGGTTAGCAAACACAATGTCAGACTTTTTCAATATTTCTAACTTATCAAAAAGAGATGAGTAGTCTCCAGCAAAGTTTTTGTTTACAGAGCTCCTAACTCCACGGTCGAGCATTATGTCGCCGAGGAATGACATGGTCACGAAGTCCGGCTCGCGGAGTTCCGGCAAGTCGAGGCGCTCCTTGATCCAGTCAGCTTTGGCGTCTTTTGCACCACCATAATAAATATTCTTTTTTATATATTTCAGAATAGTTTGCACGTCTCTCTGCCGATCGTTGCTTCGTAATAGTGCGATGGCGATAGGTCTACTGTTCTCTTTACCAAGGTTTAGATAGAATGTGGAAATCACAGTTTGCTTCGCAGGGTCAGTGAAACCGCTTTTTCCTCCCATGTACCCAGGCTCTCTCAAAAACTGGCTGATATTAAACCATGTGTGTTTCTTGGTCTTGTAGCTACGTTTGGTTGTGATTTCTAGTAAGTTGTCTTTTTTCTGTTTTACATATCCAGTTAATTTAAATAAATCTGACACGGTTGATAGATTTTTTGCGGATAGTCCGCTCGGATCGCTATAGGAGGTCCTAGACATCTTCAGCTTCTTAGCAGCCAGGTTCATTTTGCTTAAGAATGCATCTCGTCCGTAATGTTCTGCCAATATTTCTGCAGCGTCGTTACTGGACTCCATAAGTAGGGGATAGACAAGTTCACTTGTAGCTATTTTTTCTCCAACTCTAAAGTTGCCGTTTTCTCCGTAGGTTGCGAGTGCACGCTTGCTGACTTTCGCTATATCCTCTTTTTTGCCGATTTCGTCCGTAACTACTGCAGTCATAAGTTTAGAAACGGAAGCGATGGGGAATTGCTTCTCTGCATTTTTAGCTAGGATTATTTCACCAGTATTCAAATCTCCTACGATATAGCTCTCAGCAGAGATTTTTATTCTTTTAATTGATTCCTTTGCACTTTTGTTGAAGTAAAAGTATTTGGGTGTGCTCACACTATTTGCATTTTGAACACCAGTGGCGACAGATGCTACATACTCGATCTGTGGCACGTCGTCGCTTACCGCTATACTTTCACTATCTTCGTATAAATTTAAGTCTGGGGTGAATAAACTAAATACCGCAAAGATAAAAAATGTTACCACCAACAGGCTCGAGAAAACAAATACGCCTCTTTTGATTTTTGTTTTTAAATCTAGCATTTATATTAAAACGTAATCTATTGTTTTCCTTTCTAAGTCAACCGCCTTAACTTTCATTTTAACACGGTCTCCCAAACGGAATCTCTTCTTTTTTTTCTGACCGATCATTTCTAACTTCTTTTCATTGAAAATATAAAAATCATCACTCATGTCTCGTACTCGCACCATACCTTCACATTTAGTTTCAGTTTCTTCTACATAAATGCCCCACTCAGAAACCCCACTTACCATACCCTCAAATGTGGACCCGATTCGAAGCGACATATATTCGACTTGTTTGTACTTTATGGATGCACGTTCTGCTTCGGTAGCTCTTTTTTCTTGTTCCGAAGATCTCCTCGCAATTCCTTCATAAAGGGTAACTTTTTCTTTTGAATTGTCAGGAACTTTCTTGTTAGCTAAATGCTCCATCAAAAGCCTGTGGACTATTACGTCTGGGTAGCGTCTGATAGGGGAGGTGAAGTGGGTATAATTAGTAAAAGCCAAACCATAGTGTCCGATGTTTGCGGTCGAATAAATAGCCTTTGCCATTGAGCGTACGATGGCACGGTCAACAGTGTCTTTCTCTGGTTTGCCTTCTAAATCTCTCAATATTTTATTAATCTGTTGGGTTGGAATAACTCCATCTTGTAGGGCAACTTTATGCCCTAGACTTCTTAGAAAGAAAGCCAAGTCGGTCATTTTCTCTAAGTTCGGGGAATCGTGCACTCGGTAAATAAATACAGATTCCTCATTTTTTCTTGTAGGCACGTCTTTGTTCTTATTGTTTTTGTTCTTTTTAGAGAATAATTCCGCTACTTTTTTGTTAGCTAATAGCATGAACTCCTCGATAAGCTTGTTGGAATCTCCACGCTGTTTTTTCATTACTTTTATGGGTACTCCGTTTTGGTCGAGAACAAATTTAACTTCTTCTTGCTCCAGTAATATTGCTCCGTTCGCAAGTCTTTCTTTGGTTAACTTTTTCGCTAAATCATTTAATATTGAAAGTTCTTTATGCAGGGGTGCTCCTTGTTTATGAATAGAGACTTCTGCTTCTTCATAAGTAAATCTCTTCTGGGAATGAATAACTGTACGACCAAACCACGAACTAACAACTTCAGCGTTTTTATTTATTTCAAACACAGCACTCATGGTGAGGCGGTCCTCGTTCGGCACAAGAGAACAGAGATTGTTCGACAGACTTTCTGGAAGCATGGGTATGGTTCTGTCTACTAAATACACTGAGGTTCCTCTTTTTTGTGCCTCCGTGTCGAGTGCACTGCCAGGTTTTACATAATATGAAACATCAGCGATATGAATGCCTATTTCGTAATTTGCCCCGTCTGTGGCGGAATTACCCCCAAGTTCTTTAAAGGATATAGCATCATCAAAGTCTTTCGCATCAGCTGGATCGATAGTAAAGGTTAAAGTATTTCGGAAGTCACGTCTGTCTTTATAGTCAGACTCTGTTATGCCGGTTAGTTTAATCCTTTCTCCCTCTTTTTCCACTTCATCCGGAAGTTTTTCTGCAAATCCCTTTTCAAGTGCGATGGCGTGCATTTCAGTATTGTGGTCACCGGGCTTACCCAAGATACTGACAATTTTTCCTTCGGGAGATTTTCTCGGGTCCTTCCAAAGAATGATTTCCCCGAAAACCTTGTCGCCATTTTTCGCACCATTTAGAAAGTCATTTGGTATCAAAATATCGGTGTACATTTTGTTGTCATCTGGTTTTAAGAAAAATACATTATTTTCTTCTTCCAACACGCCGACAAAGCTCGTCTTAGACCGAGAAACAATCTTTGATACTTCACCTCTCGTCCTACTTTCTGTTTTAGGGAATAGGAGTATCTCTACAACATCACCATGAAGAGCAGTATTTAAATGCTTGTAATCTATTTCAGTATCTTCTTTGAATCCTGCAATTTCCACATAGCCAGTGCCTTTTGAGGTTATGGAGATTGAGCCTATGAGGCTTTTGTGGGTACTTTCGGCTTTATTCTGGGTTTTTTTGTTTTTGGTCATATTACTTAAATATAGCACAAAAGGTTGATTTGTCCTTGATTTATAATAACATCCTCCGAGGAACTTGGCAATTATTAACTTGACAAAAGTATCAAAGTATGCTAAATTGTACCAATGAAATTAAGAGGTTTAATACTCGGCCTAATAATGGCATTTTCCTTTGGAATTCCAACACCCGCGAGAGCATGCGAGGGGTTTTTCTGTTTTGATTTTTCAGTGTCGGGAGGCTACGGAGGACCATTTAACGTATATGTTACTGGTGGAGCCTATTATGGTTCTGGGAATTATATAGGCAATCCAGGGTGTTACTGTGGCCCCGGTAGTTACTTCGGAGACGGTAGTTATTTCGGCCCTGGCAGTTTTTGGGGAGATGGTAGTTATAATGGATCGGGCTCCTTTGGGGGCAATGGCAGTTTTGGCGGATACGGAGGCTACTTTGGCCCTGGTGGTTATTTTGGTCCTGGTAGTTTTACAGGAAGCGGAGGATTCAATGGTTCCGGCAGTTTCGCCGGCTCAGGTGGTTATACAGGCACAGGCGGTTTCAACGGTGACGGAAGCTACAACGGTGACGGAAGCTACAACGGTGACGGTTCCTACGGAACGAATGGAAGTTACGGCACAAGCGGTTCCTATGGCACGGATGGTTCCTATGGCACTAATGGAAGTTACGGCACAAGCGGTTCCTATGGTACTAATGGTTCCTATGGTACTAATGGTTCCTATGGCACTAATGGAAGTTATGGCACAAACGCTGCCTATACAACAAACGCTGCCTATACAACAAACGCTGCCTATACAACAAACGCTGCCTATACAACAAACGCTGCATATACAACAAACGCTGCCTATACAACAGCTGG
>JALYQS010000009.1 GCA_030855725.1 bacterium | reverse complement strand
CTCTCTCATTGAATACTTTTTACCTAGCAGAATGAAGATTTCGTTTCGTTCCGCTTTCTGTATTTTCTTAGCCTTTTTCATTTAAATACTTTAACAGAAGTGTCCTAATTCATTAAGGAAATTGCATTGTCGTGCCCGAAACCCCAGGAAACACTTCTGTAAAGCCGGATAATAAATTCCGTCCGGAATCCCCATTCCCGAGCGATCACGCATGTAAAACTAATCCCACGATTCCAGCCCCCCTGGGGGACGGCCAGGGGTTTACTCCAGGCTATCAGGAACCAGGGAATCAAACGCTGGATTTGTCGGCGCTTGAAGGGTTTAAAATCTCCTAATCTATTCCCCGCAAGGAAGAAAACCGATCGGCATGCAAAGGCATGCCGATTTTTTTATGTTACAATATGCCTATGACCTGGGCTTTTCGGAGACAACTCACATACGTCGCGATACTGTTTGTATTTTTTCTCGGCTTTGGGATTATTGTAAGTTATCCGCATTTTAATAAAGCGCCGACGTGTAATGATGGTAAGAAAAACGGAGACGAGGTTGGCAAGGACTGCGGGGGGTCATGTCTGATAACTTGTTCTTTTGAAGTCGATAAAATTTCAACAACCTGGTCCAGAACTTTTCAGGTGGTACCTGGCCGCTACAACGCAGTTGCGTACCTTGAAAATCAGAACACCAACAACGCTATTTATAAAATTAAATATAAATTCCGTTTTGCAGACAAAGATAATATTTATGTAGGTAAAAGAGAAGGCGAGACTTATATTCCGCCCGCAGGTAAATTCGCAATCTTTGAGGGAGCAATAGATATGGGTAACTCGGTCCCGGTATACACCACCTTCGAATTCACTGAGTCTCCAGTCTGGGTCAAAGTACCCAAAGAAAATATTGACCAGTTAAAATTATCTGTATCTGATATAGTCTTGGAAAATCCAAACACAGCTCCGCACCTTTCGGCAAAAGTAAGCAACGAATCGTTATTTCCCATACCGGATATAAACATTGTGGCTATTTTATATGACGAATTAGGGAATGTTGTCTCTGCTAGTCGTACGTATTTAGACTCATTGGGTGGTGAACAAGAAGCGCCTATCAATTTCACTTGGCCGCAGCCTTTCTCAGCTAAAGTTATAACAAGAGAAATTATCCCAATGTACAACATATTTAATGTAAAACTGAAGTAATCAATCATGGTGCAAAATGTATTTAAGCGAATAGACTGGCTTTTGGTTTTCTTTATTCTTCCGATTCTAGCCGCAGGGTTGGTAACGATGAAATCTTTTGCTCCACAAGAAGGTGTGGGCAACTTTTTTAACAAGCAAATAATCTGGGTGTTAATTTCATTAACTGTCTTTTTTGTTTTTTCTTTTATTGACTTCAGGTTTCTGAAACGTACTGGCGCATTGGTAGCTATTTTCATTTTTTTCTGTACAGTACTGATCGCTCTTTTTGTTTTGGGTAAAGTTTCTCATGGCGCACAGAGTTGGTTTGATTTCGGCGGATTTTCTTTTCAGCCGGTGGATATGATGAAGTTAGTGTTAGTGATAATCCTGGCTAAATACTTTTCCCGTAGACATGTGGAGATCAGAAATTTAAAGCATATATTTATATCTGGATTCTATGCGCTAGTACCTTTCCTTTTGGTACTACTTCAGCCGGACTTTGGGTCAGCGATGATAATATTTTTCATCTGGCTGGGAATGATATTTGTCTCGGGAATTTCTAAAATGCATTTATTTCTAGTGTTCGCAGGAGGAGCGATTATTTTCACATCGCTTTGGTTCTTTGCATTTGCACCTTATCAGAAAGCTAGAATAATAAATTTCCTAAATCCGCTAGCTGATATTCATGGTTCTGGGTACAACGTTTTTCAGTCGACTATCGCAGTCGGATCCGGTCAGATTGTAGGCAAGGGTCTCGGTTTCGGTACACAGTCGCGACTGCAGTTCCTACCGGAACCACAGTCAGACTTTATCTTCGCTGCATTCTCGGAAGAGTGGGGGTTTATCGGTTCGGTATTAGTAATAATTCTTTATGGACTAGTTATTTGGAGGATACTTCATATTGCCTCGCTCGGAGTTACGAACTTTGAAATGCTTTTTGGGATGGGAATAGCTATTTTCTTTATGAGCCATATCGTGATAAATATAGGCATGAATCTGGGTATTTTTCCGGTTACCGGAATACCTCTGCCTTTCATGAGTTATGGCGGGTCTCATTTGGTGACTGAATTTGCAGGCCTAGGTATACTTATGAGTATGAGAAGGTATGAAAGAGGGGTTCATAGGGATGATATTAATAATGAGTTTTTGGGGGTGTAATTATACCCCCTCGCCCCGAGAAGATACATCGGGGTACTCCCTCTTCGCAGGGGGAGATAGATGGAAAATTTATAAATAAAATTATGATTATAGTTGACGGTAGAAAAATTGCAAAAGAAATTTTAGAAAACTTGAAGCAAGAAGTTGCTGGGTTGTCGTTTGCGCCCGTGTTCTGTGATGTATTAGTGGGGGGTGATTCTGCCTCTGTTCAGTATGTAAAAATGAAAGCCAAAAAAGCAGAAGAGTTAGGAATTAGATTTCATAACGCGAATTTCCCGTCTTCAACTACTACAGAAGAATTAGTACAAGAAATACATAAACTTAATAAAATAGAAAATATGTGCGGCATCATTGTGCAGTTGCCGTTACCAGAGCAGATAGACCAGCGGGCAGTGCTCGACGCTATAGATCCAAAGTTAGATGTGGATGCTTTAGGGAGCGAGACTAATAAAAAGTTTTATGCCGAAGAATCCAGCCTAGGCTTGCCGACGGCACTTGCCTGTATTCACATTCTAGAGAGCCTAAAGTTAGACCTAACTGATAAAAAAATCGTTGTGTTAGGTTTCGGGGAACTAGTCGGTAAGCCGGTTTTCGCCTTACTTAATCAAAAAGGTTTAAATCCTACAGCACTAAGAAGCAAGACATACCACAAAGAAGAAATTTTAAAAAATGCAGATATAATAATTTCAGGTATTGGTAAGGGAGCTTATATAAAAAGCGATATGATAAAAAAAGGAGCCGTCATAATAGACGCAGGCACTTCTGAAAGTGGTGCAGGGTTGGTAGGAGATGTAGACATAGAATCAGTCCAAGACATCGCGAGCTACGTGTCACCAGTCCCTGGCGGAGTAGGACCGGTTACCATAGCAATGCTTTTTAGGAACGTATTAGAAGTAGCAAAAACCTCACCCCAACCCTCTCCTGAAAGGAGAGGGGGCTCCTTCCCATTCCAGGGGAAGGCGAGGGATGAGGTGAATTAATTTATGAACAATCAAATTTTTTATTTTTTTTATAATTTTGCACACAAGTCTGCTTTTGTAGACCAGCTAATAATTTTCATCGCGCATACACTGCCCTATATATTTATTCTAGTTGCTGGGCTATTCCTGTTAATGCACAATGAAATTTTTGCTAAAGAAAATCCAATCAAAGCATTCTTACAAAAGTGGCGAGAAATAACCCTGGCCTTTTTTACTGGGGGGATAGCCTGGTGCATTGGGTATGGACTTAAATTTTTAATCCAAGCACCGAGGCCGTACCTTGCCTTGCCCAATATATATCCACTTATAGAAAAGACAGATTTTTCTTTTCCTTCCGGACACGCCACAGCATTCATGGCATTGGCCATAGCAATATATTTGAGTCATAAAAAGGTTGGTAGATGGTTTATATTTTTCGCATTACTAATTGGCCTGGCGCGTATTGTGGCCGGTGTGCATTTTCCTATAGATATTTTAGGGGGATTTATTCTGGGAGCGATGGTGGCTTATTTAATAAATTATTTCATTAGTAGGAATCAACACCATAATATTTAGGCAATAAAAAACAGGGTGATTTCGATTAATCGAAATCACCCTGTCACGCGTACTTGCCACTTATCACTCTATTGTGTACTTCCAGCAGATGTCTACCCACTGTCCGTTCACCCAACACACGAGGGTGTGGGCGTAGGTTCCGGGCGAGTTCGGGTTGGTACGGTAATTTTTTGTGGCGTTATTGCCATGCCCTCCATCCCAGAGGCAATCTGTAGCGCCGGGCGGCGCATACATTACTACGTTTGCGGCCAAGTCCGAGGCGTAAACGGTTTCGCCGTACTTCAGGCCGGCGTTATTGTCTTGCCAACTTCCGTTGGGGGCGCAGGGGGGTATCGAGGGGTAGGGGTACGGGAGAGGCTCCTTGCCACAGCCTTGCAACAAAGCTACCACACAAAGGAGCAAGAAAATTTTTTGTTTTTTCATGATACAGAATTATGTTAAAATGTTGTGAAATCACAAAGCAAAACTTTGTTTCGTAATTTCACAACACTTTACTCTCCAGAAAATTACAAAGAACCGGTAGAAATCCTTTATATAGTAACATATATATGTGCATATGTCAATCGAACTATTTGGATTAAATAGTCACAGGTACCTTTATGTTTACTATGCTAGCCTTTAGTTTGTCCCAAAACTTGTCTTTCAATTTCTGCATAAACAAGTTTTAATCTTTCCGAGTTCTGAGTTAATGGCATTTCTCCTTGACCCGTAGATATATCGATCGCCATTTCTGGTAAGCTTTCGAATGACTCATTTTTTTTGTTTGGAGAATAAACAGTCAGATGTGTTTTCCAAATTGAGCCATCAGGCTTTTTAGTATCTAGTGTGTACAAATAATAATTTGCTGTGTGTCCTGAGTTATACCGGTGCGTATCTAAGCCTTTGGAAGCAAATTGAATAACAGCTTTCCCACCAAGAATTTGATTAATAACTGATTCAACTACTTCAGGACTCTTTGGTTGTTGTAATAAAGTCTCCATATTTTCTACTGATTATGATTAATTATTTTTTAATTTATCTCAAAACTTGCCTTGACTGTCACCATGATTTCCTTATTTATTTTCGAGGTTAAGCTGGTTCAGGTTCAGGTCTGTTTTGACCTATTTTATCTTGATAAGTGCTTTTAAAGAATTTAAAAAGTTGTACAGCTAAATACGAAGTTATAATTGTTGCGGCTGTTGGGAATATATCATGAAAATATTGTGACCATTCTTGCGCTAGTATTTCGTAGTGAGCAACCTGACCAATTGCGTGTTCGGTCTGTTGTGCTATTCCATTTAGTAAAGGATACTGACCTTCAGAGTTTAAGGTGTCTGCTGGATGTAATGATTCTAGGGCTTTTATTTGCGGGGCAATCTTTGCAACAAATTCTTCCGTTACAATACCCGATTTATACTTAAAGTAGTGCGTAGCAGCAGTAGAAAGCATAATTACTAACGAAGATAAATTTGACGGCCATTCAAGTCCTTTTCCAATCCTATCCAATAAAGGAATAACTTGTGCGACATTGTTTTCAAGTTCTTGCTTTGCTGCCTCTATTTCATGCTCTAAACTTTTCTCTGGTATTTTGTGAGTTTCCATATATGTATAGGATATTATTTTGGTGTTTTTTTCAAAGTCTCCTTAAGTGCCACAACAGAAGAATTGATAAATTTAAGAAGCTCAAGTACCTCTTTTTGTGTGATTGTTTCAAGTTCCGATTTTTTTAATAATTCTTCTAATCTAGTTTCGTTCATAATTTTAGTTTATCTCAAAGCTTACATTTACTACAATCTTAATTTCTTTGGTTACTTTTGATATATCATACACACCGTAGATGGTATCTTTGATGTACACATTGTATTTTAACTAGACTTTATATGCAAATACAGTCAAGTTGCATATTTTTATAAAAAGTATAGAATACCCTTATCTTTATGCGGAAATTGATTCAAAAAATACTTTTATCTTTGATTGTGCTTGTCCTTGCCGGAGGGGTGGCAATGTTTGTTTACAAGTCCGAATACAAAATTAACAAGAACTTTGGTCAGGAAAAGGCATTTTTCCAAAACCATCAATTCCGCCTAGGCTTAGACCTTTCTGGGGGAAGCCACCTGATTTATAAAGCAGACGTATCAGGAGTTCCAGCTAGCGAAGTAGGAGATTCCATGGAAGCACTCAGAGACGTCATTGAGCGCAGAGTGAATCTTTTTGGAGTTTCTGAGCCAGTTGTTCAGGTAGAAGGAGGTAGTTTTGTCTCCGGAGGGGAGCAGAAGCTTATTGTAGATCTCCCTGGAGTTACCGATGTAGAAAAGGCGACAGCTATGATCGGCCAGACCCCACTTCTAGAATTTAAAATCGAAGCACCAGAAGGCACACCTCAGAATGCAACTGTGGGTCCAGACGGAAAAGTAAACATAGACCTCAACAGCCAATTTGTTTCAACTGAGCTCACTGGACGATATCTTAAAAAAGCAGTTTTAGAATTTGACCAAACTACTCGCGAGCCAAGCGTTGCTCTTCAATTCGACGAGACCGGTACAAAACTTTTCGCGGAAATTACTAAAAACAATGTAGGTAAGATGGTAGCAATTTACTTAGACGGCTCCGCTATCTCTACTCCTGTGGTCAGACAAGAAATCCTAGATGGCCAAGCCGTAATCTCAGGAAGTTTTAGTCCGACTGAGGCTAAGCAACTAGTAGGGCGCCTTAATTCCGGTGCTCTGCCTGTGCCGATATCTCTTCTCTCCAAGCAAACTATTGGAGCAACCTTGGGTAGCAGTGCTGTTGCTGCGGGGGTAAAGGCTGGTGTTGTTGGATTCTTGCTCGTAGCACTATTTTTGATACTCTGGTACAGACTACCTGGACTTGTGGCAGTTATCTCACTTTCAATATTCGTAGCCATAATGCTTGCATTATTTAAACTTATTCCAGTCACTCTTACTGCAGCAGGTATCGCAGGATTTATAATTTCCATGGGTATCGCAGTGGATGCTAACGTGCTTATCTTTGAGCGTATTAAAGAGGAACTGCGAGGTGGCAGGACAGTCAATGACGCCGTCGCTCAAGGATTCTTCCGAGCTTGGTCATCTATCCGAGACTCCAATACCTCCAATATAATTACTGCAATTATTTTATTCTGGTTTGGGACATCTCTGATCAAAGGCTTCGCGCTAACGCTAGGCATGGGTGTACTTGTTTCCCTATTTAGTGCGATTACCATAACAAAAATTTTCTTAAGTACGCTGTCATTCATGAAGGAGAATAAATTTACCAGATTCTTGTTTTCTAGTGGTATAAGTAACGGAGAAGTAAAATAAATGTTTATAATCAAAAACAAAAAAATATTCCTCATTGTTTCAATAGCCTTAGTGGTACTTTCTATTGTTTCTGTTGCGGTTTTCGGTTTGAAGCCTGGTATTGAGTTCAAAGGTGGAGCTTTAACAGAAGTAGCCTATGACAACGCCCGACCTGAACAAGGTGCTTTAGGTGAAGAACTGGAGGCACTAGGATTTGGTTCTATCTTGCTCCAACCAACAGGGGACAAGGGTTACATTGTTAAGTCTAGAGACCTAACTGAGGCAGAACACACAACCTTGCTTACAACCCTTTCCCAAGAAGGTTCAAACCCTCTGAAAGAAATTAATTTCAATTCCATTGGTCCATCTGTAGGTAGCGAACTTACCAGAAAAGCTATTATCGCTCTTGTCCTCGTTTCGCTAGCAATCATTTGTTTCATCGCCTATGCCTTCAGAAAGGTTAGTCATCCAGTTTCTTCTTGGAGATATGGATTTATAGCTATCGTTACCCTTCTTCACGATGTTATCATTCCAGTTGGACTCTTCGCATTACTTTCGCATTACTTTGGAGCAGAATTAGATACACTTTTCGTGGTTGCGGTGCTTACTATTCTAGGACTTTCGGTGTCTGACACCATCGTTATCTTTGATAGAATTAGAGAGAACTTGGGTAAAGAAAACAAAGTAGATAATACCAACTTTAGTAATATAGTAGGAAATAGCTTGAGTCAATCTTTTGTGCGCTCTATTGCTACTTCGCTCACCGTCATCCTTGTGCTTTTAGCCCTGGTCTTCTTTGGTCCTGAATCTACCAAGTACTTCTCGTTAATGCTTGTAACTGGTATGTTTTTTGGTACATATTCCTCTATATTCCTTGCATCTCCGCTACTTGTGTATGTACAAGAGTGGCAACTAAAAAACCAGACAAAAGTCTAGAATCCGCACATTTTGTGCTATAATGTATTCGTTAGCTTATTAATTTAATAATCAATTTATTTATGAAGTACTTACTTATAATTTTAGGAGTTGTTGTAGTATGGATGGTGATCGCTTACAACAGATTTATTTCTCTAATCAACAGAACCAAGGAAGCTTGGGCAGATATCGAGGTCCAACTCAAGAGGCGCTATGACCTTATTCCGAACCTAGTAAATTCTGTTAAGGGCTATGCTACTCACGAGTCTACTGCATTCGAAAAAGTTACTCAGGCTCGTGCAGCTGCTATGGGGGCAAGAACTATGGGGGATCATTCCAAATCGGAGGCAATGCTCGGACAAGCCATGACTGGACTCTTTGGTATCGCTGAGGCCTACCCAGACTTGAAAGCAAATGCAAATTTCATTGAACTACAAAGAGAGCTTTCAGATACTGAAAACAAAATTCAGGCAGCTAGAAGGTTCTACAACACTAACGTTCGCGACCTGAACACCAGTGTTCAGCAATTCCCAGGGAATGTCATCGCGGGAATGTTCGGCTTTAAAGCTATGGAGTTCTTTGATATCCCAGACAACGACGCAGCCCAAAATCCAGTGGAAGTGAAGTTCTAACTCAAAAATGCGAAAGCTATTAAAAATAATTGGAATACTTGCCCTTGTCTGCATTATTTTCTTTGTTGTAATCCAAGTAATTTTAGTAAAATGGTTAAGCGATGTTGAAGAGCAAAAGAAGCAAATAGTCGAAAAACAAAAAGTAATTGCTGCGAGAGAGCTAGAACAAAGGGGTGAAGCTGCTTCAGATCCGTCGTTACACATAACTCCGGCTACTTCTTGGCAAACTTACAGTTATCCGGATGCAGGTTTTGCTGTCAGTTTTCCTAATCAGCCGTATGTTGATATTAAACAGAAGCCACAATATTTTGAGGAAGAATCAAGTTTCAAAGCAGGTTTATACGTCCCCGGAGAAATGATAAGTTATTCTATCTTTTATTACAAAGATAAAGGCATGACACTTGAGTCTCTGAAGACCCTTTATAAAATAATTTTTGGCGATGCAATAGAATTCTCTAGTACAACAATAGGTCGTTTTTACGGTAATGAAATAGCAACGTATACATGGACTCGTCCCAAGAAAGGCTTTGGTAAAGTAACAGTAATAGGGGACCGAGCTTATTTCATACACGCTGAATGCCTCTACTGCACCGAAGTTCCCGAGTTCGATAATTTTATAAATAGTTTTCGTTTGATTAATAATTAAAATAAAAAGGATATGACAAAATTTGGAAAAACAATAATATTCGTGATTGTACTCGTAATTGTAGGTGTGATTATTTTCTTCCTACAAAGAAAGGCACCTGTAGTGGTGGCTCCGGAAGAAACACCTGTAGTCGAAGTGCCGATAGTAGAAGAACCGAGCAAAGAAGAGCCTATTGTTACTACTATCCCAAACAGACCTATGTCTGGAAACGTGGCTGATCTCGTGTCATTCTCTATTAAACCCAACACCAAAGTGCCGAAGGGAATTCTTTCTTACCGCGGTTCTATAAAAGGTGCTTACTTTTTTGAGGCGAACATTCTGATTAATATTTTAGACGCCAACAAGAAGTTGCTCAAAGCTAGTAATGCAATGGCGACTACTGAATGGATGACCGTAGAACCAGTAGAATTCGAAGGTAATATCAGCTTTGCTGGACTTCCATCAGGACCCGCATACTTTGAGATTCATAACGACAACCCATCTGGATTACCAGAAAATGATAAATCTGTACTTATTCCGATTATTATTGAATAAAAATATGGAAAACAATTCCGAAAATATTGAAAAGAAGTATTGGGGTAAAAAGTTTTATGAGTCCAGGTTAAACACCGCACTTCTTTTTGTTCTAATTATTCTGATGATAGTTGCGATTCGGATAATGTCGAAAGACAAAGATGTTTACACTGCACCTTTGGTGGGAAATACAATTGAGCAAAACAATAATATCGGCACATCGGATTATATTGTTACGGATGAAAATTTTGAAAAGCAATGGCAATGGGCTAATGCAAATGACGGTATGCCGTTAGGTTGGGTAAAATATGATTTTGAAATGTGGGCGACACCTGTCGAGGTGTATGGTCCAGTTATAGGAGGAATGAGTTTTATTGCCCGTTTAAATGGTAAAATGATTTCTTTACTTGCACCTGGCGATGCTCAATGTGTTGGCGATAGTGAATCAGGACTTTGTGTTTTCGGAAATGATCCTGAAGTAATCCACTACTTTAATGTTGTAACCTATCGATATTAAAAATGGTAGAATAGATATATGACCACCTTATATACTCAACAATCAAAAAATATTACCAAGACCTGGATGCTGATGACAGTGTTTTTCGGCATTGTCATTGCTCTCGGCTGGTACTTTAGTTATTACTATCAAAATCCAAGTATCCTATACTTCTTTGTGCTCTTTAGTATTGGTATGAATGTCGTCTCGTATTGGTTCTCGGATAAGATAGTGTTGAAGCTTGCGGGGGCGAAGCCAGCAAGTAGGGAAGAGTATTTTGACCTATACACCACTGTAGAGAACCTCTCAATCACTGCCGGGCTACCGATGCCGAAGGTCTACGTGGTCAACGATCCAGCGCCGAATGCTTTCGCTACAGGCCGCGACAAGAATCACGCTGTTGTAGCGGCAACTACAGGGCTTTTGGCAATTTTAGAAAAAAACGAACTCGAAGGAGTAATGGCTCATGAGCTTTCCCATATAGGCAACAGAGATATGCTTCTCTCCACTGTAGTGGTCGTGCTTGTAGGGTTTGTTTCAATTGTCGCTGATATGTTTATGCGTAGTATGATTTTTGGAGGACATCGAGGCAGCGATAACGATAGCAAATCTGGGAATATTTTGATGATAGTAGGAATAGTGCTTTCCATTTTGGCTCCTATATTTGCGATGCTCATTCAGCTATCAATATCTCGTAAACGCGAATTTCTTGCTGATGCTTCAGGGGCACTGCTGACTCGTTACCCAGAAGGATTGGCGAACGCGCTGCTAAAGATTTCGAAGTACAGTCAACCGATGCGAAAACAATCCAGCGCCATAGCGCATATGTATTTAGCCGACCCAAAAGGTTATAAAATAGGCAGAAGAATCGGCGGACTTTTCGCAACTCATCCCCCTGTTGAGACCAGAATCAAAGCATTGACTGGGAAATAAATTTCATGATATAATCTACGCATGAAATATTTTGTATTTTTCATCAAAGTTCTTGTCGTTGGCATAACAGCCATCACTCTATTTCCCCAAGCATCTTTCGCCTTGATTAACGGAATCCCCGCAGTAGACCTCCTCGGTCAATACGACCAGACTAGCTTTACTAATCCTGTGCCGGTGTATACAAAGAGCGGAGAGAACGATGGCCCCAATAAATTCGGATTTAGTTCTCCTTGAGGCGTTGCGCTAGATTCCGCAAATCATCGCCTTTTTGTGGCAGAACTGCATAATGGCCGTGTGCTTGTCTACAATTTAAACCTAGACAACACCTTTCCAGATAGAGTTCCGGACAACGTCTTAGGTCAAGCCAATTTTTATACTAATTCAGAATCCATCAATCAATCTACTATTCAAGAACCGCGGTCCCTTGCTTACGATGCGACAGGCAACAGACTCTTTGTGGTGGATGGCGGCAATAATCGTGTTCTTGTCTTTGATGTTGACTCTATCACCAACGGTGAAAACGCAGTGAATGTTTTAGGGCAAGCCGACTTCATTTCAAGTGCTTCAGCTCTAACCCAGTCTGGGATGAATTATCCTGAAGGGCTTGAATACGATGCGACAGGCAACAGACTCTTTGTGTCCGGGCAATATCCTAGTCGTGTTCTTGTCTTTGATGTTGCCTCTATCACCAACGGTGAAAACGCAGTGAATGTCTTGGGGCAGACGAATTTTACTTCGAGTTCATACGGAAATACGCAATCAACATTAGTTTCAGCTAACGGAATGGCTTATGACTCTTTAAACAGTCTTTTGTTTCTTGCAGAACGAGACGGAAATAGAGTGAAGGTGTTCGACGTTACTTCTATCACCAACGGTGAAAACGCAGTGAATGTCTTGGGGCAGACCACATTTACTGGATCTAATTCTGCCAATACTCAGTCGGGATTGAATGGGCCATCTGATGTTGCATATGATTCGGTGAATAGCCGTTTGTTTGTATCGGAAAGCGGAGGCAATAGAGTTAAGATCTTTGACGTTACTTCTATCACCAACGGTGAAAACGCAGTGAATGTTTTAGGGCAAGCCGACTTCATTTCAAGTGCTTCAGCTCTAACCCAGTCTGGGATGAATTATCCTACTAGGATTACATACGATACAACTAATAATAATTTGTATGTTACAGATAACGGCAATAACCGCGTACTTGTATTTAATGTCAAATATATTATTAATGGAGAGTCAGCCATTAATGTATTGGGCCAATCTGATTTTATTTCAGACTCATATGAAGTTAGTCAATCTTCTGCCAATTACACTAGCGGGCTTGAGTATGATGTAGGAAACCAAAGATTGTTTGTTTCTGAAGATACTAGTAGCATAAAAATTTTCAGTATCACTCCAACAGCCTTTATTTCTACTGTATCCGGTCCTTCGGGCTCGTATACTCCTGGTATGTCTTTTGATTTAACTCTTACTTTTAGCAGCGCCGTCACTGTTACTGGTACCCCGACTCTATTACTTGAGACCGGAGAGGTAAATAAACTAGCAACATATATCTCCGGAAGCGGAACAGCAACCCTTGCTTTTAGATATAACGTTCAACCAGGAGATTCAGCCCTGCGGCTGGACTATACTTCTCTTTCTGCACTTTCTTTAAATGGAGGAACGATCACAACTGTCTCAGACAGCAGTGAGGCTTTGATTGAGTTGCCCTCGCCGGGGGCCATAGGTTCTCTCTCTGCTGCGTCTGTTATTGTGTTAGAAGCGCACGGAGCAGTCGCTGCCCCAAGCACCACGCTCTCAATAAATTGGACACCTCCATGGCTTGCCCCGACTATTGCTGCAATAGTTACTCCTATCATGACTCCTCCTACACCTCCAATAGTTTTTAATACGAACGTTTGTTTGTTTTTTCCTAGCACAGCTCCGGTATTAAAACTAAATATAAAACACAATGCGGTGCTCATCCTTCAGAAAATCTTAAACTGTAAAGGCTATACCGTAGCCGTAACTGGCCCTGGTTCTCCTGAAGAGGAGACTAACAAATTCGGAGTTCTTACCATAAAGCAGTGATCAAGTTTCAACTTGTTCACAACCTTGATGGAGATGGAATTGTAGGACCTAAAACGAAAGCAGAGCTAGCTAGGTAGTTTGCAGAATTTTTGGATCTTTTCTTCTTTATAAGAGAATCCTGTGTGCTAGGTCTTGCCTGGCACACTGTGGATTTGTTATAATGGTTTTATGTCTATTCGAAAAGTTTCCTTCGTGTCGGGTGAATACTATCATTTATACAATCGCGGTAATAGTAAACAAAAAATATTTCACGACAAGCAAGATTATTCGAGATTTATAACTCTTTTGTATACTTGTAATTCTGTGAATAATTTTAGGATTTATTTAATTAATAGAGTTCAAGATATGAGTGCTTATGAATTTGAAAGAGGGGAACAATTAGTGTCAATTGGTGCTTATGTTTTAATGCCAAATCATTTTCATATGTTGATAACTGAAAAAATTGAGGGTGGAATCAGTAAATTTATGCAAAAATTAAGCACTGCTTACTCTATGTATTACAATAAAAAATATAAAAGAACAGGTGGGTTATTTGAAGGAAAGTTTAAGTCGCATTATGCAACTGAAGATAGATATTTAAAATATATATTTTCATATATACATTTAAATCCAATTAAACTTATTCAGAAAGACTGGAAAGAAAAGGGTGTCCAAGACAAGAAAAATGCCATTAACTTTTTAAATGGTTATTTTTATTCAAGTTATTTGGACCACCTCAGTGTCTATAGGATACAAAATAAAATATTAACCCTGAAAGACTTTCCAAGCTATTTTCCAAATAAAAATAATTTTATACAAGAAATATTCGAATGGTTAAGTTGTTGTAATGATTCTGTGCCAGGCAAGACCTAGCACAATCCTACCACTACAATAATATTCTGTTTATTTGTTAGGCATATTTTGCTATACTCAAACCATGGACTTAAAAGACGTAGAAAACCTAGCTGAGCTTGGAAAAATCGAACTTTCCCATGGAGAAAAAGAAAATCTTATCTCCGACATGGAAAGCATTTTGGCATACATTAAACAGATTGAAGACGTAGACTTGCCCGCTGAAATGGAGGTAGAGTATCAACACGTAAATATCTGGCGTGAGGATATTGAAAGGGATGCCCCAGACTTTTCGAGAGATTTAATTATGAGTCAGTTCCCAGACTCGCAGGACGACTTTTTGAAAGTAAAAAAGATTTTATAATATGAATATAGATTTAAAAAATTTAACAATAGAGACAGCTCACGCAAGTATAAAGAAAGGTGAGTATTCCTGCAAAGATTTAGCAGAAGCCTATTTGGCTATGATTAAAGAAAAAGATGGCGATATTCACGCATACTTAGAAGTTTATAAAGATGTTTTTGAGCAAGCAGATGTAGCTCAGAAAATGTTCGCTGAGGGCAAAGAAAGCATTCTCACAGGTATACCTTTTTCTATTAAGGACAACATTCTGATTGAAGGTAGAACTTTTTCCGCCGGGTCAAAAATACTTGAGCATTATGTTGCATCTTATGACGCTACCGTAATTACAGAATTAAAAAAGTCCGGAGCAGTATTTCTCGGACGGGTAAACATGGATGAATTCGCCATGGGTTCTTCTACTGAATATTCTGCCTACGGACCGTCGAAGAATCCTTATGATTTAACCCGCGTTCCAGGAGGAACTTCTGGTGGTTCAGCGGCCTCTGTGGCTGCGGACATGGCTCTGGTCTCTCTCGGTACCGAAACTTGTGGGTCAGCTCGTGAGCCCGCGGCCTTCTGTGGCCTAGTTGCTATTAAACCCACATATGGGGGGATCTCTAGATACGGAGTAATAGCGATGGCGAATTCACTTGACCAAGTTTCTCCGATGGGAAAGACTGTGAAGGACGTAGAGATAGTTTTCAAAGTCCTTTTCAAAAATGATAAGAATGACGCCACTTCTATTAGAGATGAAGACAGAACTCCAATGAAAAATATTACATCTAAAAAAATTGGCGTGCCTTGGCATTTATTTGAAGAAGGACTGCCTGTTGATATAATGCAGAATTTTAAAGAATCCGTAGAGAAATTTAAAAAAGATGGATATGAAATTGTGGACATAAAGTTGCCTTATTCTAAATATTCTTTAGCAGTGTATTATATAATTATGCCAGCAGAAGTTTCTACGAATCTTTCTCGTTTTGATGGCGCGCGATATGGCGCTCGAGTAGAAGGGGAAAATATCTCGGAAATGTTCAAGAAATCCCGCTCCAAGGGCTTCGGCAAAGAGACCAGAAGGCGTGTAATCCTCGGTACCTATGTCCTTTCTCATGGATTTTATGACGCTTATTACAACAAAGCTTGGAAAGTCAGACGTGCCATAATGAGAGAGACTGACGAAGCTTTCAGACTCGTAGATTTCATAATGACTCCGACAGTTCCATTTCTACCTTTCAAGCTAGGTGAGAAGATGAGTGACCCTGTGGCAATGTACTTGTGTGACCTATTCAATGCCCCAGCAAACTTGACCGGTACACCTTCTATGGCGGTACCTGCTGGATTTTCAAAAGAAGGACTGCCTTTCTCTATACAGATTACTGCTCCACATTTCTGTGAAGACAAATTGTTTGAAATTGGTAAAAAATTTGAGACAATAAGATAAAGTTAAATCTATGGATCCATTAAATTTAAACAACAATGTTTATACCGACAGGACTCTTTTTCCTCCTTCTGCTGATCCGAAGTTTATCAATGTAGAATATTATTTTAATAAAATATATCAATTTTTTCGTAGAACTTTCGGTGGGAATGATGGGGGGAGTGGATCCTTAAATGGTATAAATAATGGAGGAGGAGATGTCGGAGGCGCTAGTACTGGAGCGGATCTGGCTTCTAATCATTTTGATATTTTCGCTGGATTCCTTACTGACCTGCTGTATTTATTTCTACTTATTTTTATAACGATTATTGCTTACGTTATTGTTCGGATGTTCGAGCTTCGAAAAAAAGAACACGAACATATCCATCATGAGATACACGAGTACGCTCACAGGCATAAAGAAATGGAGGAGAAGAAGGCGCAAAAAGAAAGTGGTAGTGGTAGACCAAAAAACGAACGCTGGGAAAACGTGTTAAAGCATCTATATTCCGAAAGTTCGGCTGACTGGAAGCTATCTATTATCGATGCGGATGAAATGCTTTTTGCTTTAATGACAGATATGGGTTTCAAAGGCGATGGATTGGGTGAGAAATTAAAGTCAGTAGATCGCGACGAATTTCGCAGTCTTTCAGCTGCTTGGGAAGTACATACTATACGAAACAGAATAGCGCATGAGGGCACATCTTACCAACTCTCACAACGCGAGGCGAAAAGAGTCATTGCTCTCTACGAGCAAATTTTCCTCGAGTTTGGATATGTCTAGTTCGATTTAAGTTGCTTTTTTGCGGATTTTAAGTAGAATAAACAAGTGCCTTAAAAGGCACTTTTAAATAGTTTTGTTTTATTGGTAATATAGCGGGGTAGAGAATTGGTATCTCGAAAAGACTAATAGCGCGAATAACCAAGGTTATGAGCTTACTAGTCTTAAATAGTATTTGTTTTATAAGTTATATAGCGGGGTAGAGAAGTGGTATCTCGTAAGGCTCATAACCTTGAGACTTTGGTTCGATTCCAAACCCCGCAACAAGTCGAAACGTGACAGGTTTCTTTGTCACTTATTTCGAAGAGATAGTAAAATGCTTCAAAAGCAAACCCAGTAGGTTACTTTGCTAAATGAGCAGTTTGCTTTTTGTCGGCGTAGCTCAGTTGGTAGAGCGGAGGACTCATAAGCCTCAGGTCACAGGTTCAATCCCTGTCGCCGACACATTACCTGGTAATATGGATGATATTATGGTAATTTGAAGAAGTCTGTAGTGTTTGAAATTGCGATCGTAGCTCAACTGGTTAGAGCACCCGCCTGTCACGCGGGAGGCTGGCGGTTCAAATCCGCTCGGTCGCGCAAGACTGGACACATCTCGAAAGAGGTGTGTTTTGTTTTATATTGTATAATTTTTTCCAGTTCCAACTGATCTTAAACTACGAGATGTAAGCTATTTTGGAATTTAGCATCTCTTGAGATGTCTTTCCGAATGATAATTTGACTTTTTTACTATTTAAGGTTATTGTAAAGTACAGACAAAGTTCCTTAAAAATTAGGGAATTTACATCCATCTCACAATTAAATACCTATCATGATTGCTAAAAATTTCTTCGAACAACACACCCACATTAATTTGGGTCCTATAAATGGAGTACCTTCAATAGAAGATTTACGTCGAAAATTCATGCTCAATGTGCAGACTAAGTATCCATTCGACACGAAATACCTGTTGAATTCCTCAGACGACGCTGGCAATCCTTGTATACTATTAAAAGAATACAAAGAATGCATTACTGCGGTAAAAAAGCTGTTTGGGGGTACAGATGAAAAGTATGTTCTCGAGTACATGAACTCAAGGGTGGCTTTTTATGAAAGTCACAGGAGGGGACAATGTGTTGCTTTGCGAGGCAAAAAGTATTATCCAATGTTTCAATACGAAAACAGTGAAACGTTGAGGAATCTTTTTCAAAAGTTCTTATCAGAAGAGATAAGTATGCTTCGCTTCTTGACTCGCGCTAAAGGAGAGGTGCCCCTCATTCTGGGTATCATGGTTCTTGAACATTTCAAAAACATAGTTTTCCAAATTATGTATTCGTATGTGCAAGATTCTATTTCGGGGCATGTTGTCTTTGACAAGGAAGATTGGTACACCTTAGACAAAATTGTCAGGATGAGCTGGGAGATGATTGTGAAGTCTTTTATGGACGTGAAAACTTCCCTGTATGACCTCCCACACTTAGACAGGCTCAAAAAGATAAGCAAAATGTTGAATTTACATATTCTGGGGAAAGTTCGTGAGCTTGATAGTGCTAAAACATTATTAAGAATGGCTCATAAAATTTCCTTGAAAAGAGAAAGATTCGACGTTTGCGTGTCTATGTTCTATGGTGGGATTGAAATCCCATACGCCATTAGGGCATACAGCATCTACACTAAAGAGCAGGCTGTTTTCAATGCTACTGTACCTTGCCTTTTTTCTTACAACAGAATGAAGAAAGGTGTTATCCCTTCTGACATTCTTGACGAAGACGGACTTATAAAAGAAGACAGGCTCGACACGGTAATACCAGATTTCTTTCTGAAAGAAGTTCTGAGTAATAGCAACAGTATTTTGGTAGTAGATAACAACTTCACCACTGGTTACTCAATTGTGGTTTTTTCAAAATCTATTGCCAAATATTACAAAAAAGTTTCTTTTGCTGTTGCCGAGGCCAACCTTGTTGAAATACAAGCCATCTCTGAAATGAGTAATACTTCAAAGAAAGTAATCGTATCACCTGACATGTTGTACGTCATGCCTATTGGTGACTACGTCACGTGTTTCGGTCTTGACGACAACAGCCGAGTCGTTAACCGAGTCAAACGGATTATTTTTGAAGATACACACTTTGAGGAAACTGAGGGGTTTGATTTTGATAATACATTGTTCAAAACATCACAGCTCCATCGCTTGTCATGGAATTACGCCCTAGAGCAAATGGGGGTTACGGGTCTGGATGTTACAACCATTCCAAGTAATTCGGGACTTACAATGAAACAGTCGGCAAGCAGAATTCTTGCTTTTCTGAGAGAAAAAAATCTAATTGCGGAGATGGATGATAATTACTTCGTGAAAAATTTGTGTGTCTTTAAGACCGAATACTTTTTAAGGGAGGTGCATCAGGTGATACCAATTGCCAAAGGCATCAATCTTGTTAAAAGTATCAATGACAACACTAAGGTAATTGTTTCAAACAATCATCTTGATGTTGTTTTGAAAGTTTTGAAAAAACACAAACTGACTCGTTTCTTTGCATACGTCATTTGCGCCGATTATGCATTTTGCGTAAAGACCCGAAAGAAGGTGAGTGTATCAGGCAAAACCAAGCCTCACGTTGAGGCCTACCAGGAAGCAGCAGACTACTTTGGTATTCCGAAGATGACACTGTATGTCGGAGACCATTTCGAGATTGACGGTGCATTCGCAGAAGGTTTAAATGCGAAATTCGTTTTGGTGTAAAATGTGATTTTAGATAATAGGGCTATAAGTACATTCATTTGTATTTATAGCCTTTTTTGTATAGTATAGAAGATGTATGGATTTAAGAAATAATAAAATTTTAATAATCGGAACTACGGTCCTCGATATTTTAGTTCAAAAGTCTACAAATAAAGCTTACATAATGACAGGTGGTAAGGGATACAATATCGCTACGAATATTTCTACTCTGGGAGGTCCTGTTTCTTTATCTAGCTCTATAGGTAAAGATGAATATAGTAAAAAAATCCGAGTAGAGTTAAAGAATAATAGTATAAAATTAGTATCTCCGTCTAGTAAAGAAAATGTAACAGGTGTGTATTTTTCCCTTTTTGATGGTTCCTCTGAACCTATTTTTGATGCGAATCGAATTCCAAGACTAACAGACAATGTATTACCAAAAGACATTTCAAAATATCAGACGATATGTGTCATTTCTGGAGTAGAAAATTCAGTGTACGTGGCTATCAGTAAAGCAAAAAAAGTAAATAACAATATTAAATTTTGCGTCAGTCTTTCTGGCAGGAAGAGTGTTGATGAAGTTGTGGAGTACGTAAAAAATATTGATCTTCTTCTTTGCAACAAGAAAGAGGCTGTAGCCCTGATCCAGAAAATTGATAGTGCTTTTCAAATTTCTAATACTGAGGCCTGTCTTGATATACTGTGCACGGCAGGGGTTCGAGCGGTGGTAATTACAGACGGAGAAAATGGTATTTATTTTAAAGATAAAGAGGGGGATGGGAAAATTAAAGCAGTGAAAGTAAATAAAGTTGTATCAGCTCTGGGTGCAGGAGATTCAGTGGTGGCTACAGTTTTGTATGAATATATTTCTTTAAATAAGCCTCTCATTGAAGCTTGTAAAACAGCGAGCCTGATTTCTGCTAAAGTCGTTAGCCAAAAGAGTTCGCTTATATTAAAAACTAAAAAAATTTAGAATTAAACCATGAAATTCAGTGAGCATGTCGAGAAGATCGGCGAGGCAGTGCAGAAAACTTTTGAATATGATCACGATTTTGCTCCTATTGATTCTTCAGTTAATAAAATTTACATTGTTGGAAGTGGATCGTCGTATAGCCAGGCTCTCTACTTAGGAAGAATGTTAAACGAAGTAACTCCTTTCAAAGCCATCCCCTATAATCCTTATAGTTTTGTAAAATATAGTTCGATTTCAGATCAAGATATTCTCATTCATATTTCACAAGAAGCAAAAAGAAACGATAACAAATGTCCTGTTGCTTTTGCAAAGAGTAAGGGTACAAGAGTGATCTTGTTCAGTTCAAAAACAGGAGTGTTGGAATGCGATGAAGAGTACTATTTTTCTCCTGAAAGCGAGAAGGCACTAGTAGCGTCCGAGAGTTATATGTCTGGATACGCTTTAATTTTAAAGTACGTCTCTTTTCAGATAACAGCTCTAGGCTTACATGCATTAGAGTATGATGTTGAGCAGATAGTTTCAAAGATAAAAACTGCCTTGAATCAAAAATGGCTATTGGATGATACTAAATTCACCTCATTTTTATATACAGGATATGCAGAGAGTGTAGCCATCGAGGGAGCTTTAAAATATAATGAATGTTTGCTAAGAAACGCTGAAGCTTACGAAATGAAGCTTTACTCACATGGAAAACATTTTGTGAGCCACATACAACCAATGTTATTCAACGTGTTCGTGACAGAGAAAGATAATTCGTTACTGGATATGTACAATAGTAGCGTATTTGAAGATCATCATGCCGTTAATATATTCAAATCAACCCTTCCTGATTATTTATGTGTATTTGAGCATTCTGCCATGATGCTTGGATTTATAGTGCAATCCATGCAAAATAGTAATATAGAACTTGAAAACATAGAGATTACAGAAAGCATGAGATTGCCTCACACTCTTCAATATTAAATAAAACATTGCTAGAGAAGAGAGAATTAATTGGCTTGCTTTATTTCCTGTCGAACATCGTCCCAGGTTCGGAGCCAGATCAATAAACTAAATCTGACCTTGTGCCATATAATGAAGCACAACCGCAGTTCCCACTTCGTCCACTAGTCCGCGCAAGACTGGACACACTTCGAAAGAAGTGTGTTTTGTTTTACCCTGTATGAGTTTCTCCAGTTCCAACCGACTTATTTCACTTTCTACGGCTTTTCGTTTTTCTGCTATCGGTTCTAGCCAAATACACTGTGAAATCAAGAGTTTTTTGTCTTTTATTGTGTGGTTCCAACCGAGTTCCATAAGTATCCCTTTCTTCTCGTCTAGGGTCGTTTTAGGGTCCTCAAACTTGGTTTTAGCAGTATGTGCAAAGTCAAAAACTCTCTCTGTGTGTTGTAGCCAATTGTTAGCCCGAGACTGTGTCTCGGTAACCTTTTGTTTTAAGATGACAATTCTCTCTGTAAGTTCCTTTTTTCTAATACCATACTGCTCATCATTTATAAGCTCACGCATTCGCATGGTTATGAGGCTGTCTAACTCTCTCTGTGAAGTATCAAGGGCACTGAGTTGGGACTTGTAAATAGCTTCTCTCTCCATCGCTTCCTCGGAATGTTCTTCTTGTAAAATTTTCAAAGCCCAGTCTCGGAATTTTTCTGAAATTGTATATTTATCAATATATGTTTTTATCATCGTCTCTAGATCATCAACAGGTATATATGACCTCTGGGTGCAATTTTCGGTCCCTTGTTTGCGGTGTGAGCAATAATAAAAAGTATAGTCTTTTAATTCATTAGTAGATTTTACGAGTTTAGTCTTTTCGCACGCAGTAATACTGCTACCACATTCACCACATAGCATTGTGCCTGTATAGGCGAACGCGTGAGTCTTTTTTCTTGGTTTACCAGCTTTTCCGAGAAGCATTTGAACTTTATCAAACTCATCGGTTGTTATCATCGGCTCGTGCTTACCATTACTTAAAACACCTCTGTATAAAAACATTCCAGTATAAAAGATATTTGTAAAAATACCGTACATCGTACTCTTGTTAACTGGATTACCACCACGATGCCTTGTCTTTCGTGTTCTTATGCCCCAGTCGTTATTCATTACTTTCAAAAGTTTAGGAATAGTGTACTCACCAGTAAGCATCAGCTTCCACGCTTTCTTGATGAGATCAAAACGCTCGTTGTCTTTGGTGATGTAATTTTCGCCACGAACTTCGTGTTTTGTATTCAAGTATCCGAGTGGTGCAAGAATGGGTGCTTGTCCTTTTGCAATTTTACTATTTAGTCCACGGCGTACACCAACTTTCATATCTAAAATAAACTGGTTTGCACTACCACTCTCTACACTAAAGATTATTGCATTGTCAGTCGGCTTGTATTCTCTTGAGGGTGTTAAGATTGATTGAATTAAGCCCTGTTGAAGCATCCATTGGAGCTTTCCACTATCCACAGGGTTTCTTGAAAGACGATTAAGGTTCCAACAAATAATGCCGTTTGATTCGCCTTTCTTTATACGCTCGAGCATTTCTTCAAAGATTGGTCGCTTGTTTGGTTCTTTTGCGGATCCTTCTTCGGTTAAAACACCCACAGTTTTAATTCCATAGCGTTTTGCAACAGCTTCATTTTCTCGGAGTTGGTCTGGAATAGACTGAGCTTGTTTCTCGTCTCCTTCTTGAGATTTTCGGGCGTAGATAAAGTATTTAATCCCCAAAAATTCCCCGTGGCTTGCCACGCGTTTCCATAAAGGAAAGTTTGAAAACCTTGGTTTTCAAGTTACTATAGAGGCATGAGCCTGAAGAAAACCTACCACAACGTATATGATAC